>NZ_DLNP01000014.1:175699-203543 GCF_002478355.1 Brevundimonas sp. UBA7507 | reverse complement strand
AGGGCGTCAGCGTGGTGGACGAAGACCTGCGCCTGACCGCCTGGAACCGCCGCTATGTCGAGATGTTCGGCCTGCCCGCCGGCTTCGTCCACGTCGGCCTGCCGATCGCCGCCGTCTATCGCCTGAACGCCGAGCGCGGCGAGGCGGGCGTGCCCGATCACGAGATCGACGCCTGGGTCGAGCGACGGCTGGAGGCCCTGGCTCGCCGCATCCCCCACGACCACGAGCGCGAACAGCCCGATGGCCGCATCCTGCGCTCCTCCGGCGCGCCCATCCCTGGCGGCGGCTACGCCACCAGCTACACCGACATCACCGCCCTGCGCCGCGCCGCGCGCGAGCTGGAGGAAGCCAATGAACGGCTGGAGGCCCGCGTCGCCGACCGCACCGAACGGCTGGAGGAGGCCCGCCGTCAGGCCGAGGACGCCACCGCCTCCAAGACCCGCTTCCTGGCCGCCGCCAGCCACGACCTGCTGCAGCCGCTGCACGCCGCGCGCCTGTTCATCGCGGCCCTGAGGGAAGACGCCGACCTGGCCGGATCGCCTGCGCGCGGCCTGGCGACCAACGCCGACCGCGCCATCGACAGCGCCCACCGCCTGCTGACCGCCCTGCTGAACCTGTCCAAGCTGGAGGCGGGCGGCGTCCGGCCCGCCGTGGCGCCGCTGGCCCTGGGCGGTCTGTTCGACGAACTGGCGCGCGAGTTCGCCCCCGTCGCCCGCGCCAAGGGGCTGACGCTGACGGTAGCGCCGTCCAGCCTGTGGATCGCCTCGGACCGCGACCTGCTGCGCTCCATGCTGCAGAACCTGATCGCCAACGCCATCCGCTACACCGACCGGGGGCGGGTGCTGATCGGCGCCCGGCGCGACGGCGAGCGGGTGCAAATCCTGGTCAGCGACACCGGGCGCGGCATCGCCGAGGCCGACCGCCAGGCCGTCTTCGGCGAATTCGTCCGACTGCCCGGCGCCCCGGTGGACGAACCGGGCGCGGGCCTGGGCCTGGCCATCGTGCAGAAGCTGTCGGACCTGCTGAGACACCCCCTGTCGCTGGCCTCGCGCGTCGGGCGCGGCACGACCTTCCGCGTCGCCGTCCCTCGCGCCGCCGCCCGGCCCGAGCCGGAGATCATGTCCGACGACCGCCGCCTGCCGCTGGCGGGCCTGCGGGTGCTGTGCGTGGACAACGAGCCCCCCATCCTCGACGCCCTGACGGCCCTGCTGGACCGCTGGGGCGCGCAGGCCGTAACGGCGCGCTCAGTCGCCGAAGCCCGCGCCGCCGACGGCCCGTTCGACGCGGCCCTGGTCGACCTGCATCTGGGCGACGACGAGCCGGACGGTCTGGCCGCCGTGGACGCCCTGCGCGCTCAGGGCGTCAGGCGCATCGCGCTGGTGACGGCCGACACCCGCGACGGCCTGAAGGAGAAGGCGGCGGCTGCGGGGGCGGTGCTGCTGCCCAAGCCGGTCAAACCCGCGGCGCTGAAGGCGTTTCTGAGAAGCTGAACAGACGATCACCGGAGTCCCCTCTCCCGGCGGGAGAGGGGTTTCATTTGGTCAGCGCCCACTAAATATCCAGCGACTGCGCCAGGATCACCGCCTGTGTCCGGTTCTGCACGCCCAGCTTGCGGAAGACGCTGGTCAGGTGCGCCTTGATGGTGGCCTCGGTGACGCCCAGGTCGAATGCGATCTGCTTGTTCAGCCGTCCGACCTTCAGCCCCTCCAGAATCCGCAGCTGCGACGGCGTCAGGCTGGCGATGCGGGCCTGAAGGTCCGCTTCTTCCTCGCCCGCCGCCTCGACCTCGGGCGCCCAGGTCTCGCCGTCCAGAATAGCCCGGATCGCCTCGACCATGGTCGGCAGGGCCGCCGACTTGGGAATGAAGCCCGCCGCCCCCAGCGACAGGGCGCGGCGGATAGTCGGCGCCTCCTCGCTGGCCGAGACGACGGCGACCGGCACGGCCGGATGATCGGCGCGGATCAGGGTCAGACCCGTCATGCCGTCCACGTCCGACAGCTTCAGATCGAGCAGCAGCAGGTCCGTCGCCGCCGCGCCCAGGGCGGTCTGCGCCTCGGCCAGGCTGGCGCATTCGACGATCAGGGCGCCCTCGGACGCCTTTTCGACGGCCGACTTCAACGCCGCCCGAAACAGAGGGTGGTCGTCGGCGACGACGATGCGGTCCATAGGCGTCCTTCCCACGCGCGGTTCTTGTTCGTTCGGCCGCGTCGCGACGACACCATGCCGCGCCTCGACTTTGGTCGAAACTAGACGAATGGCTAATGGCCGCAAACCCGGAGCGCGCGGAATGCTGCCGTCCTGAGGCCTGCGACAGACAGGTCCGGAACAACGGTCTGGGAGGACCACGCATGGGAAGCTGCCGTTTGTTCGGCGGCGTGGCTGCGGCCGCGCTGCTGCTCGCGCCCGGCGCCGCACTGGCTCAAGACGCCGGCGCGGCCCTGGAAGCCCGCATCGCCCAGCTCGAAGCCGAGCTGAACAGCCTGAAGTCCGAAGTCGCCGCCGCCCGAACGCAGCAGGCCTCGCAGGCGCAGGACATCATCCGCCTGGAGACGCGGCCGACGCCCGCGCCGACGCCGGTCTCCGCCCCGGCGGCGCCCTCGGACGGCTTCCGCATCGGCGACCACACGGTGAAGTTCGGCGGCTTCATCAAGACCGACTTCATGGCGTCGAAATATTCCGGCGGCGACCCGGCCAACGGCGATCCCTTGCGCGACTATCACCTGCCCGGCGCCATTCCGGTCGGCGGCGCGGACGAAGACGTCGCCACCGACTTCAACGCCCGCCAGACCCGCTTCTGGCTGACCACCGACGGCGTGGTGGCCGGACACAAGATCGGCACGCGGCTGGAGATGGACTTCCAGACCCTGCCCGGCTCGGGCGATCAGCGCACGACCAGCGGCTCGAACCCCGCCCTGCGCCGCGCCTTCGTCACCATCGACAACTGGCTGATCGGCCAGGAGTGGACCAACTTCCAGAACACCGCCGTCCTGCCGGAATCGGCGGACTTCGTCGGCGCGGCCGAGGGCACGGTCTTCGCCCGTCAGGCCCAGGTCCGCTACACGCGCGGCCCCTTCTCCATCGCGCTGGAGAACCCCGAGACCACCGTCACCCCCTTCGGCGGCGGCGCCCGCATCGTGGCCGACGACAACAGCCTGCCCGACCTGACCGCCCGCTATGGCCTGAGCCGCCCGTGGGGAGACGTGCAGCTGTCCGGCCTAGTGCGCCAGCTGAAGTATCAGAACCCGGCGACCAACATCGATTCCACCGCCACGGGCTGGGGCCTATCGGCCTCGGCCAAGTTCAAGGTCGGGGCGCAGGACGACATCCGCCTGATGTTGACGGGCGGCGAAGGCGTCGGCCGTTATGTCGGGCTGAACTTCTCCAACGACGCCGTGCTGGACGCCTCGGGCGATCTGGAGGCCATCGGCGTGGTCGCGGGCTTCGCCGCCTATCGCCACGTCTGGGCGCCGGGCTGGCGCTCCAGCCTGATCTGGTCGGCGCAGAAGGTCGACAACGACGTCGCCCTGACCGGCGCGGCCGTCAACCGCTCGGCCCAGAGCCTTCACGCCAATCTGATCTGGTCGCCGGTCACGGCGTTTGATGTGGGCGCCGAGGTGATGTTCGCTGATCGCAAACTGGAGTCAGGACTGGACGGCGACATGACCCGTCTGATCCTGTTCGCCAAATACGGCTTCTAAGGCCGAAGAAGAAAAAGACCCTGGAGGAAAATCGCGTGTCTGATCCGGAAATCTATCCCGTCCCCGCCGAACTGGCCGCCCGCGCCCACATGGACCGCGCCGGCTATGAAGCGGCCCGGATGCAGGCGCGCGAGACCCCCGAGGCCTTCTGGGCCGAACAGGCCGAGCGCCTGGACTGGATGACCTTCCCGACCAAGATCAAGGACGTCTCCTTCAACAAGGCCGACTTCCGCATCCGCTGGTTCGAGGACGGAGTGCTGAACGCCTCGGTCAACTGCATCGACCGCCACCTGCCCGCCCGCAAGGACGAGGTCGCCATCCTGTGGGAAGGCGACGAGCCGACCGACAGCGAAGCCGTCACCTTCGGCCAACTTCATGAGCGTGTGTGCCGCCTGGCCAATGTGCTGAAGGCCAACGGCGTCCAGAAGGGCGACCGCGTCACCATCTATCTGCCGATGATCCCCGAAGCGGCCTACGCCATGCTGGCCTGCGCCCGCATCGGCGCCGTGCATTCGGTCATCTTCGGCGGCTTCTCGCCCGACAGCATTGCCGGGCGCATCGAGGACTGCCAGTCGACCTTCGTCATCACCGCCGACGAAGGCTGCCGCGGCGGCAAGAAGGTTCCGCTGAAGGCCAATGTCGACAAGGCGCTGGAGAAGGTCGGGGGCGTGAAGACCGTCGTCGTCCTGCGCCATACCGGCGCCGATGTGCCCTTCGTCGAAGGCCGCGACCTGGACTGGGGCGTCGAGGCGAAAAAGGCCTCGCCCGACTGCGCGCCCGAGCCGATGAACGCCGAGGATCCGCTGTTCATCCTCTACACCTCGGGCTCGACGGGCAAGCCCAAAGGCGTGCTGCACACCACCGGCGGCTATCTGTTCTGGGCCAGCTACACCCATGAGTTGGTGTTCGATTACCGCCCCGGCGAGGTCTTCTGGTGCACCGCCGACGTGGGCTGGGTCACGGGCCACACCTATGTCGTCTACGGGGCCCTGGCCAATGCGGCGACGACCCTGATGTTCGAGGGCGTGCCCAACTATCCGACCGTCAGCCGCTTCTGGGAAGTGGTGGACAAGCACCAGGTCAACATCTTCTACACCGCCCCCACGGCCCTGCGCGCCCTGATGCGCGAGGGCGACGCCCCGGTGAAGACGTCCAGCCGCAAGTCGCTGCGCCTGCTGGGCACCGTCGGCGAACCGATCAACCCCGAGGCCTGGCGCTGGTATCATGAGGTCGTCGGCGAGAGCCGCCTGCCCATCGTCGACACCTGGTGGCAGACCGAAACGGGCGGCGCCCTGATCTCGCCCCTGCCCGGCGCGACGGACCTGAAGCCCGGCTCGGCGACCCTGCCCCTGCCCGGCGTCGAACTTGAAATCGTGGACGCGGAAGGGCGCGTGCTGAGCGGCGCGACCGAGGGCAATCTGTGCATTACCGACAGCTGGCCGGGCCAGATGCGGACGGTCTACGGCGACCACCAACGCTTCTTCGACACCTATTTCTCGACCTATCCGGGCAAGTATTTCACCGGCGACGGCTGCCGCCGCGATGCGGACGGCTACTACTGGATCACCGGCCGGGTCGATGACGTCATCAACGTCTCGGGCCACCGCATGGGGACGGCCGAGGTCGAGAGCGCCCTGGTCCTGCACGACATCGTGGCCGAGGCCGCCGTGGTCGGCTTCCCCCACGACATCAAGGGCCAGGGCATCTACGCCTATGTCACCTTGGTGCGGGGCGTCGACGCCACCGAGGATCTGCGCAAGGAGCTGGTCGCTCACGTCCGCAAGGAGATCGGCCCCATCGCCGCCCCTGACGTGATCCAGTGGGCGCCGGCCCTGCCCAAGACCCGCTCGGGCAAGATCATGCGGCGGATTCTGAGAAAGATCGCCGAGAACGAACTGGGCGCCCTGGGCGACACCTCGACCCTGGCCGATCCGTCGGTGGTGGACGATCTGGTGAAGAACCGGGCGGCGTAAGACTCCCTTCCCCCTCGATGGGGGAAGGGTCGGGGATGGGGGTGAGGACGCGACAGCGCTGTTGGCCCGCATGAGACGCGGCGTCTCCCAGCCTCACCGGCGACCGCCTGCCAACACCCCCACCCAACCCTCCCCCATCGAGGGGGAGGGCTTGCGACAAGCTCCCCCGAAGAGGCGGCCCCGGACAGCGCAAGCTGGACGGGGCCGCCCGCCTCGGCTTCAGTGCCGGACATGAGCGGAACCCTCGACGGCCTGACCATCATCGAAATCGGCGGCATCGGCCCCGCCCCCTTCTGCGGCATGATGCTGGCCGACCACGGGGCGGAGGTGGTGCTGGTCCACCGGCCCGGCGCCGCGCCTGATCTGCGCGATCCCCTGAACCGCAGCCGCGCCCGCCTGATCGAGGCCGACCTCAAGACGCCCGAGGGCGCCGCCCTGATCCGCGATCTGGCCGGCGCCGCCGACGGCCTGATCGAGGGCTTCCGTCCCGGCGTGATGGAGCGCCTGGGCCTCGGCCCCGACGTGCTGCTGGCCGACAATCCCAAGCTGGTTTACGGCCGCATGACCGGCTGGGGTCAGGACGGACCGCTGGCCCCGGCGCCGGGTCACGACATCGACTACATCGCCGTCTCGGGCGCCTTGCACGCCTTCGGCCGGGCGGGCGAGAAGCCGACCCCGCCGATCAACATGGTCGGCGACTTCGGCGGCGGCGGGATGCTGCTGGCCTTCGGCATGGTCGCCGGTCTGCTGAAGGCCCAGCGCACCGGGCGCGGCGACGTCATCGACTGCGCCATGACCGACGGCTCCTCCCTACTGATGAGCATGATCTGGGGCTTCCGCCAGAACCTGCCCGCGCCCCTGCCGCCCAGCCTGGCCTGGCGCGACGAGCGCGGCGTCAATCTGCTCGACACCGGCGCGCCGTTTTACGAGGTCTATGAGACGCTGGACGGAAAATACGTCGCCGTCGGCGCCATCGAACCGGCCTTTTACATCGCCCTGATGCGGCTGACCGGGCTGGCCGGCGATCCCGACTTCGCCATGCCCTTCGATCCGGCCCAGTGGCCCATGCTGAAGGACAAGCTGGCCGCCGTCTTCCGCACCCGCACCCGCGACGACTGGTGCAATGATCCGGACGCCCAAGCCGCCTGCGTGGCCCCCGTCCTGTCCCTGACCGAGGCGCCCGACCACCCCCACAACCGCGCCCGCGAGGCCTTCGTCGCCGCGCAGGGCGTGGTGCAGCCCGCGCCTGCGCCCCGGTTCCGGGACAGCCCGGCGAAGCGCCCCTCATAATCCCGCTCACCCCGGCGGACGCCGGGGCCCAGTGCTTTGGCTTCAAACGCCTCGCTCCCCCACTCCCGTCATCCCCGGCCTTGTGCCGGGGATCCAGAGCCGCCGACGCCTGCAAGACGAAACGCCGCGCCTTCACGCCCAAGCCCTGCGTTTATGGATTCTCGGGACAAGCCCGAGAATGACGAGGAAGGGACGCAGGCCAAACACCCCGCCGGGACGAGCGGGGGTAAGATCAACCCCCGTCCGTCCACACCGTCTTGTAGAGATCGAACCGGCGGTCGCGCAGGTTCCGCACCGTCCCCTGCGCCTTGGCCCAGGCCAGGTCGGACAGGTCCAGGTCCGCCACCGTCACCGTCTCGACGTTCTCGCTGGCCTCGGCCGCCACCCCGTCGCGCGCGAAGGGGAAGTCGCACGGCGTCAGGATGCACGACTGCGCATACTGGATGTCCATGTTCTCGACGTTGGGCAGGTTGCCGACATTGCCCGACAGGACGACGTAGCACTGGTTCTCGATCGCCCGCGCCTGCGAGCAGTAGCGCACCCGCAGATACCCCTGCCGGTTGTCGGTGCAGAAGGGCGTGAACAGGATGCGCGCCCCCTCGTCCGCCAGACGCCGCGCCAGTTCGGGGAACTCGGAATCATAGCAGATCATCACCCCGATCGGCCCGCAGTCGGTGGGGATGGCGTGGACGCGGTCGCCGCCCTTGATGTTCCACCAATGCCGCTCGTTCGGGGTCGGGTGGATCTTCTCCTGCTCATGCACCGAGCCGTCGCGCAGGAAGACGTACGCAACATTTTGAATGTCGCCGTCCTCGGTCCGCGTCGGGTGCGAGCCGCCGATGATGTTCACGTTGTAGCCGACCGCCAGCTCGCGCATCGCCTCGACGAAGCGCGGCGTATAGCGCGTCAGGGCCTCGATCGATTCCGCCGGGGTCAGCTTCCTCGTCTCCAGCGACAGCAGCTGCAGCGTGAACAACTCGGGAAACACCACGAAGTCGGCGCGGTAATCCGACACCACGTCGACGAAATATTCGACGTTGTCCATGAACTCGCGGAAGCTCTCGACCTTGCGCATCTGCAGCTGGACGGTGGCGACGCGCACCGTCTCCTTCACCGCGAAGGCCGCCCCCTTGCCCGTCGCCTCGACATAGTAGGGGTTGCGCCACACCCAGCGCGCCGCATGGCCCAGCGACGCCTTGTCCGACGGCAGATAGTTCAGCAGCACCCCCGCCGGCTCGAACCCCGAACGCTGGTGAAAGGCCATGATCGGATCCTTCACCTTGCGGTCGCGCACCGCCTCGACATAGGCGTTCGGATCAGGATAGGCGGCGCGACGGCGCGAAAGACCCGGCATCCGCCCGCCGAAGACGATCCCCTTCAGGTTCTGCGCCTCGCATAGGTCGCGGCGCGCGTCGTACAGGCGCTGGCCGATGCGCAGGCGGCGCCGGGCCGGGTCGACGCAGACCTCCATCCCGTACAGCCACGCGCCCGCCGGATCGTGCCGCGCCGCGTAGCCGCCGCCGGTGATCTGGTCCCAGCTGTGCGGCCCCATGGCCGAGGCCTCGTCGATGCGGAAGCTGGCGGCGTAGCCGACGATCTCGCCCTCGAACTCGACCACGAACTGGCCGTCGGGATAGGTGGCGATCTGGCCGCGCAGCATCCCCGGCGTATAGGGCGGCATGTCCTTGTAGACCCGCTCGACCAGGGCGTTGATCCCGGCGACGTCGCCCATGCGGGCGTTGCGGATCGTCAGGACGGCGGGCTTGGCCGGCTCGGCCGGCGGGACGGTTTGGGCGGTCTGAAGATCAGTCATCTCCTCCTAACGCGCGAGCTTGGCCGTTGGATCATTTTCCATCGTCTTGGACCCGCGCCGGGATGGGCGCACAATGGCGTCATGTCCGGCATGGCCCAGGAAATGGCGCAGGAAATCGAACTCAAGTTCCGGCTTGGGCCGCGCGCCGCCGCGCGCCTAGCCGCCCACCCGGCCCTGGCGGGCGAGGACAGCGTGCAGAGCCTGCGCTCCGTCTATTTCGACACGCCGGATCAGGCGCTGCGCCGCGCCGGCTGGGGCCTGCGCGTGCGCGCGACCGGCCGCGGCTTCGTCCAGACGCTGAAGGGCCAGACCGGCGGCGACGTCCTCAACCGCGCCGAATGGGAGACGCCCGTCCCCAGCGAGGCCCTGGACTGGCAGGCCGTCAAGACGACGCCCGCCGCCGCCCTGCTGAAGGGCCGCCGCCGCGACCTGTCGCCCCGCTTCGCCAGCACGGTGCGTCGCCGCGCCCGTCTGGTCGCCTTCGAGGGCGCCGTGATCGAGGCCGCCTATGACGAGGGCGAGCTGTCGGCGGGCGGCCGCGTCGAGCTCTTGCGCGAACTGGAGCTGGAGCTGAAGGACGGCCCGCCCCAGGCCCTGTTCGCCCTGGCCCGGCGCCTGTCGGCCGACGTCGCCCTGGTCCCCCTGTTCGAGAGCAAGGCCGAGCGCGGCTGGCGCCTGGCCGAGGGACAGGAGCGCGCGCCGCGCTCCACCGTCGCCGATCCCCTGCCCCGCGCCCTGAGCGCCGAGGCCGCCCTGCGCCGCACGGCCGTGGCCGCCCTTGGCCAGGTCTCGGCCAACGCCGAACTGCTGCGCCGGGTGCGGCGGCCCGAGGCCCTGCATCAGCTGCGCGTGGGCCTGCGTCGCCTGCGCGCCGCCCTGTCCGTGTTCGCCCCCCTGCTGGGCGAGGACGCCGCTCCCGTCGTCGCCGAGCTGAAATGGCTGGCGCATGAGACCGACGCCGCGCGCGATCTGGACGTCTTCATCCGCGACGTCTTCCACCCTGCCGCGCTGGAGACGCCCGATCCCGACCTCGCCCCCCTGGGCTTGCGCCTGCTGGCGGCCCGCAGCGGCGCCTATCGCCGGGCGATGGCGGCGATCGATTCGCCGCGCTACGCCGCCCTGATGTTCGAGACCCTGGCCTGGATCGAAACCGGCGCTTGGCGGACCGATCCCGACCCCGTGCGCGCCTGGCGCCGACAGCGGCCCGTCGCCGCCTTCGCCGCCGAGGCTCTGGAGCGATTGAGCCGGCGCGTGCGGCGCGGCGGGCGACGCCTGGACCAGTTGGACGTCGCCGGTCGCCACCGTCTGCGCATCCGCGTCAAACGCCTGCGCTATGCGGCCGAGTTCTTCACCGGCCTGTTCGACCGCCCCGGCCGCGAGCGGCGGTTCCGCGCAGGTCTGGAGCAGGTCCAGGAAGCCTTCGGCGCCCTCAACGACCTGGCCGTGGCGCGCGACCGCATCCCCGCCGAGGCCCGGCTGACCTCGCCCGAGATCGCCTTCGCCGCCGGACGCCTGATCGGCCGCCGCGAACAGAGCGCCGCCGCCCTGCACGCCGCCTCAAGCCGCGCCTTCGCCCGCCTGTCTCGCGCCCGGCGCTTCTGGCGGTAAGGCTTGCGACTAAATCGGTCGCATCGCGATAAATGTTCTCGTTCGGTTCACGAGAACATCTTGCGAACGAGAACAAACCATGTCCATAGTCCGGCTCAACGAGGGAGCGGGTCCGTGGCGGGTCTCTCCCGAAGTCAGATGGGAATCATGGCAAGGGAGAGAAAACCAATGTCACAGGCGGCACTGAAGCTCGTGGGTAAAGAAGACGGCGACAAACAACGCGCTCTAGAGGCGGCGATCGCACAGATCGATCGCGCCTTCGGCAAGGGCTCGGTCATGAAACTGGGCAAGGCCGGACAGGTGGCCGAGATCGAAAGCGTCTCGACCGGCTCTCTGGGTCTCGACATGGCGCTCGGCATCGGCGGCCTGCCGGTCGGCCGGGTGATCGAGGTGTTCGGCCCCGAATCCTCGGGCAAGACGACGCTCGCCCTGCACACCGTGGCCGAGGTCCAGAAGAAGGGCGGCGTGGCCGCCTTCGTCGATGCCGAACACGCGCTGGACCCGGTCTACGCCCAGAAGCTGGGCGTCAACCTCGACGACCTGCTGGTGTCGCAGCCCGATGCGGGCGAGCAGGCGCTGGAGATCGTCGACACCCTGGTGCGCTCGGGCGCCGTGGACATCGTGGTGGTCGACTCCGTCGCGGCCCTGACGCCCCGCGCGGAAATCGAGGGCGAGATGGGCGACAGCCTGCCCGGCCTTCAGGCCCGCCTGATGTCGCAGGCCCTGCGCAAGCTGACGGCCTCCATCTCCAAGTCCAAGTGCATCGTCCTGTTCATCAACCAGATCCGTCACAAGATCGGCGTCATGTACGGCTCGCCGGAAACGACGACGGGCGGCAATGCGCTGAAGTTCTACGCCTCGGTGCGCCTGGACATCCGCCGCACCGGCGCGATCAAGAACCGCGACGAGGTGGTCGGCAACACCACCCGCGTCAAGGTCGTCAAGAACAAGGTCGCCCCGCCGTTCCGCGAGGTCATCTTCGACATCATGTACGGCGAGGGCATCTCCAAGATCGGCGAGATCATCGACCTGGGCGTCAAGGCCAACATCATCGAGAAGTCCGGCTCCTGGTTCTCCTACGACTCGACCCGCATCGGTCAGGGTCGCGAGAACGCCAAGGAGTTCTTGAAGAACAACCCCGACATGGCCCTCGCCATCGAAAAGGCCGTCCGCCAGTCCACGGCCAAGATCGCCGACGACATGCTGGGCGCGCCCGAGCCCGACGAAGGTCAGGATTTGGAGGGCTGATCCGCCACCCCCAACGCCGTCATCCTCGGGCTTGACCCGAGGATCCAGCCAGGCGCGTCCTCTTCCTTTCCAGCCGTGATCGCGCTGACGATCCGATCCTCGGTTCAAGCCCAAGGATGACGGCCGGAGGCAAGGGCACCCTGACGGCCAGAGCTTCTCCGTTCGCCGCCTCGCGACCCGCCTACCGACCCCGCGGGGCCGGTCGGACGGAGACCGGCCCGCCCGACCTGCGTCGGGCGGGCCTCTTTTTTTCCTAAGCTGAAAAAATTGACCTCAGCTCAAAGCGGTCCCCCAGGACGACACTCGTGCCCCCGCTCGGCCGTATAGTAAGGCGTAGGGAACAGGGGCGTAATTACCGTCACATTGCCTCCCGATTCCATGCAAACATCATTCCCATACCCCACGACGGTCGTCATGGATGCGTCCGAATAGAACGTATAATAGTACACATACTCCCAGGATTTGAACGCAACCGCCGGCGAAGCGGTCATGGCGAGAAGAATTCCGGACATTGCCAATTTGGCTAGCGTGCTCACGCGTATTCTCCCTAAATTAAAGTCTGAAACATCCACCAGACCAGCTCACATAACAACGATTCCTGATAAATGAGAAGGAACGCCATGCCCCCCGCCACCGCCGACCTCTGCGACGCCCACTCCGACGTGGTGAAGGTCTGCCAGACTCTCTTCCGCAGCTTCGGCCAGGTCGCGGCCTTCCACGGCCCGATCCGCACCCTCAGCGTGCTGGACGACAACGCTCTGGTCCGCCAGACGCTGGAGCGCCCCGGCCAAGGCGCGGTCCTGGTCGTCAACGGCGGTGGTTCGCTCAAACGCGCCCTGGTCGGCGACAATCTGGCGAAGCTGGCCATCGACAACGGCTGGGCCGGGATCGTCATCCACGGCGCCGTGCGCGACACAGCCGTGATCAACACCATGAACGTCGGCGTCAAAGCGCTTGGAACCGTTCCCCAGCGCGCGCACCGCGACGCCATCGGCGAGATCGACATCCCCACCGCCTTCGGCGGTGTCATCTTCACCCCCGGCGACTGGCTCTACGCCGACGAGGACGGCCTGATCGTCTCGCCGCGCCGCCTGCACGATTAGAGCGCTCTCGACCGTAAAAACGCAGCCCCGACCGCATGATCACGCGCCAGTGATGCGTTCGGCGCAAAATCCCTATATGACGCCGGTTCCGACATTCCTCCCGCGCGCCCGAGTTCCAGAGCGATACGCCCATGACCAGCCTGAAGCAGATCCGTTCCACCTTCCTCGACTACTTCGCCGCCGACGGCCACGAGAAGGTGCAGTCGGCTCCGCTCGTGCCGCAGAACGACCCGACCCTGCTGTTCGTCAACGCGGGCATGGTGCCGTTCAAGGACTACTTCACCGGCGCGGCGACCGCGCCCTACAACCGCGCCACCAGCTCGCAGAAATGCGTCCGCGCCGGGGGCAAGCACAACGACCTGGACAACGTCGGCTACACCGCGCGTCACCACACCTTCTTTGAAATGCTGGGCAATTTCTCGTTCGGCGACTACTTCAAGGACCACGCCATCGAGAGCGCTTGGGGCCTGCTGACCAAGGAGTTCGGCCTGGACCCCGCACGCCTGCTGGTCACCGTCTACCACACCGACGATCAGGCCTTCGACATCTGGAAGAAGGTGACGGGCTTCGCGGACGAGAAGATCATCCGCATCCCCACCAACGACAACTTCTGGGCCATGGGCGACAGCGGCCCCTGCGGCCCCTGCACCGAGATCTTCTACGACCACGGCGACCACATCTTCGGCGGCCCTCCCGGTTCGCCGGACGAGGACGGCGACCGCTTCGTCGAGATCTGGAACAACGTCTTCATGCAGTTCGAGAAGGAGAACGACGAGATCGTTCGCGAACTGCCCAAGAAGTCGGTCGACACCGGCATGGGTCTGGAGCGCATCGCCGCCGTGCTGCAGGGCGTCCACTCCAACTATGAAGTCGACCTGTTCCGCAACCTGATCGCGGCCTCGGAAGAGCTGACCAGCACCAAGGCCGAGGGCGAGCACGCCCCGTCGCACCGGGTCATCGCCGACCACCTGCGCTCGACCGCCTTCCTGATCGCCGACGGCGTGACGCCCTCGAACGAGGGCCGGGGCTATGTCCTGCGCCGCATCATGCGCCGCGCCATGCGCCACGCCCACCTGCTGGGCGCCGCCGACCCGCTGATGCACCGCCTGGTGCCGACCCTGGTGCAGGAGATGGGCGAGGCCTATCCCGAGTTGGGCCGCGCCCAGGCCTTCATCGAAGACACGCTGAAGCAGGAAGAGATCCGTTTCCGCACCACCCTGGGCCGCGGCATGAACCTGTTCGATCAGGCCACGACCGACTTCAAGGCCGGCGACATGCTGGACGGCCAAACCGCCTTCACCCTCTACGACACCTACGGCTTCCCGCTGGACCTGACGCAGGACGAGGCCCGCCGTCGCGGCTTCAGCGTCAACGTCGACGGCTTCGAATCCGCCATGGCTGAACAGCGCGACCGCTCGCGCGAGCACTGGAAGGGCTCGGGCCAGACGGCCTCGGCCGGGGCCTGGCTGGCCCTGCGCGACCAGCACGGCGGCACGGAGTTCACCGGCTATGAGTCCGAGACCGGCGAAGGCAAGGTTCTGGCCATCGTCAAGGACGGCGCCGAAGCTGCGTCCGCCGCGACCGGGGAGACGGTCGAGGTGCTGCTGGACAAGACCCCCTTCTACGGCGAAGGCGGCGGCCAGGCGGGCGACAAGGGCGCCTTCGTCTGGAGCGGCGGCGAAGGCCGCGTTCTCGACACCAAGAAGCACGGCGGCGACCTGCACGTTCACACGCTGGAAGTGACCCAGGGCGCGCTGGCGACCGGCGCGGTCGTGACCGCCACGGTCGAGGAAGGCTCGCGTCCGACCACCCGCGCCAACCACTCGGCCGCCCACCTGTTCCACGCCGCCGTCAAGAACGTGCTGGGCGCCCACGTCGCCCAGAAGGGCCAGATGGTCGACGCCGAGCGCATGCGCTTCGACTTCAGCCACAACGCCCCGATGACGGACGAGGAAATCGCCCGCGTCGAGGACGAGGTGAACGCCGTCATCCGCCAGAACGTCCCGGTCACGACCGAGCTGATGACGCCCGACGCCGCCATCGCGGCGGGCGCCGTGGCCCTGTTCGGCGAGAAGTACGGCGATGAGGTCCGCGTCCTGACCATCGGCCGCGCCCTGAACGGCCCCGGCGCCTATTCGGTCGAGCTGTGCGGCGGCACCCACGTCTTCCGCACCGGCGACATCGCCCTGTTCAAGATCGTGTCTGAAGGCGGCGTGGCCGCCGGCGTGCGCCGCGTCGAGGCCCTGACCGGCGAGGCGGCCCGCCGCTTCCTGCTGGATCAGGCCAACGTCGCCCGCCATCTGGCGCAGGGCTTCAAGATCCAGCCCGCCGAGGTTCCGGCCCGCGTCGAGGGCCTGCAGGCCTCAGTCAAGACGCTGGAGAAGCAGGTCGCCGACCTGAAGAAGCAGTTGGCCCTGGGCGGCGGCGCGGGCGCCAATGCGGCCCCCGAAGAGATCAACGGCGTCAAGCTGATCGCCCGCGTTCTGGATGGCGTCGACGGCAAGGGCCTGCGCGGCGTGGCCGAGGACTTCAAGAAGCAGATCGGCTCGGGCGTCGTCGCCCTGGTCGGCGTCACCGACGGCAAGGCGGCTATCACCGTCGCCGCCACGCCGGACATGGCGGGCAAGGTCAACGCGGCCGACCTGGCCCGCGACGCCGTCATCGCCATGGGCGGCAAGGGCGCAGGCGGCAAGCCCGACTTCGCCCAGGGCGGCGCCCCGGACGGCTCCAAGGCCGAGGACGGCCTGAACGCCATCCGCGCCGCGCTGAAGGGCTGATCGCCCGCACAGGCTGAAACAGGAAAGGGCGGCGCATTCGGTGCGCCGCCCTTTTTCTTTCCTCCCCATGCAATGGGGAGGGGGACCGCGAAGCGGTGGAGGGGCTTACGGCAGCGGAACCAAGCAGCCCCTCCGTCTCGTCGGCTGCGCCGCCGATCCACCTCCCCATTTCATGGGGAGGAGAAACCTACTCCGGCGCCCCCAGATCAATCGCCGCCAGCTTCCAGCCGAACAGGTTACGGCGCTTCATCAGCAGCGACACCGCCTCGTCCGGCTGGTCGTCGCGGGTCAGGGTGACGGCGAAGGTGTCCAGGTCGCGATAGCCCCACGACTGCCGCACGCGGTCATGGTCGCTCTTCGCCTTCGGCTCCGTTTCGACCGAAAGCGCGGGTTTGGGCGCCCGTCCCTCCTGCACCATCATGGAGATCGCCTGCGGGGTGACGAAGGCGTCCACCGCCCCGCCGACGATGGCGGGCGCCAGCAGCATGCCCAGGCCCGACAGGCCGCTGTCGGCCATGCGCGGGTCATTGCGCATCTCGGCCATCATGCGGGCGTTCAGTTCGTCCTTCAGACTGGCGCGGAAGGCGGGAAAGTCCACCTGGCGCTCCAGCCCTTTTTCATCCCCCGCCTTCGCCGCCTGGATCAACGACCGCGCCGCCAGCAAGGGCGATGCGGCGTAGGCGACCACAAGGACTGCGGCCGCAGCCACCCCCAGACGAATGATCAGTTTGCGATTCATCGGCCCTCCCCTGCCTTACGAACGCGACCAGACGACGACGAAACGGCGTCAAAATCCCCAAGAGTATTAGGGACATGGATCGCTGGCCGGTTCAATGCGTGTTTTCACCGGCTCTCTTTCCAGGCGAACCTGACGATGGGGTGAGGCAAACATTGACTACCGCTCATCCCGGCGGACGCCGGGACCCAGTGGTTTGGCTTCAGGCACCCCAGATCAGCGGATAGGACGCAGCGTGGCGCTCTCACTGGATCCCGGCGTCCGCCGGGATGAGCGGAATAGGGAAGCGATAAGCGCACAACAAAAAGGCCCGCCGGATCGCTCCAGCGGGCCTTGATGTCATTCTGAGCTAAGCTCAGCCGATGCCCGGCAGAGCCTTCTTCAGGTTCTCGGACACCTTGTCCAGGAAGCCTTCGGTCGTCAGCCAGGACTGCTGATCGCCGACCAGCAGGGCCAGATCCTTGGTCATGAAGCCCGACTCGACGGTCTCGACGACCACGCGCTCCAGCGTATCGGCGAACTCGGCCAGCTCGGCGTTGCCGTCCAGCTTGGCGCGGTGCTTGAAGCCGCGGGTCCAGGCGAAGATCGAGGCGATCGAGTTGGTCGAGGTGGCCTCGCCCTTCTGATGCTGGCGATAGTGACGGGTGACGGTGCCGTGGGCGGCCTCGGTCTCCATGACCTTGCCGTCCGGCGTCATCAGCACCGAGGTCATCAGGCCCAGCGAACCGAAGCCCTGCGCCACGATGTCCGACTGCACGTCGCCGTCGTAGTTCTTGCACGCCCAGACGAAGCCGCCCGACCACTTGATCGCGGCCGCGACCATGTCGTCGATCAGGCGGTGCTCATAGGTCAGGCCGCGCTTCTTGAATTCCTCGGCGTAGTCGGCGTCGAAGACTTCCTGGAAGATGTCCTTGAAGCGGCCGTCGTAGGCTTTCAGGATGGTGTTCTTGGTCGACAGATAGACCGGGTAGTTGCGCTGCAGGCCATAGGCGAACGAAGCGTGGGCGAACTCGCGGATCGAGGCGTCCAGGTTGTACATGCCCATGGCGACGCCGGCGCCCGGCGACTTGTAGACCTCGTGCTCAATGACCTGGCCGTCGTCGCCGACGAACTTGATGGTCAGGGTGCCCGGTCCCGGCATCAGGAAGTCGGTGGCCTTGTACTGGTCGCCGAAGGCGTGACGGCCGACGACGATCGGCTGGGTCCAGCCCGGAACCAGACGCGGGACGTTCTTGCAGATGATCGGTTCGCGGAAGACCACGCCGCCCAGGATGTTGCGGATGGTGCCGTTCGGCGACTTCCACATCTTCTTCAGGCCGAACTCGGCGACGCGCGCCTCGTCCGGGGTGATGGTGGCGCACTTCACGCCGACGCCGTGCTTCTGGATGGCGTGGGCCGCGTCGATCGTGATCTGATCGTCGGTAGCGTCACGGCTTTCCATGCCGAGGTCGTAATAGTCGAGTTCGAGGTCCAGGTACGGGAAGACCAGCTTGTCCTTGATCATCTGCCAGATGATCCGGGTCATTTCGTCGCCGTCGATGTCCACGATGGGATTGGCGACCTTGATCTTGGCCATGCTTACGCCTCTGTCTCTCAGGGGAAGGAATTCGGTGCAGGGGGATATAGCGACCCCGGCGCGCGGGCGCAAAGGGGACGAAAGCCGCACGGCCGGAACGGCGGGCCGGAACGAAACGACGGCTTGGCCGCTAGGCTTTTTCACGGCTACGCTTGGCGTCGCCGGTCGATCAAAACGCATGGAACGCCTGATGACGCTTCGCCGCCTGCGGTTCGCCGCCTCCGTCGCTCTGCTTCCCCTGGCCCTGGCCGCCTGCAAGGGACGTGAGGCCGCCGCCACGCCCGAAACGCCTGCCGCGCCGCCTCCCGCAGAAGCCGCCGCCGCGCCCGCCGTTCAGACCGCGGCCGCCAACCCGCCCAGCGTGACGCGCGAGTTCCGCGACTGGACCGCCACCTGCGACAACACCAACCACTGCGTCGCCTTCGGACCGGGCGAGAATGAGATGGGCTTCGTCCTCGTCTCGCTCGCCCCCGGCCCCGAGGCGCGGCCCGCCGTCCACATGGGCGGCTGGGGCCTGGAGGATGGCGAAGGCTCCGTCTACGCCGAGATCGACGGCCATCGCCATGCGGGCCAGAACACCAAGATGGACGAGGAAGGCGACGTCATCGCCTTCAACACCCCCTCGGGCCAGCTGATGAACGGCCTGGGCAACGGCTCCTTCATGGCGCTGCGACGCGGCGACAAGCAGATCAAGGTCAGCCTGGGCGGGGCCGCCGCCGCCTTCCTGTGGATCGACGAGCGTCAGGGGCGGCTAGGCACGACCACCGCCCTGATCCGTCGCGGCGACCGCCCGGCCTCCAGCGTCCCCGCCGCCCCGGCCGCGCCGCGCGTGACTGTGGCCGCCGCCGTGTCCCAGAACGGCCTGGTGCAGGACGACCTGTCGCCGGCGCTGCTGGCCCACCCCAAGGTCAAGGAATGCCTGGCGACGAGCCGCAAGGGCGAACGCTTCGAGCCGGACGTCGAGGTCGCACGCCTAGCCTCCGACAAGCTGCTGTGGAGCGTGCCGTGCGGCGAGGGCGCCTACAACTTCACCCAGGTCTATTTCATCACCCCGGCGGACGGGACCGCGCCCCAGCTGGTCGTCTTCCCCACGGCCACGAGCAGCCACGACGAACTGGTCAACAGCCGCTATGATCCCAAGACTCGCACCCTGTTCGCCTTCGGACGCGGGCGCGGCATCGGCGACTGCGGCCGCATGGGCACCTGGGCCTGGACCGGCGAAGGCTTCGCCCTGCTGAACGAGAAAAACATGCCCAGCTGTACGGCCATACCTCAAGATCTGTGGCCGACCACCTGGCGCGCAATCGAAGGCTAAGTCATGAAATTCAATACTGTTTTAGGCGTCTCCGCCCTGGGGTTGGCCCTCATGGCGGGGCTGCCGCCCAACGAGGCTTCGGCCCAGACCCAATGCCCGGTCGGCACGGCGACCGGGTCGGCGACCTGCGCCCCGGACGCCCCCCAGGGCGTGGACACCAGCACCATGGGCTATCGCGAGCGCGTCGAGGGCCTGGGGGCCTTTGCGTTCAACACCGACACCGGCGCGGTCTATCCCTATGTCCTGCAGGGCCACAACATAGAAGCGGCCATGTTCAACGCCATGCGCAAGTGCGAGCAGCCGGACCATGCCTGGGGCGTCAGCATGCGCGCGCCGACCGAGCCTGACGCCAACTGCGCGCCGGTGGCGTCCTGGCGCAACGCCTGTTCGGCCGTGGCCTCCGGCCAGATCGACGGCTTGACCCGCTTTTTCTCTACGCCGGCGCGCAACGCCCGCACGGCCCGCGCCAACGCCCTCAGCCAGTGTCAGGCCAGCGGCGGCGCCGACTGCGCCATGGCCCACGACGCCGTCTGCACCGCGCGATCCACCCGCACCACCCGCTATTGACGACCGTCCCTAGGCATAGATCGGACCGATAAAAAAGGGCCGGAGGATCAACCTCCGGCCCTTCCTGTTTCTAGGAGGCGCTTAGGCGCGCATCCGCCCTTCCAGCACCGCCAGCGGCAGGGAGCCGCTGCCCAGCACCTTGTCATGGAAGGCGCGTAGGTCGAAGCCCGGCTTGGCTTGCGCCTCTTCGCGCAGGCGCGCGATCACCGTGTGGCCGACCTTGTAGGCGCAGGCCTGGCCGGGCCAGACCGAATAGCGGTTGATCTCGCTGTTCGAGGCGTCCAGCGGCTTGGCGCCCGAAGCCGCCATATAGTCGACCGCCTGCTCGCGGCTCCAGCGTTCGGAGTGGATGCCGGTGTCGACCACCAGACGCACGGCGCGGAACAGATAGGACATCAGGAAACCGACCCGGCCCAGCGGATCGGCGGCGTAGGCGTCCAGGTCGTTGGCCGCCACCGCCTCGGCGTACAGCGCCCAGCCCTCGTTGAAAGCCGAGAAGCCGCCCGCGCGGCGCCATTGCGGCAGCTCCCCCGACTCGCGTTGCAGCGCCACCTGCAGGTGGTGGCCCGGCGAGGCCTCGTGATAGGTCAGGGTCGGCAGGGCGAACTTCGGCCAGTTCCCGCTGTCGCGCAGGTTGATGTAGTAGGCGCCCGGACGCGAGCCATCCAGCGGCGGTCCCTGATAGTATCCGCCCGGCGCGCCCGACTGGATCGACACCGGCACGCGGCGCACCTCGACGTGGGTCTTGGGCAGGCGGCCGAAGACAGCGGGCAGTTTGGGCTCCAGCGCGGCGACCTGTTCGTTCAGCCAGGCCAGCAGCTCTGCCTTGCCCGCATCGGTGTTGGGGAACAGCTGGGCTGGGTCTTTGTTCAGCGCCTGGACGCGCTCGCCGACCGTGCCCTGGGTATAGCCCTGCGACTTCAGGATGCCGTCGATCTCGGCGCTGATCTCGGCCACCTGCTCGCGGCCCATGGCGTGGATTTCCTTGGCCGAGAGGGTGGTCGTGGTGTTCGACTTCAGCCCGGCGGCGTAGAAGGCCTCGCCGTCAGGCAGGCGCCACACGCCCGCATCGTGCACGGCGTCGGGGCGGATCTTCTCCAGCGCCTCGATCTGGCGGGCCAGGGCGGGCTTGATCTTCTGATCGACCAGGGCGACAGCGCGCGCGTCATAGCCCGACAGGTTCAGCGCCCCGACCTTGCGGGCCAGCGACTTGATCATGGACATGTCCGCGGCCGACGTATCGCGCAGGGTGCGGATCTGCGGCAGCATCCGGTCGATGATGAAGTCCGGCGGAATGACGCCCAGCCCGGCGTCTTCACGGATCTTGGCCGTCTCGCCGTCCAGCACGCCCGCGAAGGCGTCCAGGCGCGACAGGAAGGCGTCGGCGCCCGCCGCGTCCTCGATGCGGTGCTGGTTGTCCATGAAGTCGGGCGTCGAGAAATAGGCGCCCGACAGCTGGGTCACGACATAGGGAGACGGACGGCCCGGCCCGGCGCCGTAGGCGAAGCGCGCCGTCTCGGCCGAGGTCTGACGCCCGAAAGAGGCGATGGCGTAGTTCAGCGCCCCGGCCTCGGACAGGCCGGTCTGGTCGAAGGCGCGCAGCTCGGCCCAGCGGCTGACCGCCTTGTCGCGGTCCTTGCGGATGGCGTCCGGCCCGGCTTCGCTCAGCTTGGACGACAGGCCCGCGCGGGCGCCCTTGTCCAGGCCCAGGTTGGTGGCGCGCTCGGGCGACTCGTCGATGTCAGCCTCGAACCAGCCGTCCAGCAGGGCGTTCAGGCGCGCATCGGCGTCCGACACGGCCGCGGCGGCTTGCGCCAGCGTCGGCGCGGCGACGGCGGTCGCGGCGGCGGTCAGAAGAAGGCGGCGGCGGTCGATCATTCGGATACTCCCCCAACGGAACCGCGCCGCGCCGGACGCCGCTCCCAAAGCTTACTGAAATGACGGACCGGCGCGCCCGTAAGAGGTCCAGCCGTCAGGCCGGGGTCCAGGCGTTCATGGTCCGCTCCAGAACCGTCAGCGGCACGCCGCCCAGGTTCAGACCCGTGTCATGGAAGCCCTTGATGTCGAAACGCGATCCCAGACGCTTCTTGGCGTCCTCGCGCAGGCGCACCCAGGTGGTGTGACCGACCTTGTAGCTGGACGCCTGGCCCGGCCAGACGCAGTAGCGCTCGACCTCGGTGGCGATGCTGGATTCCTGATCGCCCAGCGTATCGACCATGTAGCGGATGCCCTGTTCGCGGCTCCAGCGCTTGTGGTGCAGACCCGAGTCCACGACCAGACGCGCGGCGCGGAACATCAGCGACTGCAGATAGCCGATCTGACCGAAGGGATCGTTCTCATAGGCGCCGATCTCGTCCGCCAGCTGTTCCGCATACAGGCCCCAACCCTCGGAATAGGCCGAGAAGCCCATGACCTTCATCAGCAGCGGGGTGTCCGGCTTCTCCTGCTGCAGGGCGATCTGGAAGTGATGGCCCGGCACAGCCTCATGGTAGGTCAGGGTCGGCAGGGTCCACTTGGGCCACTCCGCCGTGTCGCGCAGATTGATGTAATAGGCGCCCGGTCGCGACCCATCCAGGGCCGGAGACTGGTAATAGCCGCCCGGCGCGCCGGCCTCGATGGCGGCCGGCACGCGCTTGATGTCGCAGGGCGATTTGGGCAGGCGGCCGAAGTATTCCGGCATGCGGGCCTGCATGGCGACCATCTGGACGTTCAGCTCCTTGATCAGCTCGTCCTTGGCCTCGTCCGTGTTCGGATAGACGAAGCGCGGATCCTTGCCGAGGGCGGCGATGCGCTCTCCGACCGAGCCCTGCGTCAGCCCCTGCGCCTTCAGCAGGGCGTCCGCGCGTGCGGAAATCTCCGCCACCTGCTCCAGACCCATCTGGTGCACCTCGTCCGGGGTCATGGAGGAGGTGGTGTAATACTTCAGGCCGAAGCGATAGTAGTCCTCGCCCTGGGGCAGACGCCAGACGCCTCCGTCGTGGGTCGCGCCCGAACGCACCGCCTTGAAGGCGTCGGCCTGGCGCTGGATGGCCGGATAGACCTCATTGGTCAGGATGGCCTGGGCCCGCGCGGCCCAGTCGCCGGAAATGTTCTTTTCGGCCGTGCGGCGCGCCAGCGACTGGGCCATGACCGAATCGGCGGCGGCCGTGCCGGTGATGGCGCCCATCTGGGTCAGGGTGCGGTCGATGACGAAGTCCGGCGGCACGGCGCCCGCTGCGAAGTCCGATTGCATTCGCGCCCGCTCGGCGTCCATGCCCTTGGCGAACTCGGACAGACGCGACAGATAGGCCTCGGCGTCGTCGGCCGTCTCGATCCGGTGCTGGCTGTCCAGGAAGTCCGGGATCTGCTGATAGGCCCCGCCCAACTGGCTGACGGTGTAGGGCGAGGGTGAGAAGCCGCCGCCGTAGGGGAAGCCGTAACCCGTCATCACCGTATCGCCGAAGAACTCCAGCGTGTCGTAATAGACCTGATCCGCGTCGTTCAGCTGGCCTCGGTCGAGGGCCTTCACCGCCTTCATGGCGTCGACAAACTTGACTTTGTCGGCGTCTATCTTGGCCTGAGAGCGATCGCTCAGCTTGAAGCGTGCGTCGGCCTTCGGTCCCCGGTCCATGCCCAGCATGGTCAGCAGTTCCGGGTCCGACAGCAGCATCTCGTCGGCGATGCGGTCCAAAAGGGCGTGGAACGCGGTCGTCGCCGCGTTCGGCGCGGCTTGCGTCAAGGCTGTCGAGGCCAGGGCGCGAACCGGGCCGACTGCCAGCGCCCCCCCGGCGGCGACCGACATCAACAGGCGGCGGCGATCCATCATGAGCTTTCCTCCCAAAAGCGATGGGCCGGGATGCTAGCGAAGCGATGGCCGCCCGCAAGGCTTGATCGTCGCCTTGCGGATTAAGTCTGCGTCATGCGCCCGATCTGGGCGCGCTCACATGGGCCTTGATGCAGTCGCGCACGGCGCGTTTCAGGTCGCCGGGCGCGTTCGGCTCGTCCACGCCCTCGGCGGCGAAGACGGCGCGGACGGCCGCATCCAGCCCCTTGGGCAGGGCGGCGATGACTTTCTTCTGTCCCTTCTCATGCAGGCAGAAGCCGACCTGGGTGCACAGGTCGGCGAACATGGAGTCGAAATCGGGGGCGGCGTCGGTCATCACACTCAGGCTTTCAGCCGCTTGGCGTGGAAGGCCACATGGTCGTCCACGAAGCTGGCCATGAAGAAGTAGGAGTGGTCATAGCCCGGCTGCATCCGCAGGGTCAGCCCCTGCCCGGCCTTTTCCGCCGCCGCCTTCAGCAGTTCCGGCTTCAGTTGATCGGTCAGGAAGGAATCCGCGTCGCCCTGATCCACCAGGATGTCGTCGAAAACGCCTTTCGCCGCCCCGCCTTCGATCAGCAGGGCTGCGTCATGTTTAGCCCATTCCGCCCGGTCCTCGCCCAGATAGGCGGAGAAAGCCTTCTCGCCCCACGGACAGCGCGTCGGCGACGAGATCGGCGCAAAGGCCGACACCGACTTGAACAGTTCGGGATGACGCAGCGCCAACGTCAGCGCCCCATGCCCGCCCATCGAATGGCCGAAGATCGAGCGCGTCTTCGTCGTCGGGAACGCCGCGTCGATCAGCTCGATCAGTTCGCCCGTGACATAGCTTTCCATGCGGAAATGCGGCGCCCACGGCGCCTCGGTCGCATCGACATAGAAGCCCGCGCCCTGCCCCAGATCATAGGCCGGATCGTCCGCCACGCCTTCCCCGCGCGGCGAGGTGTCCGGCGCGACGATGATGACGCCGTGTTCGGCGGCGGCCTTGTAGGCCCCAGCCTTGGTGGTGAAGTTGTCCTCGGTGCAGGTCAGGCCCGACAGCCAGATCAAGACCGGAAACGGCCCTTCCCCCGCCGGAACGAAGACCGACAGCGTCATGGGCGTGCCCGTCGTTGCGCTGTCGTGCTTCAGATAGCGCAGCGTCCCGCCGTGAACGACGTGGCTCTTGACCGTTTCCATCAGACTAAAAACTCCAGATCAGTCCGGCCAGACCCTGGCCATGAGGTCGTCATCGAGGACGCCGCCGTCTTCAGAGAAGTGCGCGTACCAGTCGCGCGGGATCGGGGCGACCGCCCCCTCGGGCTGCGCGCCGCCGCCCCAGGCGTCGAACTGCAGGCCGACCAGGATCGGTCCCTGCCGCACCGACGGCGCCGGAACCGCCCCGGCGGCGGCGGTCAGAGCCGCGACGACGTCCGGCTTCATCCCCGGCTCGCCGGTGACGACCCAGGCTCTGGACCGCTCGCCCGGCTTGACCATCAGCAGCATCATACCGGATGCGCCGGCCTGCGTTGGCTGAGCCTCGGCGGCGGCGGCGACCGCCTCGTCGACAGCGGCCAGATAGGGGGACAGGTCGGCGATCGCGACCCGCTCCTTCATCACCCGATCCGGCAGATACAGCACCACCTTCTTGCGGACCCAGGCCTGCGCCGACGCCTCCGCGGGCGCGGGCGCCTCGCCCTGACTGCAGGCGGCGAGCGCCCCGACGGCCGCAACCGCCATGATCGACGCAACCGCCGCCTTCGCCTTCATCGCCTCAACCCTCAGCCCGGCCGGTGAACGGCGCAGATCTTGTTGCCCGCCGGATCGCGCAGATAGGCCAGGTGCATGGGTCCGAAAGGCGTATTGCGCGGGCCGGCCGGATCTTCGATCGCCGTACCGCCCGCCGCAACCCCGGCCTCAGCGAAGGCGACGACCGCCTCAGGGCTGCCGGCGAAGAAGCCGATGGTGCCGCCGTTGGCGTGGCAGGCCGCCTCGCCGTTGCGCGGCTTGACCACGCCCAGCATCCCGCGCGGCGTCATGTACCAGACGCCCGGCATCGGCGCCTCGCTGGGCGTGCCCGGCTGATGGCCCAGCGCGCCCAGAACGGCGTCGTAGAATTTGTGCGAGGCTTCAAGGTCATTGGCCCCGACGGTGACGTGCGTAAACATGGTGATCCTCCCAGATCCGCCCGGCCATTGCGCCGGGCGCGGCAAGCTAAGCCGACAAGGTTTCGTTTGGCAACGAACTTTGCTGCACTTGCTCAGTGCGCCCTCAATCAGGGCGCGCCTGTCATCAGAAGACGATGACCGAACGAATGCTCTTGCCTTCATGCATCAAATCGAAGGCCTCGTTAATCCGCTCCAGCGGCAGGGTGTGCGTGATCATCGGGTCGATCTCGATCTTGCCGTCCATGTACCAGTCGACGATCTTCGGCGTGTCGGTGCGGCCGCGCGCGCCGCCGAAGGCCGAGCCCTTCCAGACGCGACCCGTGACCAGCTGGAACGGACGGGTGGCGATCTCCTTGCCCGCCTCGGCCACGCCGATGATGACGCTCTCGCCCCACCCGCGGTGGCAGGCTTCCAACGCCTGACGCATGACCACGGTGTTGCCGGTGCAGTCGAAGGTGTAGTCGGCGCCGCCTCCGGTCAGCTCGACCAGATGGGCCACCACGTCCGACACATCCTTCGGATTGACGAAGTGGGTCATGCCGAAGCGACGGCCCCACTCCTCCTTGTCGCCGTTGATGTCGACGCCGATGATCATGTCGGCCCCGACCATCTTCAGCCCCTGGATGACGTTCAGGCCGATGCCGCCCAGGCCGAAGACCACGGCGTTGGCGCCCGGCTCGACCTTGGCCGTGTTGACCACCGCGCCCACGCCCGTCGTCACGCCGCAGCCGACGTAGCAGGCCTTGTCGAACGGCGCGTCCTTGCGGATCTTCGCCACCGCGATCTCGGGCAGGACCGTGTAGTTCGAGAAGGTCGAGCAGCCCATGTAGTGGTGAAGGGTCTGGCCCTTGTAGGAAAAACGCGAGGTGCCGTCCGGCATCAGCCCCTTGCCCTGCGTGCCCCGGATCGAGGTGCACAGGTTGGTCTTGCGGCTCAGGCACGACTTACACTGGCGGCATTCCGGCGTGTACAGCGGGATGACATGGTCGCCGACCGCAAGGCTGGTCACGCCCGGCCCCACCTCGACCACCACGCCCGCGCCCTCATGGCCCAGGATCGAGGGGAAGAGGCCCTCGCTGTCCAGACCGTCCAGCGTATAGGCGTCTGTGTGGCAGACGCCCGTCGCCTTGATCTCGATCAGCACCTCGCCCGCGCGCGGACCTTCCAGATCGACCTCGACGATCTCGAGCGGACGTTTGGCTTCGAACGCGACGGCGGCGCGGGTTTTCATGGGTCTTAGTCCTTCGGACGCCCCTAACGCTCGCGACGCGGTCGCTCGCTGCTTCAGGGGCATGAGGTGGGCGGGTGATTTGACGACCTTACTACGCCGCGCCGCGCTTGGCCGAAACGGCGACAACCGCAAAACATTATTGCTGTTGAGCAACAATCCTGATCCAACGTCCCGATGAGCCGCTGGGACGGGATCGACGAATTCACCGCTGTCGCCGAACAGGCCAGCTTCTCGGCCGCCGCCCGGCGCCTGGGCCTGTCGACCTCTGCCGTCAGCCGCGAGATCGCCCAGCTGGAGGATCGCCTTCAAACGCGCCTTCTCCACCGCACCACCCGCCGGGTCGAGCTGACCGACGCAGGCCGTGACTTCCTTTCCCGCTGCCGCCGCCTGATCGACGAGCGCGACGAGGCCCTGGCCGCCGTCCAGCCTGACGATCAGGCCCCGCGCGGCCTGCTGCGCATGACCTGTTCCGTCTCCTATGGCGAGCGCTTCATCGCGCCCGCCGTCAACGCCTTCGCGCGCCAGAACCCCGAGCTGCGGATCGAGCTCGACCTCGACAACCGCCTGCGCGATCTGGTCGGCGACGGCTATGATCTGGCGGTGCGGTTCGGCCATCTGACCGATTCCCGCCTGATGGCGCGGCGGCTGGCCTCGCGGCGGCTGATCCTGTGCGCCAGCCCCGACTATCTGGACCGCCGCGGCGCCCCGCGCGACCTGTCCGAGATCGCCAGCCACAACGGCCTGATCGGCTCGGCCGAGCACTGGCGCTTCACCGAGGCCGGGCGCGAAGTGACGCTTCGCCCCTCCGGCCGCTGGCGCTGCAACTCCGGTGCGGCGGTGCTGGACGCGGCCCTTCAGGGGCTGGGCCTGTGCCAACTGCCCGACTTCTACGTCGCAGAGGCCCTGTCAGCGGGCGCCCTCGTCTCCCTGCTGGACGAAGCCCGCCCGCCCGACGAAGGCGTC
>NZ_DLNP01000014.1:89814-175466 GCF_002478355.1 Brevundimonas sp. UBA7507 | reverse complement strand
CCCCCGCCACGTCCCGCCCAAGGTCCGCGCCATGATCGACTGGCTGCACGACCGACTGTCCACACAAAGGAGCCCCGCATGAACGTCGTCATCCTGACCGGCGCCGGCGTCTCAGCCGAGAGCGGCGTGCCGACCTTCCGCGCCTCGGACGGTCTGTGGGAGGGACATCGCGTCGAAGCCGTCGCCACGCCCGAGGGCTTCGCCGCCGACCCGGCCCTGGTGCAGGACTTCTACAACCAGCGGCGACGCCAACTGGCCGGCGTCCAACCCAACGCCGCGCACCGGGCGCTGGCCGATCTGGCGGCGCGGTGGGCGGGCGACGTCCTGCTGGTGACCCAGAACGTCGACGATCTGCACGACCGGGCGCACATGGACACGCCGCCCGCGCCGGGCTTCGAACTGATCCACATGCACGGCGAACTGAAGAAGGCGCGCTGCACCGCCTCGGGCGTCGTCTGCGACTGGCATGACGATCTGGAGCCCGCC
The DNA here is from genome assembly GCF_002478355.1 of Brevundimonas sp. UBA7507. Lineage (NCBI taxonomy): Bacteria > Pseudomonadati > Pseudomonadota > Alphaproteobacteria > Caulobacterales > Caulobacteraceae > Brevundimonas > Brevundimonas sp. UBA7507. Next base: position 174,980 of record NZ_DLNP01000014.1, on the reverse strand, counting down.
CACGCCTCACCCCATCATCCGCACGGAACCTTGCGCCCGCACATCGTCTGGTTCGGCGAAATCCCGCTGGAGATGGAGCGGATCGAGGCGGCGCTGGCGCGATGCGACCTGTTCGTCTCTATCGGCACCTCGGGCGCGGTCTATCCGGCGGCGGGCTTCGTGCAGTTGGCGCGCATGGCCGGGGCGCGGACGGTGGAGATCAATCTGGAGCCGACGCTGGGCGCGGGCCTGTTCGACGAGGGCGTCTACGGCCCCGCCAGCGAGACCGTGCCCGCCTTCTTCGGCGCGCTCTAGCCCCTCGGCCCGAACAGGATGATCGCGGCGCCGATCAGGCAGACCGCGCCGCCGATGAGGTCCCAACGGTCCGGCGTCGTCTTCTCGACCAGCGCCATCCACGCCAGCGACGCCACGATATAGACCCCGCCATAGGCCGCGAAGGCCCGCCCCGCCGTCTCGGCCGGAACCATGGTCAGCAACCACGCAAAGGCGATCAGACAGAGCACGCCCGGCGCCAGCCACCACGGCGAGCGGTCCAGCTTCAGCCAGGCCCAGAAGGCGAAACAGCCGCCGATCTCGGCGAGGGCGGCGAGAGGATAGACGAGGGCGAGTTTCATGCGGCTGCTTCCGTCATTCCGCTCCCCACCGCCGTCATCCTCGGGCTTGCCCTGAGGATCGAGCGTAGTGGCGCGCTCGTACTTGCCGGCGTCACGCTGGCGGACAACCCGATCCTCGGGTCAAGCCCGAGGATGACGGCAAACGGCGGCGCAAACGAGCACAGGATCGCCCCCTACTCCCCCTTCTTCGCCGCCTCGGCCCGTTCCGCCGCCAGCTTGGCCAGCACCCGGCCGCGCCCCTTGGCCAGGGCGTGGATGGCGCCGCGCATGGTGGCGACCTCCTGCTCGGTGAAGGCCGCGCGGCCCAGCATGACGCGCAGGTTCTGGCTCATCGAGCGCTTCTTCTCGGGCGGATAGAAGAAGCCGCCGTTGTCCAGCTCCGCTTCCAGATGCTCGTACATGCCCAGCAGCAGGTCGTTCGACGCAGGCGGCTCGCCTTCGCGGAAGCGCGGCGGCGGGGCGTCCAGGATCAGGGTGCGCCACTCATAGGCGTTGATCGCCACGGCCTGCGCCAGGTTCAGCGAATGGTGCTTGGGGTCGATCGGGATGGTGGTGATACCGGCGCACAGGGCGATGTCGCCGGTCTCCAGCCCCGCCCGCTCGCCGCCGAACAGCAGGCCGGTCTTCAGCCCCGAGGCCGTGTCGTCATACAGGATGCGCGCGCTCTCACGCGGGGTGCGCACCGGCTGGCGCGTCTCGCGCGGGCGGGCGGTGGTGGCGAAGACGGTGTTCAGGTCGGCGATGGCCTCGGCCACGCTGTCGAACACCTTGACCCCGTCCAGCACCCAGTCGGCGCCGGACGCCGTGGCCCAGGCGCGGTCCTGAGGCCAGCCGTCGCGCGGGCTGACCAGCCGCAATTCCGACAGGCCGAAATTGGCCATAACGCGGGCGACCGCGCCGATGTTGTCGGCCATCTGCGACTTGTCGAGGACGACGACGGGAGGGGTGAGTTCAGTCATGAGCGCTCAATAGTCCTTCTCCCCTTGCGGGAGAAGGCAGCAGTCCTCGGGCTTGTCCCGAGGGCTGACGGATGAGGGCTCTCGCGACCTTTCTAATCACGCGGCTTTGGCCCCGGTCAGAGAAACCCCTCATCCGAGCCCTTCGGGCCCACCTTCTCCCGCAAGGGGAGAAGGGAGAATCAGTCCTCGCCGACCATCGCGGTCCACGGGTCGACACGGCCCGCCTCGACCTCGGCGACCTTGACCGCAGGCCAGCCGATGCTGCTGTTCGCCGAGACACGCCAGGCGGCCGACACGAAGTCGCGCAGTTCCGACGCCCCGGCCGCCAGTCGCTCATTGACGAAGACCGCGCCGCGCGGGTCCGTGTCCTTGAACGCGCCCGCCTTCTCCATCCGATAGAAGGGGATGACGGTCGTCAGGGTGGCGTTCAGGTGCAAGGCTGTGCGCGCACGCAGGTCAAAGCCTTCGACGTTCATGGGCGCCATGGCCGCCTCGACCGCATCCAGACGCAGGGTCCGGCTGGTGAAGGCGCCCTCGAAATCCCCGTGAGTGCGGCGCGACCTGGTGAAGCCCTCGGGATTGGTCTCGCCCGCCCAGCCGTTGAAGTGGATGGTCGTGTGGTGCGGCTGGGACGCATCGCCGACGAAATGGCTCAGCACCCCGATGTCGCGCAGGATCAACTGCTCGCGGCGCTCGCGGTCGGCGCGATACCAGGCCTGCTTGGCCAGGTCCGGCTCGCGCGCCTCGGCGGCGGTCAGCACCCGCCAATAGGCGAAGTCGCGCTCCAGATTCTGCCAGGCGTCCATGATGGCGTAGGGCAGGTATCCGGCCTTATCCACGTCCAGACCCGAGCGGATCAGGGCGGCGTCGTATTCCGATTTCAGACGCGGCAGGTCGGCCATGGTCATGCCGCGCGCGTCCATCACCCGGCCCTCATCGTCCATGTCGACGAAGTGGGCGGTGTCGCGCTCGCGATCGTGCGGCTGGCCCGCGCCCTTCCAGCGGTCGGGCTCGCGCGAATATTCGCCCACATCAGCCGCGGCCCCGGCCGTGCGCAGGAAGGCGGGCAGGTCGCCCGGCAGGGCCCGCATGGCCGCCACGCCGATCACCCGGTGGCCCGAACTGCCCCAGGCCTCAACCTGAACGGCGGGCGCCGCGACCAGCACCAGGGCCGCGGCGGAAATCATCAGGCGTTTGACTTGTCGGTTCATGAGACGGCGCCGTTGGAAATTTCAGAAAGGGAAACGACGGCTTATCCCATTCCCGCGCACCGCTCCACCCGCCGCTCACGACCGCAGCAGCGCCGATCACGCCGCCGTTATCTTGGCTTCGGCGCCAGCTTTTCTTGCCAATAAAGTGTTAGCGACCGCGATCAAGTCGTTAACGGCGGAGACGGCTGTGACAGTATAGAACTTAAAATCGCTAAATACTTATATTCTATAGTCACAATAGTCTGACACCGGACGGCGATAGACTGGCCCCATTTGCGCCTTATCCACTACCGATACAGCGACTGATCTCATTCGCCACAATTGCGCCGCAATTCGTCGTCAGAAACCGCCCTGCCGGAGCGTGTCGGGACCGGTGCTGCATGAAGTTTGAACGATGTTGAGCACGGCCGCCGCGCTTGCCATGTTGTGGACCATGGCCTTCTCCGGGTCCGGAGAGCCTGTCCCTTACGAAACGGCCGTCGCCCGCGACGCCGCTGTCGTAGAAGCCGCCGCGACGGCCCCCGGTTCCATCGATTCCGCCGAAACGGCGGACCTGTCGGCCGAACAGCTTGAGCTGATGGCCGGCGATCCCGACTGGCGCGCCTCGGCCCGCCTCTATCACGCCGGCGGCGGCGGAGCGACCGGCAACGATTCCCTGGGCTGCCGCCCGATTCCGATGCGCACGGTCGCGGTCGACCCGCGCGTCATCCCGCGCCGCACCAAGCTGTTCATCCGCGAGACGGTCGGCCTGCAGATGGCCGACGGCACGGTGCACGACGGCTACTGGTACGCCTCCGACACCGGCGGCGCGATCAAGGGCGCCAAGATCGACCTCTACACCGGCCACGGCCGCGCCTCGATGCGCCCCGCCATGAGCCTGAACATGAAGACCCTGACCATCGCCGACGCGGGCGATTTCGACGGCTGCCCCCCGGCGTGGGAGACCGCCTCGAACTGAGGCCTTTCAGCCTGACGACAAAAAGGGCGGCCGGTTCGATCCGGCCGCCCTTTTTCGTTGCCCACGTCGATCCGGCGCACTCTCACCTGCCGTCATCCTCGGGCTTGACCCGAGGATCGAGCGCCGGGCGCGCTCCGCCCTGCCCCAGTCGCACAGGCGGACCACCCGATCCTCGGGTCAAGCCCGAGGATGACGGCGAATAATGGGAAACGTCTGCGCGAAATCCGAAGCTGCTGACCGCCTCAGAACTTCCGCTTGCCGCTGACCGTCTCGAAGAACAGGCGGAAGTCGCCCATCAGGCTCCACAGCGGATATTTGAACGTCGCGGGCCGGTTCTTCTCGAAGAAGAAATGCCCCACCCAGGCGAAGCCGTAGCCGACCAGCGGCATGGCCAGCAGCCACCAGGGGTTCAGGGTGAAGCAGAAGGCCAGAAAGGCCGCGATCACCAGCCCAGTCCCGACCACATGGATGCGACGGCACGTCCGGTTGGAGTGCTCATGGATGTAATAGGGGTAGAAGGCCTCGAACGAGGCGTACCGCCCTTGGGGTTGCTCGATGCTCATGGCCCCAGCCTGCCCCCGGATCGCGCCGGGGGCAAGCCAAAGACCATCAATCAGGGATCAGCGATCAGTCGAAGCGCTTGCCCGCCTTCTTCGGCCCCTTGGCGAAGGGCTTGCCGCCGCCCTTGAAGTCCGGCTTGCCCTTGAAGCCCGCCTTGGGCGTGAAGGGCTTTTTGTCGCCCTTGTCCTTGAAGCCTGGCTTCTTGCTGAAACCGCCCTCGCCCGACGCCGCATCGGTGCGGGGCGCATAGGGCTTCTTCTTGAAGGGACGCTCGCCATCGGCGCTGCGGCCTGCGTCGCCCTCCGGGCTCCACGGCTTCTTCTTGAACGGGGGGCGGCCCTGGCCGTCCTCGTCGCGACGGAAAGGCTTCCTGGCGTAGGGGCGGGCCTCGCCGTCGCGCTCGAAATTGCGGTTGCGGGCGCCCTTCATCGAACCGGGCGTCGGCGCCTCGGACGGGGTGATGCGGGCCTCTTCCTTGCTCTGGGCCGCCGCCGCGCGGAAGGCGTCGGCGTGAGTCAGGGCGACCTCGAAGCGGGTCTCTTCGGGGAAGGTGCGGATCGAGCCGATCTGCTGCTTGGTGATGCCGCCGATGCGGCAGATCAGCGGGATCAGCCACTTGGGATCGGCGTTGCGGTTGCGGCCGATGTCCAGGCGGAACCAGCTGACTTCGTCCGGCTGCAGGCGATCGCCCGGCCACGGCGCGGGGGCGTAGGCGTCGCCGCCCGCCGCATCGCGATCCTTGCGCGGCTTGCGCTGCGGGCCCTCGCCCGGATCGGTCAGGTCTTCCGGCGCGGGCAGGTTCTTGCGCAGCAGCACCAACAGGGCGCGAGCCAGATCGTCCGGCGTGCGCTCCTTGACCAGCTTTTCGACCAGACCCGCATCCTCGTCCGCGCCTTCCTCGGCGAAGACGGGCGCGGCCAGCAGGCGCTGTTCGTCCTGGGCGCGGATTTCATCGGCGGTCGGGGCGCCCGACCAGACGGCCTCGACCCCGGCCGAGCCCAGCAGCATCTCGGCCTTGCGGCGGCGGCTGTGCGGGACCAGCAGGACCGAAATCCCCTTCTTGCCCGCGCGGCCGGTGCGGCCCGAACGGTGCAGCATGGTCGCCTTGTTGATCGGCAGTTCGGCGTGGATCACCAGACCCAGATCGGGCAGGTCCAGACCGCGCGCGGCCACGTCGGTGGCGACGCAGACGCGGGCGCGGCGGTCGCGCAGGGCCTGCAGCGCCTCATTGCGCTCGCGCTGGCCCATCTCGCCCGACAGGGCGACCGAGGCGAAGCCGCGCTCGACCAGCGAGGCCTGAAGATGGCGCACCGAATCCCGCGTCGAGCAGAAGACCAGCACGCCCGGCGCCTCGAAATAGCGCAGCACGTTGACCACGGCGCGCTCGATCTCGTTCGGGGCGATGCGCAGGGCGCGGTATTCGATGTCGTTGTGCGGCTGGCTGCGGTCGACGGTGTCGATGCGCACCGCGTCCTTCTGATAGCGCTTGGCCATGATCGCGATGTCGCGGGCGATGGTGGCCGAGAACAGCAGGGTGCGGCGCTCTTCCGGCGCCTGGTCGAGGATGTATTCCAGATCCTCGCGGAAGCCCATGTCCAGCATCTCGTCGGCTTCATCCAGCACGACGACGCGGGCGGCCGACAGGTCCAGCGCCCCGCGATCGATATGGTCCTTCAGGCGGCCCGGCGTGCCGACGACGACGTGGGCGCCGTAGTTCAGGGCGCGCGCCTCCTTGCGGGCGTCCATGCCGCCGACGCAGGTGACGATCTTGGCGCCCGCTTCGGCGTAGAGCCATTCCAGCTCCGCCGCGACCTGCAGCGCCAGTTCGCGCGTCGGGGCGATGGCCAGCATCAGGGGCGTGTCCGGCTGACCGAACCGCTCGTCCTCGCCTAGCAGGGTCGGCGCCGCCGCCAGACCAAAGGCCACCGTCTTGCCCGAGCCGGTCTGGGCCGAGACCAGCAGATCCGACTCGCCATGGCCTTCCAGCACGGCCGCCTGGACCGGCGTGGGCTCGGCGTAGCCCTTGTTCAGCAAGGCGCGGTCAAGCGCGGGATGGATCGCGGGAAAGGGCATGAAGGGCCTGAAAATTCAGATGAGGCGACCGTTAAACGGCCGCGCCCGGCGAGGCGTCGCAGCCTGCCGGGCGTCGGGGAAGGCGCTCCCTATACACGAATAAGGGCCGGGGTGGGGCCGAATCGATCTAGGCGTTTCAAAAATCAACAATCGCCAAATACTTGAAGATGACGCCGTCGCTTTCGGATGCGCCTCCTTTTGAAGCCTTCATGCAGCCGATTGTTGATCGGCTGAAGGCCCATGGGCGGTCGCTGACCAATGCCGAAATGCTTGAAGACATTTCCGAGCACATGGGCCTTTCCGACGAAATTCTGAATCTCCGGCACGGCAAATGGAACCAGTTGGTCGTCGACCAACGCCTTGGTTTCGCACGAAGCTGGCTCAAGCTTGGCGGGGCTGTAACCAATAGCCAAAGGGGCGTCTGGAGCCTGACTCCGGCAGGCGCCGCCATGACGGCGTCCGAGATCGCAGCCATCCCCAAACAGGTGCAGAAGGCCTATGCCGCGCAGCGTGCGAACGCGACCACGGAAAAGCTCGACCCGCCCCAGGTGCTGCAGGAAGCCGCACAGGAGGACTGGAAGGATCAGCTTCTTTCCGTCTTGCTCCAGCTGGAGCCTTCCGCGTTCGAGCGGCTTTGCCAGCGCCTCTTGCGTGAATCCGGCTTCACCCGCGTCGAGGTGACCGGCAAAACCGGCGATGGCGGCATAGACGGAACCGGCGTTCTGCGCATGAACCTACTGTCGTTTCAGGTCATCTTTCAGTGCAAACGCTGGCAAGGGTCCGTCGGCGCATCGACGGTCCGCGACTTCAGGGGCGCTATGGTTGGCCGCGCTGACAAGGGCCTGATCATCACGACCGGCACATTCACCAGCGAAGCCCGACGAGAGGCGACCCGCGACGGCACTCCCGCAATCGACTTGGTAGATGGCGACACGCTCTGCGACCTGCTGAAGGAGCGCAGCCTTGGCGTATCCGTCCGCATGGTTGAGGAAGTCACAGTCGACAGCTCGACCTTCAGCGCCATTTAGAAAAACGACCGCCGTTCACCACGTCCGTTGATCGGGCGTTGACCACGCAGGGGCGATGCTGGCCGGGTTCAGACCTCCGTCCGTCGAAGGATCATCCATGATCTCGCCGCTCAGCACCGCCTCCGCCGGGATGCAGGCCGCCTCGGCCCGGCTGGAGGACAGCGCCCGCCGCGTCGCCACAGGCCGGATGGGCGACTATGCCGTCGAGGCGGTCGAGCAGATCCGCGCCAGGAGCGACTTCTCGGCCAACGCCGCCGTCGCCCGAACGGCGGATGAGATGACGGGAACCCTTCTGGATATTCTGGTCTAGGCCTCTATCCCGCCTTGTCCGGCAGGTGGAAGAAGTCGATGAACCGCGCAAACGCCGCCCGGTCGCCCTCGATCCTCATCGCCCCCTCGCCTTCCAGCGCCGTCAGCGGAACCTTGCCGTAGACGGCGGCGGCCACGACCTGGGCCGGCGCGCGCACCACGACGTCGCAGTCCTCGACCTCGCCGCGCGTGGCGTCGATGACGCCGCTCGCCACGCTTACCACCATACGGTCCTCGTCCAGCGCAAAGCCCAGCCGCATCTCGGCGCCCTGCGCGCGGGCGGGATCGAACATGGTCTTGAACGACTGCATGATGGAGACGGCGCTGATCGGCAGGGTCGGGTCGTGCTGGGGCGAGCGCGCGGCCCAGCGACCCAGCACCATGAAGACCGGCTCGATCTCATAGCCCCAGTCGGTCAGCTCATAGACCTGGACCGAGGCGGGCGGCGGCAGCTTGCGGCGCCGGACCACGCCCGAGGCCTCCAACCCCTCCAGCCGCTGGGTCAGCACATTGGCCGACAGGCCGCACAGGTCTTTTCGCAGGTCGCTGAAACGCCGCGGCCCCATCATGAGTTCTCTGATGACCAGCAAGGCCCACCGCTCGCCCACCAGGTCCAGCCCGTGCGCCGCCCCGCAGGCGTCGTGATAACGCCGGGATCGGGATTCGAACTTAGTAGTTACTTTTTCTAACTTCATGGTTGACTAACATAACATCAAGGCGCAGAACGACCAACATCATAGGGCAGGCCGTCCGGGGAGGGAGGGCCGCGCAAGGGAGGACCACCGCCGATGCCCAAGCTGATCTTCATCAACCTGCCGGTCGCCGATCTGCCGCGCTCCGTCGCCTTCTATGAGGCGGTGGGGGCGAAGAAGAACCCGCTGTTCTCGGACGAGACGGCGGCCTGCATGGTCTTTTCCGACACCATCCACGCCATGCTGCTGACGCATGAGAAGTGGGCGACCTTCACCGACCGCGCCATTCCGGACGCGAAGAAGACGGCCCAGGTGCTGATCTGCGTGTCGGAGGACAGCCGCGAGGGCGTCGACGCCGTGGTCGATCGCGCCGCCTCCGCCGGCGGCCAGGCCGATCCCAACGCCAGACAGGACTACGGCTTCATGTACGGCCGCAGCTACGCCGATCCCGACGGCCACATCTGGGAGGTCATGTGGATGGACCCGGAAGCCGCCGCCCAGGGGCCGGAAGCCTTCGCCTCCCAGGTCGGCGGGGGCTGAGTCATGAGCGACCTCTACGAACTCAGCGTCAGCCGCTTCATCAAGGCCTCGCCCGAGACCGTGTGGCGGGCCTGGACCCGGCACGCGACCGAATGGTTCACTCCGCGCCCGTGGAGCACGGTGTCAGTCGACCATGACCTGCGCCCCGGCGGCCGCGCCGACGTCGTCATGCAGTCGCCCGAGGGCGAGCGGCATGAGTATCGCGGCGTGGTGCTGGAGGTGGAGCCGGGCCGCCGCCTGGTGACGACCGGCGCCTTCACCGAGGGCTGGATCCCGCAACCGGGCGAGATGAACTTCGTCCGCATCGACACCTTCGAGCCCGAAGGCGACGGCACGCGCTACACCGCCCGCGCACGCCACTGGGACGAAAAGGCCATGCAGGCCCACCGCGACATGGGTTTCGAGCCCGGCTGGGGCGCCGCCGCCGACCAACTGGCCCAGGTCGCTGAAACCCTGAGCCCTCAGGAGAGCGCGTCATGAGCGACAAGATCATTCCTTGCATCTGGTACGACCTCGGCCAGGCGAAGAAGGCGGCCGAGTTCTACGTCTCGCTGGGCCTGCCCGACAGCCGCATCGACCGCGTCGTCGCCAGCCCCGCCGACAATCCGTCCAGCCCCGAAGGGTCCGAACTGGTCGTCGAGTTCACCCTGGCCGGACGGCGCTACGTCGGCCTGAACGGCGGCCCGATCTTTCCTCAGACCGAGGCCGTGTCGTTCATGATCATGACCGACGACCAGGCCGAAACCGACCGCCTGTGGGACGCCATCGTCGGAAACGGCGGGGCCGAAAGCGCCTGCGGCTGGTGCAAGGACCGCTGGGGCGTGAACTGGCAGATCACCCCGCGCCGCCTGATGGCCTTCTACGACGATCCCAAGCCGGCCCGCGCCAAGGCCGCCTTCGAGGCCATGATGACGATGCACAAGATCGACATCGCCGCCATCGAGGCCGCTGCTGACAGGATCGGGTAGGCCGCCAAGCTAAGCCGTCCGACCTGTCGCTTTCGACCAAGACGACGACCCCGCCCGCCCCGACGATCCGCCTGCCCTCAAACAGCGAGCCGCCGCGCGGCGAGCGATTGGGGCCAACCTCCGAAGGAGAACCAAGATGAGCTACATCACCGGCTTCCTGACCCCCGTGAAGACCGAGAACAAGGACCGCTACATCGAGTCCGCCCGCGTCGCCTGGCCGCTGTTCAAGGGCTACGGCGCCCTGGCCCATGTCGAGAACTGGGGCGTGGACGTGCCCGACGGCAAGGTCACCAGCTTTCCCATGTCGGTGAAGCTGGAGGACGGCGAGGTCGTCGTCTTCTCCTGGCTGATCTGGCCCGACAAGAAGACCGCCGACGACGCCTGGGCCAAGATGCAGGACGATCCCGCCATGGCGAACATGGACATGCCCTTCGACGGCAAGCGCATGATGTGGGGCGGCTTCGAAACCGTCTTCGACGAGAAGCAGTAAAACCTCGCCCAAGGCCCTCCCCTCGATGCGGGAGGCAGAGCGCGTCAAAAGAAAGGGCGGCCCCGTCGGAGCCGCCCTTTTCCAATCATTTTTCCTGGATCAGCTGTCCAGGAAGCTCCGCAGCTTCCGCGACCGCGAGGGGTGCTTCAGCTTGCGTAGGGCCTTGGCCTCGATCTGACGGATGCGCTCGCGCGTGACCGAGAACTGCTGGCCGACCTCTTCCAGGGTGTGGTCGGTGTTCATGCCGATGCCGAAGCGCATCCGCAGGACGCGCTCTTCGCGCGGGGTCAGCGAAGCCAGCACGCGGGTCGTCGTCTCGCGCAGGTTCGACTGGATGGCGGCGTCGATCGGCAGGACGGCGTTCTTGTCCTCGATGAAGTCGCCCAGATGGCTGTCTTCCTCGTCGCCGATCGGGGTTTCCAGCGAGATCGGCTCCTTGGCGATCTTCAGCACCTTGCGGACCTTCTCCAGCGGCATGGCCAGGCGTTCAGCCAGCTCTTCCGGGGTCGCCTCGCGGCCGATCTCGTGCAGCATCTGGCGCTGGGTGCGGACGATCTTGTTGATCGTCTCGATCATGTGCACCGGGATGCGGATGGTTCTTGCCTGGTCAGCAATGCTGCGGGTGATCGCCTGACGGATCCACCAGGTGGCGTAGGTCGAGAACTTGTAGCCGCGACGGTACTCGAACTTGTCGACCGCCTTCATCAGGCCGATGTTACCTTCCTGAATCAGGTCCAGGAACTGCAGGCCGCGATTGGTGTATTTCTTGGCGATGGAGATCACCAGGCGCAGGTTGGCCTCGACCATCTCCTTCTTGGCCTGACGGGCCTCGCGCTCGCCCTTCTGGACCATCTGCACGATGCGGCGATAGTCGTCGATCGGCACGCCCGCCTCGGTGGCGACAGCGGCGATCTGGGTGCGGATCGCATCGATCTGGGCGGCTTCATTCTCGCTGAACTTGGTCCAGCGGACGCCCATCTCCTTGATGCGCTCGGCCCAGGTCGGGTCCATCTCCGAGCCGAAATAGGCCTTGAGGAACTCAGGCCGCGAAATGCCGTAGCCGTCGGCCAGACGCAGCAGGCGGCCTTCCTGGCCGATCAGGCGCTTGTTGATGGCGTACAGCTGTTCGACCAGCGCCTCGATGCGGGCGTTGTTCAGCTTCATCGTCTTCAGGCGGTCCGAGATGGACGCCGTCAGGGCCTCATAGGTCTTCTGGTCCTTGGCGGTCAGGACTTCGCCTTTCAGGCGCGCCTCGACCAGCTTGTCCTGCAGCTTGCGGAACTCGCCGAAGTCGACGGCGATGGCGTCCAGCACCTCCATGACGCCGTCGCGCAGCTCAGCCTCCAGGGCCGAGATCGACATGGCGCCGCCGTCGTCGAAGTCCTCGTCGTCGTCCTCTTCGCCGTCGCCGTCCGGCTCGCCGGTCGGCTGGGCCGGGGCGGGCTGGTTGTGCGGCAGGGACGAGGGATTCAGGATGCCGTAGGTGGCGTCCAGGTCGATCACTTCGCGCAGAAGGATGCGGTTGTTGGCCAGCTCCTCGCGCCAGACCATGATGGCCTCGAAAGTCAGGGCGCTTTCGCAGAGCCCTGAGATCATGGCGTCGCGGCCGGCCTCGATGCGCTTGGCGATGGCGATTTCGCCCTCGCGGCTCAGCAGCTCGACCGTGCCCATTTCGCGCAGATACATCCGCACCGGATCGTCGGTGCGGTCATAGGCGGCCTTGGCCGGCGCTTCGGCGACCGAGGTCTCGGCGGCGGCGGCCACGTCGGTGCCGGTCGCCTCGGCGGCGTCCTCTTCGGCTTCGACGACGTTGACGCCCATCTCCGACAGCATGGCCAGGATGTCTTCGATCTGGTCCGGCGTGACTTCTTCGGACGGCAGAACCTTGTTCAGCTCCTCCATCGTCACATAGCCGCGCGTCTTCGCCTGGCGGATGAATTTCTTCACCCCGGCGTCGGTGAGATCGAGCAGGGGCCCGTCGGCGTTGGTTTCGGCGTCCTGCGTCTCGGTCTGCGCGCTCATTCAGTCTGTCTCCACGGCCACGGAGGGTGATCAGGCCCCTGCGGCGAAAATACAACGCCCGACGACTTCGTTGGTTACGAAGAAGCCGCGTCTTCCCAAATCGTTCCGGTCTTGATGGCTCGCCGCAAAGCATCGCGCTCAGCCTTCACCAGGGCGAAAGCTGAGTTATCGAAGGCCCGATGAGCCTCCGACTTCGCTGAAGCCAGCGCCTCGTCCAACGCCGCTGCGCGGGTCAGAGCGTCGAACGCTTGCGACCACCGGATCCTCGCCTCGCCGAGGGGCTTGTCTGCAGCCAGGAATGGCGCGCCGGACTTCGCCGCCGCCTTCTCGACCTCGTGCATCAAGGCATCATGACCCGATTGGGCCAGATGGCGGCGCAGGGCGGCGGAGTCAAGGGTCCGGCCCGAGAAACGCAGTCGAACCAGTTCCTGAGCCAGCCCGTCCAGGGCCGGATCGCCGAAGCCGTAGCGCGCCACCGCCTCCATGTGATCGTCCAGCCGCTCCGGGTCGTCGATGGCGCCGTGGGCCAGGGCGGCGGCGATCGGCTCGACCGAGCGGAACAGCGCCTGCATGGCCTGCGCCCCCTCCACCGTCTGCCCCTGCAGGGGCGGCGGACCGCGCCAACGCCCGCCCGGCCCCGGCCGTCCGCCCGACTGCGGCGGGCGCTGCTGTTGCTGACGCGGGAACAGGGCGTCGAAACGATCGAACAGGTCGCGCCGATACTGTTCGGCCAGATCCTTGTCCTGCACGGCGTTGGCCGCCTGACGCAGCCGCCCCTTCAGCCCCGCCTTGCGTTCGGGCGTGTCCAGCGGTTCGGCCTCGACCTCGCGGCGGAACAGCACCTCGGCGAAGGGCCGCGTCGTCGCCATCGCCTGACGCAGGGCGGGCGCCCCGCGATCGCGCAGGATGTCGTCCGGATCCTGCCCGCCCTCCAGCAGGGCGAAGCGGAAGGACTTGCCCGGCTTCAAGAGCGGCAGCGCCCGCTCGATCGATCGATAGGCGGCGCGCAGGCCCGCCGCGTCGCCGTCGAAGCTCAGCACCGGCTCGGCCGAGACGCGCCACAGACGCTCCATCTGCTCCTCGGTCAGGGCCGTGCCCATCGGCGCCACGGCCGGCAGACCCGCCCGCTGGCAGGCGATGACGTCCATATAGCCTTCTACGACGATGATGCCCTGCTCGCCCCGGCTCTCAGCGCCCATGATCCGCCGCGCCTCCGGCAGGCCGTAGAGCGTCGCTCCCTTGTGAAACAGGGAGGTCTCCGGCCCGTTCAGATACTTCGCCCGGTCGTCCGGGTTCATCGCCCGGCCGCCGAAGCTGACGATGCGCCCGCGCGCGTCCAGGATCGGGAACATCAGCCGGTCGCGGAAACGGTCGTAGGGTTGCCCCCCGCCTTCCGGCGCGATCAGCAGCCCGGCCTCGACAAGATCGCCCGGCCGCGCCCCGCGCTGAACCAGCGCCTGCTTCAGCCCCTCGCGGTCGTTGGGCGCATAGCCGAGACCAAAGCGCTCCCACTGGTCCTCGGGCAGGCCGCGCTTTTCCAGGTATTCGCGCGCCGCCTTGCCGACGTTGCGGCGCAGATTGGCGGCGAACCACTTCTGGGCCAGGTCTATCCAGTCGGCCAGACCCTGACGCTTCTGCTCGCGCTCGGCGGCCTGGGGGTCTTCGGCGGGCAGCTGCATCCCGGCCTCGCCCGCCAGCCGGCTGACCGCCTCGACGAAGCTGAGCCGCTCCGTCTCCTGCAGGAAGCTGATGACGTCGCCGTGCTTGCCTGAGCTGAAGTCGTGGAAGAAGCCCTTGTCGTCATTGACGAAGAAGCTGGGCGACTTCTCCTTCGAGAAAGGGCTGAGGCCGACGAACTCGCGGCCCTGACGCTTGAGCTTCACCGTCCGCCCGATGATGTCGGACGGCCGAAGGCGGGCCTTCAGCTCCTCGATGAACCGTTCGTCAAATCGCACGCTTGACCTATGCCGTCCGATGGCGGGCAAAGGCCAGCCCTCGCCCGCGCGCCGCCGCGACGGCCCCCGGCCAAAACGCCGCCTGGGGATAAGTCCGGGGACAACCGCCTGACTTCCTTCTGTCGCACGACTGGGCTTTAAGTCGTGCCAGCCTTGCCGGAGTCCTTGCGATCATGCGCCACCTTCGCCTGCTGATCCTGATGCTGCTGCCCGCCGTCTTCCTGACGCTCGGCGCCTGCCAGACGATTCCGCGTCCGGTCTTCGACGCCGCCGACCTGGCCGCCGCCAGTCCACCCTGGCGCTATGACTTCCGCACCGAGGGCGAGCGCGCCCGCTTCGTGCGTGAGACGATCAACGCCCAAAACGCCGCCCACGACGGAGCCTTCGACATCCTGGCCCTGTCCGGCGGCGGGGCCAATGGGGCCTATGGCGCGGGCGTCATCGTCGGGTGGAGCCAGGCCGGAAACCGGCCCGACTTCGAGGTGGTTACCGGCGTGTCGACCGGCGCCCTGATCGCGCCCTTCGTCTTTGCGGGCCGGCGTTTCGATCCGGCGCTGGAGCACGCCTACACCAGCGGCCAGACCGACCAGCTGTTGAAGTCGCGCGGCCTCTACGCCCTGCTGCTGCCCGGCGTGTTCAAGCCCGAGCCCCTGACCAATCTGGTGCTCAACAACATCTCGCCCGAGCTGCTGGCGGCCATTGCCGACGAACACCGCAAGGGCCGCCGCCTCTATGTCTCGACCACCAGCCTGGACACCCAGACCCAGGTCGTCTGGGACATGGGCGCCATCGCCCAGCGCGACGACCCGGCCTCGCGCCTGCTGTTCGTCAATGTGCTGATCGCCTCGGCCAGCATCCCCGGCGCCTTCCCGCCCGTCCTGCTGGACGTCGAGCATCAGGGCCGCCGCATTCAGGAGCTGCACGTCGACGGCGGCACGGTGTCCAGCTTCCTGGTCGTGCCGCAGGCCCTGCTGCTTGACACCCCGGCCAATCGCCCTCTCGGCGACGCCCGGATCTGGATCGTCATCAACGGCCAGTGGGATCCTCGCTTCGAAGTGGCGCGCATCTCGGCGGTCAGCATCGCCGCGCGCAGCTTCGACACCATGATGAAGGCGTTGCAGCGTTCGGATCTGACAGCCGTCACCCAGTTCGCGCACCGTCACAACATGACCCTGTCGGTCGCCGCCATTCCCGATGAGGTCGAGGCCAACACCCTGGACTTCACCCAGGCCCACATGACCGCCCTGTTCCAGGCGGGCGAGGCCCAGGCCATGGCCGGCCGCGCGTTCGAGCGGCGCGTCGATCCGTCAGAGGCGCGCCCCAGCCTCCGCCGTCGTACGGACCAGGCCCCCAAGGCGGTCATCGGCCCGCCCGGCGGTTAGGGTTTCATTAACCATATTGACCAGATTGCGACGACAACCATCTGATTACGAACAATATTTTTCGTATAACGGCGGAACTATCCACAGCTTCTGTGGATTCTTTCAGCGCCTCTGAGAAGCAGAGGTCGTTCCGACGGCGCCGCCGCAGACCGTGGCCGACGCCGTTCTCAGATGAGTTTTCGCATGTTCATCGCCATCGCCCGCCCGGCGGTGGAGCCCCAAGGCCCCGACGCCGTCGCCGTCCCCGGCTCTCCCGCTGTCCCCCCGCTCAAGCCGCGCGCGCTTCACGCCCGCCTGCTGGCCAACGCCGCGTTGAGGCGGCAGCGCGGCCGGCAGCGTCGGCAGGAGAATCGCAACGAGGACGCCGACTACTGGCTGCACGCCGCCTGCGTCGCCGTCGGCAAGGCGGCCGCTCTGCGCCGCGCCGAGGCCGCACCCCTGCCCTGAGCCTCAGCGCAGTTCGGGCAGACGCCGCGCCAGGGATTCCTTCAGCTTGCGCCCGCGCTCGGACAGGCTCTTGCCCCGCCGCCGCTCGCGCACCTCGAAGCCCCGCCCCCAGCGTTCGTGCATGGCGGCCATCAGGGCCGGGTGGCGGTCGTACTGGTGCACGATCGCGCTGATCCCTCCGTCCGGGTTGACGATCCGTCCGTCCTCCAGGGACAGGTCCGCGCTCGGGGTCAGGCCGATCGTGGCGATCCGGCCATAGTTTGGCGACGCCTCACCCTCGACCAGCCCCAGATGCAGGGCGATGTTGCAGGCCGCCTGATCCGCCCCGAAGGCGCCGCCGATCTCGGACCGGGGAATGGCCGCCAGCATCAGCAGGGTGCGACAGAAGCGGATCATGCTCTCGCGCGGTCCCATCACCGTGCCGACGCAGACGCACGGCTTGTCGGCCAGCGCCCGCGCCACGTCCTCGCCACCGACGCCGCGCAGATACTTCATGTTGAAGGCGTGGCCCTTCAGCCCCCCGTCGTATTCGACGAAGAACTCAGGCTTCAGCGGCGGCGGGTCGAACGGCGGCGCCTGGAAGACCACGTCGCGCACATCGGTCATCAGCACGCTGCGCGCCCAGGGCCGCTCGCTCATCAGCCTGTCGAAGGCGGCGAACCGCTGCATCACCGGGTGCGGCCGCCAGGCGCCGTCGGGCAAGCGGGCGGGCGGGACCGACGCCACGTCGTGCTCGGCCAGAAAGGTCAGAAGCGCAGGCTCCTGATCCGTCACCAGCACCACCGGCCCGGCGTAGACCGCGCGCAGCGAGCGCACGAAGACCGCCACGTCGGCTGCCTCATACCCCGTGGCGTAGCCCAGGATCAGATCGTGTTCGGCCGCCGCAATGGCTGGAGAAGCCCCCCTCTCCCCCGCGATCGCAGCAGAAACCCAGCCGAGATAAGCGGACTTCGCTGCGGGAGCCCCCATTTACGCCCTCATGGAATCCACGAAACGCTTGAACAGATAGAGGCTGTCGGTCGGACCCGACGAGGCCTCCGGGTGATGCTGCACGCTGAACACGGGTTTATCCTTCAGCGCAATCCCGCAGTTGGTGCCGTCGAACAGCGACACATGGGTTTCAACCACGGCCTCGGGCAGGCTGTCGCGGTCGACCGAGAACTCGTGGTTCATCGACACGATCTCGACCTTGCCCGTGGTCAGATCCTTGACCGGGTGGTTGGCGCCGTGGTGGCCCTGCTCCATCTTCAGCGTCTTGGCGCCGAGCGCGATGGCCAGCATCTGGTGGCCCAGGCAGATGCCCATCAGCGGCTTGCCGCTGTCCAGCAGCTTGCGGATCTCGGGCACGGCGTATTCGCCGGTCGCGGCCGGATCGCCCGGACCGTTCGACAGGACCACGCCGTCGGGATTGCGCGCCAGGATGTCCTCCGCCGTGGTCGAGGCGGGGACCACGGTGATCTTCACCCCGGTCGAGGCCAGGGCGCGCAGGATGTTGCGCTTCACGCCGTAGTCGACAACCACCACCGACTTGTCGCCGGCCTCGGGCTGGGCGTAGCCGGTCGGCCATTCCCAGGCGCCCTCGGTCCATTCGAACGCCTGAGTGGTCGAGGCGTCCTTGGCCAGGTCCAGACCGACCAGACCCTTCCAGTCGCGCGCCTGGGCCGTCAGAGCCTCCAGGTCGAACTTGCCGTCGGGGGCGTGGGCGATGACGGCGTGCGGCGCGCCCTTCTCGCGGATCAGCTGGGTCAGGGCGCGGGTGTCGACGCCCGCCAGGCCGATGACGCCGCGCGACTTCATCCAGGCGTCCAGCCCGCCCGTGGCGCGCCAGTTGGCCGGATCGGTCGGCACGTCGCGCAGGATGACGCCGCGCGCCGCGCGCTCGGGCGCCTCGCCGATCTGCTCGACATCCTCCAGGTTCACGCCGACGTTGCCGATGTGCGGGAAGGTGAAGGCCAGGATCTGGCTCATGTAGGACGGGTCGGTCAGGATTTCCTGATAGCCCGTCATCGAGGTGTTGAAGACCACTTCGCCCAGGGCCGAGCCGGTCGCCCCGACGCCGATCCCCGACAGGACCGTTCCATCTGCGAGCACGAGGACGCCGGTGGCGCCGGACAGGATTTGAGTCGTCATGGCGCAGGGCTCCTAGCAGTGAATACGGGCGGACAAACGGCGGCGTCGCTAAAGAGATGAAGGGGGCGTGTCAACACAGGCTTTCGACTATGCGCCCTGCGCGCGTCCCTGTCGCTTGCGAACCCACAGCCAGGCCAGGCTTGTCACGGCGAAAAAGCCGACGCTGGGCCAGATGTAGCCTCCCGCCGCCGCCGCGACCGCAAAGGCCGAGAACACCGCCCCGCCGACGGCCAGCAGACGCCAGCCCGGCCTGGTCGTCAGCTTCCACAGCGTCACCGAACACAGGGCGTAGAGGCATAGCGTCAGCACCGAGGTCACGCCGATCAGCACGCCGAACTGCTGGCCCAGGGTCGGCTGGGCGCTGGCGATCACCATGGCGCTCATGATGACGCCGTTGATCAGGGGGTTGGACAGGGGCGTCTTGCCCTTCTGCGCCCCGCCGAACCAGCGCGGCAGCCAGCCCGCCTCGGCCGAGGCGCGGGCCGTCTCGCCCCCCATCATGGTCCAGCCCGCGATCGTGCCGGTCGCCTTGATGACCGCACAGGCCGCCACCAGACCGGCCACGGATGCGCCCATCACCCGCGCCACCAGATCGGCGTAGGGGCTGGTGGAGTGGGCCAGGACATCGGCCGGGATGACGCCGAACACGGCCACGCTGGCCGCCACATAGACGACGAAGGCCAGCAGCACTCCGCCCAGCGAGGCGCGGCCCACGTCGGTCGCCGGATTCTTGACCTGGCTGGACAGGGCCGCCGCGCTCTCAACGCCCAGGAAGGCCCAGAAGATGACGGCCAGCGAGGCCGGAACCGTCTTCATCAGCGGCTCGCCCGCCGGGCTCCACGAGGCGACGAAGGTCTCGCCGCTGAAGGCGATGACGCCGGCGATGATGGCCAGGCCGATCGGGATCAGCCCCAGCACCAGGGTGATCGCCCCGAACCGCGCCGCTGTCTTCGACCCGGCCGCATAGGCCGCCGTGGTCAGCCAGATCAGCGCCAGATTGCTGAGCGCCCCCCACATCGGCTCCTTCAGCGCCGGGAAGAAGAAGGCCAGATAGCCGGTCCCCGCCACCGCCACGGCGACGTTGCCGGTCAGGCAGGCGGCCCAATAGGCCAGCCCCGTCTGATAGCCCAGAAACCGTCCCAGCCCGCGCCGGGCGAAGTCTGACAGACCGTCCGCCTCCGGCTGCATCCGCCCCAGACCGCCGAACACCAGCGCCAGGGTTACGGCCCCGACGCCGCAGACGAGCCAGCCGATGACGCTCGAGCTTCCGGTCGGCGCCAGGGTGGCGGGCAACAGGTAGACGCCCGATCCGATCATGTTCCCCGCCACCACCAGGGCGGCCAGGCCCCAGCCTATGCGGCGCGAGGGTTCAGGCAGGATGTCGACTTGGCTCATGTCCGCCGCATAGACCGAAATGTCGCAGCCGTCGCCATGAAGATTCTTCCCACACCGCCGCCTTCCCCCCGCTCATTCCGGCGGACGTCGGGATGAGCGGGGACATGAACCATGCTAATGCCCCGGCCAGAAGTTCTGGAGTTCGCCCATGCCCGTCACCACGGTCGGCCTCGATGCCGACGACACCCTCTGGCACAATGAGACCATCTTCCGCCTGAGCCAGAAGCGGTTCGCCGAACTGCTGGCCGACCACGCCGAAGAGCCGGTGATGATGGACCGCCTGGCCCAGGTCGAGCGGCGCAACCTTCGGCTCTACGGCTACGGCGTGAAGGGCTTCACCCTGTCGATGCTGGAGACGGCGATGGAGCTGTGCGACGGCTCGGCCCCGCCCCACATCGTGCGCGAGATCCTGGCCGCCGGTCGCGAGATGCTGGTCCACCCGGTTGAGACCCTGCCCGGCGTCGACGAAACCCTGGCCGAACTGGCCGAGAACTACCGTCTGGTCCTCGTGACCAAGGGCGACCTGATGGACCAGGAGCGCAAGCTGGCGGCCTCGGGCCTGGGCGAGCTGTTCGCCGCCGTCGAGATCGTGTCGGAGAAGGACTGCTCGACCTATGACCGCGTCTTCGCCCGCCACGGCTCGGGCGCGGCCGAGGCGGTGATGGCCGGCAACTCCATGAAGTCCGACGTCCTGCCCGCCATCGAAGCCGGCGCCTGGGCGGCGCACATCCCCTACCACATCACCTGGGCCCACGAACTGGCCGACGCGCCGGAGGGCAACCCCCGCTACGTCAGCCTCAGCCGCATCGCCGAACTGCCCGACTGGATCGCCGCGATCGACGACAAATAGGAGTCGGCGGGGCGGGCTCCCCAAGAAATCGCGCCCGCCCCATTCTGGCCCTTGCCCCCCGGCCCCTCCCTCTCTAAACGGGCCGCTTAACCGACAACCCGAACGGATCGGCCGCGAGCGCGCTCGCGCCCGTCCGTCTGCGCGCGTGGAGACCGCCGCCCTGACCTGCCATGAAGAAAAGGACGCCATGGTGCGCGCCGCGCTCGCAGAGCAGGGCGACAGCGGGATCACCCCGCGCCATACGCTGTTCTACTTCTACGGCGAGGAAGAGGCGCACGGCGACCTGTGCGAGGTGGCCCGCCGTGCGGGCTTCCTGACGCGGGGCCAGGGCGACATGACCGTCCTGGAGACCACCATGCCGGTCGACGAGGCGTCGTTTTCGCCTGTGTCGGCCATGATGCAAACCTGGGCCGCGGCCTTCCAGCTCGACTACGACGGCTGGGAGTGCGCGGTCGTGACGAACTGAGTAGACGCCGATGCCCAAGCGCACAGACATCAAGTCCATCCTGATCATCGGCGCCGGTCCGATCGTCATCGGCCAGGCGTGTGAGTTCGACTATTCCGGCGTTCAGGCCTGTAAGGCGCTGAAGGCCGAGGGCTACCGGGTCATCCTGGTCAACTCGAACCCGGCCACCATCATGACCGACCCGGAGGTGGCCGACGCCACCTATATCGAGCCGATCACGCCCGAGATGGTCGAGAAGATCATCGCCAAGGAGAAGCCGGACGCCCTGCTGCCCACCATGGGCGGCCAGACGGCGCTGAACACCGCCCTGGCCTTGAACGCCTCGGGCGCCCTGGCCCGTCACGGCGTCGAGATGATCGGCGCCAAGGCCGAGGTCATCGACAAGGCCGAGGACCGTCAGAAGTTCCGCGACGCGATGGACAAGCTGGGTTTGGAATCGCCCCGCTCGCGCGCCATCCACCACATTGAAGAAGCCGACGACGCCCTGGCCTTCGTGGGCCTGCCCGCCATCATCCGTCCGTCGTTCACGCTCGCCGGTACCGGCGGCGGCATCGCCTACAACGTCGAGGAATTCCACGAGATCGTGGAGCGCGGCCTGGACCTGTCGCCGACCACCGAAGTGCTGATCGAAGAGTCGGTGCTGGGCTGGAAGGAATATGAGATGGAGGTCGTCCGCGATCATGCGGACAACTGCATCATCATCTGCTCGATCGAGAACATCGACCCGATGGGCGTCCATACCGGCGACAGCATCACCGTCGCCCCGGCCATGACTCTGACGGACAAGGAATATCAGATGATGCGCGCGGCCTCGATCGCCGTTCTGCGCGAGATCGGGGTCGAGACGGGCGGCTCGAACGTCCAGTTCGCGGTCAACCCCAGGGACGGCCGTCTGGTCGTCATCGAGATGAACCCGCGCGTGTCGCGCTCCTCGGCCCTGGCGTCCAAGGCCACCGGCTTCCCGATCGCCAAGATCGCCGCCAAACTGGCCGTCGGCTACACCCTGGACGAGCTGAAGAACGACATCACCATGGTCACCCCGGCCAGCTTCGAGCCGGCCATCGACTATGTCGTCACCAAGATTCCGCGCTTCGCCTTCGAAAAATATCCGGGCTCCGAGCCGTCGCTGACCACGGCGATGAAGTCGGTCGGCGAGGTCATGGCCATCGGCCGCACCTTCCAGGAATCCATGCAGAAGGCCCTGCGCGGTCTGGAAACGGGCCTCAACGGCTTCGACGACATCGAGATCGACGGCGTGGCCGGCGCCGAGGACGACGCCGCGATCAAGGCCGCCGTCATCCGCGCCCTGGGCCTGCCGACGCCGGACCGCATTCGCGTCATCGCCCAGGCCTTCCGCCACGGCCTGACCGTGGAAGAAGTGCAGGCCGCCTGCGCCTATGAGCCGTGGTTCCTGCGCCAGATCGCCGACCTGATCCGCACCGAAGGCCACGTCCGCGTTCAGGGCCTGCCGACCGACGCGACCGACTTCCGCAAGCTGAAGGCCAAGGGCTTCTCCGACGCCCGTCTGGGCGCCCTGACCGGCAAGACCGAGGGCGAGGTCCGCAAGGCCCGCCGCGCCCTTGACGTGCGCCCGGTGTTCAAGCGCATCGACACCTGCGCCGCCGAGTTCGCCAGCGCCACCGCCTATATGTATTCGACCTATGAGACCGGCGCGCTCGGTCAGGTTCCGGCCTGCGAGGCCGAGGTGTCGGATCGCAAGAAGGCCGTCATCCTCGGCGGCGGTCCGAACCGCATCGGTCAGGGCATTGAGTTCGACTACTGCTGCTGCCACGCGGCCTTCGCCTTCGACGACATCGACGTCGAGAGCATCATGGTCAACTGCAACCCCGAGACGGTCTCGACCGACTACGACACCTCCGACCGCCTCTATTTCGAGCCGTTGACGGCCGAAGACGTGCTGGAGCTGATCGACGTCGAACGCTCCAAGGGCGAACTGATCGGCGTCGTCGTCCAGTTCGGCGGCCAGACTCCGCTGAAGCTGGCCCATGCGCTGCAGGAAGACGGCGTGCCGATCCTGGGCACCAGCGTCGACAGCATCGACCTGGCCGAGGACCGCGAACGCTTCCAGCAGATGCTTCAGGCCATCGGCCTGCAACAGCCGCCCAACGCCCTGGCCCGCTCGGCCGAGGAAGCCGCGATCAAGGCCGAGGAGGTCGGCTATCCGGTCGTCCTGCGCCCGTCTTACGTGCTGGGCGGCCGCGGCATGATGATCGTCCACGACCGCGAGGGTCTGGACCGCTACGTCGGCGAGGCCATGCGCGTCTCGGGCGACGATCCCGTGCTGATCGACCACTATCTGAACCGCGCCACCGAGGTGGACGTCGACGCCCTGTGCGACGACGAGACCGTCTTCGTCGCCGGCGTGCTGGAGCATATTGAAGAAGCCGGCGTCCACTCGGGCGACAGCGCCTGCTCCATGCCGCCCTTCTCCCTGCGCCCCGAGACGGTGGCCGAGCTGAAGCGCCAGACCACCGCCATGGCCAAGGCGCTGAAGGTGCGCGGCCTGATGAACGTGCAGTTCGCCATCGAGGAGCCGCACAGCGAGAACCCGCGCATCTTCGTCCTCGAAGTGAACCCGCGCGCCAGCCGCACAGCGCCCTTCGTCGCCAAGACCATCGGCCAGCCGGTCGCCGCCATCGCCGCCAAGGTCATGGCCGGGGTTCCGCTGTCCTCCTTCGGCCTGGTGGACAAGGATCTGGACCACATCGCGGTCAAGGAAGCCGTCTTCCCGTTCGCCCGCTTCGCCGGGGTCGACACCATCCTGGGTCCGGAAATGCGCTCGACCGGCGAGGTCATGGGTCTGGACTGGAAGCGTGAGGGCGAGGCCGATCTGGCCCCCGCCTTCGCCCGCGCCTTCGCCAAGTCCCAGACCGGCGGCGGCACCATCCTGCCGACCGAGGGCACAGCCTTCGTCTCGGTGCGCGACGCCGACAAGCCCTTCATCGTCGAGGCGGTGAAGACCCTGCTGGCGCAAGGCTTCTCGGTCATCGCCACCGGCGGCACCCACGCCTATCTGATCGAACAGGGCCTTGAGGTCGGTCTGGTCAAGAAGGTGCTGGAAGGCCGTCCGAACATCGTCGACGCCATGAAGAACGGCGAGGTCCAGCTGGTCTTCAACACCACGGACGGCAAGCAGGCCCTGGCCGACAGCTTCTCGATCCGCCGCACGGCGCTGATGATGAAGATCCCCTACTACACCACGGCGTCCGGCTCGCTTGCCGCCGCCCAGGCCATCGCCGCCGTCCGCCACGGCGAAATGGATGTCCGCCCGATCCAGTCCTACAACTGAGATCAGGCCCAGCCCTGAGATCGATCCTGAGATCAGCCCCGGCGTCCCAACGCCGGGGCATTTTCGTGGTTGTTCGAGCACAAAACGCCGATACTATCGAACAAGGTTTTCTAGAAGAGACTTTGCCCGATGCGCCAATGCCTGTTTGGGTTAGCCCTCGTCGTGCTGGCATTTTCTGCTTGCGCCCCAGCCAACGCCCGGCAGGAGCCTGTAAAGGACAATGTCCGTCTAGGAACGCGCGTCATCGAAGGCGCGGCGACACCGGGCTATCTCTGGCTGCGCGACGACAAGGGCGTAGTGATGGAGTACGATCGCGCGACTGGAAATCGTCGCCCGCTCGCCGCCAGCGGCGTACAGGATATGTCTCTAAACAACGACGTGCTCGCTGCCCTCGTTCCGGCGCAGCGTCCCGGCGCTGTTCTGGTCACCGATCTTTTATCCGGCGCGCATTTGACTGCCCCGCTTGAGCTCACCACTCCCAGTCGCGGCGTCCTGCTTCTATCCGATAACCAAACAATGGTGCTGAGCGCTGATGAATTGGCGATCTGGAAAGATGGCGCCTGGGTCATCAAATCCCTTCTCGGGCGATTAACTTTCGCACCCCAGACCGATGCCCTGGCCGTCGGCGGGCGTATCTATCTCGGCTATAATCGGGGCGAATGGGGGGGCGGCCTTCAAGCCGTCGATATTGAGACGGGCCGGATCGACGACATTCGTCGTATCGACGGCGAGACCTGCAAGGGGCCGCTGGGGGCTGAATGCGACCCGGTGACGGGGTTGGTCTCGGACCGATCCAGCGACTGCCTGTTGGCCTCCGTCGGCCTGTCTCACTTCCTGGCCCATGGGCGCATCCTTCGCGTCTGCGGCGCCAAGGTCGAAGTGGTTTATTCACAAGCTGTGCCGCTACCGGCCGACGCGCTCGGCGCCGGTATCTCCACCTGGCCCTTCTTCGGGTTGACCTCGAGCGCCGAAGGCTGGTCCGCCGTCAGCGCCGGAAAGCTGTTTCGCGGCCAATGGGATGGCTCAGTCGTCTCTGAGACTCTCCCCGAACTCGCCCCCTGGTCCGACCTGCGCGTCGCCTTCGCCGGACCCGACATCATCCTCGTCCGCACCGACGTGAACTGGGGCATGTCATTAAGCGGCTTCACGCCGCTTCTTGTCAGCGTCTCGCAGTAGCCCATGCCTCGCATCGACCTAATCCTTCTGCTCCTGCTGACGGGCAATTTGATCGCCTTCAGCCTGTTCTGGTTCGACAAGGAACAGGCGCGGGCAGGACGCCGACGTATGTCCGAACGCAGCCTGCTTCTGGCCGTCGCCTATGGCCTAGGCGCCTGGCTGGGTCAGCGCATCCTACGTCACAAGACGCGCAAGCAGCCCTTCGCGACCTAGCTAGGTCTAATCTTCAGTCTCTATGTCCTGGTTCTGCTGACCGCCGCCGCTCTCTTCATCTGGAAAGCCCGCTGACCCCTTGCCGCCCCCCGCGAAAGGCATAAGCTCGCTGCAGAGATCAAGGGGGGCATCATGAAAAAGGCGATGATCACGGCCGTTCTGGCGACGGTTCTGGCGGGGAGCGCGGGGCCCAGCTTGGCCCAAGGCGCCGGCAGCGATGCCGGACTGAAGGCGGCGGTCCAGGCGGACTACGACGCCAACCTGGCCAGCCTGTTCGACCACTTCCACCGCAACCCCGAACTGTCGGGCCTCGAAGTCCAGACCGCCGCCCGCATGGCGCAGGAGCTGCGCGCCCTGGGCTATGACGTCACCACCGGCGTCGGCGGCACGGGCGTGGTCGCCGTCCTGCGCAACGGCCCCGGCCCGACGGTCATGATCCGCGCCGACATGGACGGCCTGCCGGTCGAGGAGAAGTCGGGCCTCGCCAACGCCTCCACCGCCCGCCAGGTCGACAGCGACGGCGTGGAGAAGCCTGTCATGCACGCCTGCGGCCATGACGTGCACATCACCGCCCTGGTCGGCACGGCGCGCCAGATGCAGGCGCGCAAGGCCAACTGGTCCGGCACGCTGGTCCTGATCGCCCAGCCGGCCGAGGAGCGCATCTTCGGCGCCCGCGCCATGGTCGAGGACGGCCTCTATTCCCGCTTCCCCAAGCCGGACTACGCCCTGGCCTTCCACGTCTCGGCCGACACCCCGACCGGCAAGATCGAGGCGCCGCTGGGCATCACCTCCTCCAGCTCGGACAGCGTGGACATCGCCGTCCACGGCGTCGGCACGCACGGCGCCTCGCCGCACATGGGGGTCGATCCCATCCTGGTCGCCTCGCACATCGTGGTGGCGCTGCAGTCCCTGCGCAGCCGCGAGACCAATCCGCTGGAGGGCGCCGTGGTCACGGTCGGGGCCATCAAGGGCGGCGTCAAGCACAACATCATCTCCGACCGCGTGGACCTGCAACTGACCGTCCGCGCCGACAGCCCCGAGGTGCGCGCCCAGCTGCTGGACGGCATCGACCGCATCGCCCGCAACACGGCCCTGGCCCTGGGCGTGCCCGACGACAAGCTGCCGACCGTGGTGCGCTCGCCCCTTGAAAACACCCCGCCGACCATCAACGACGCCGAGACCGCCGCCCGCGTGCGCGCCGCCCTGACCGCTGGTCTGGGCGACGACATCCTGATCGACAAGCCGCGCGGCGGCATGGGCGCCGAGGACTTCGCCTATTTCGTCACCCCCGAAAGCGGGGTGAAGGGCGTCTACTTCAGCGTCGGCGGCACCCCGCCCGCACAGGTGGACGACGCCCCCGGCCACCACTCGCCCCTGTTCCGCATCACGCCCGAACCCGCCGTCACCCTGGGCGTCGAAGGCTCGGTCCTGGCCGCCGAGGCCCTGATGCCCAAGCGTTAGGCGAGGGGCGCTGAACCCGGCGGCGTCGCGGCCGTTCTTCAGGCAGGTTCCGCTTCCCAAGGAGACGCCGCCGATGCCCCTGCCCCGCCTTTCCACCCTGCTGGGCGGCCTGCTGCTGTCCCGCCGGGGCCGCAGCATGGCCGCCCGCCACGCGGGCAAGATCGCCCTGGCGACCCTGGCCTGGCGGCTGTGGAAAAGCCGCCGCGCGCCGGTCCAGAGCGCCGGGACGGGCCGAGCGGGCGTCCGCGCGCCGCACCGGCGTCAGCGCTGGAGCGGACGGCGCCGCTGACGGCGCGGCGCCCCGCCGAGGAAACCCGGATCGGCCGACGGCGTTAACACCTTCATGCGTCTGTCCGTCATCCAGGTCATCGCCGCCCTGTTCGCGGCCGTCTGTCTCGTCATCGCCTTCATCGCCGCGGGCGTCGCGGTCGTATCGGGCGTCTTCATGCTTCTGGCCGTCGCCGCCCTGGGCTTCATCGCCTGGAGCGCCCTGCGGCGCGCCTTCAGCAAGGCTCGCGGGCCGTCATCCCCGCCCGCGCCGCCTTCCGGGCCGTAGGAAAACCGCCGAAACACGGCTGCGCGCTTGCGTCGCGCGGCATGGCGCCGTTTCGCCATCTTGAGTTTGGGCGTCGGGCGCCCTAACTTCCTTGCCCGGTCACGCAACGCCCCCGTGGCCGCAGCGGTACCGGAACGTCTCTCACCTGTCTTCGGGCGTAGCAAGAAACTCACGACACAATGGAAAAAGTGCCGATGACGGCCGAGGGATATCGCTCCCTCGACGATCAACTCAAGCAATTGAAGTCGGTGGAACGACCCAGCGTGATCGCCGCCATCGCGGAAGCCCGCGAACATGGCGATCTGTCTGAAAACGCCGAATACCACGCCGCCAAGGAGCGCCAGGGCTGGATCGAAGGCTCGATCGCCGAGATCGAGGACAAGCTGTCGCGCGCCCAGGTGATCGACGTGTCCAAGCTTTCGGGCGACCAGGTCAAGTTCGGCGCCACCGTCACCTTCGTGGACGAGGACACCGAGGAAGAAGGCGTCTATCAGATCGTCGGCGAACACGAAGCCGACGTGAAGCTGGGCAAGATCTCCATCGCCTCGCCGATCGCCCGCGCCCTGATCTCGAAAGAGGTCGGCGACGTGGTCGAGGTCAACACGCCCGGCGGCGTGAAGGCCTATGAGATCCTCAAGGTCGAGTGGAAGTAACCTCCGCCGACATCGAGGCTGAAGGCAGGGCGCGCGGCTTGGCCGCGCGCCCTCTTTCCATCTGGGTCGTGTCCGACGGCCGCACCGGCATCCAGAACCAGGCCCTGGGTCTGGCCGAGGCCGTCGCCCGCCTGACTCCCGCCGATATCGCCATAAAGACCGTCCGTTGGCGTCCCGCCTTCGACCGCTGGCCGTCGGCGCTGAAGACCCCCGCCATGCTGGCGCCGGGCTCGTTCGATCCGCGCGGCGTGACCGAATGGCCCGACCTGTGGATCGCCACGGGCCGCGCGAGCCTGCCGTTGTCGGCCCGCGTGCGCGACTGGAGCGGCGGCCAGACCTTCGTCGTCCAGACCCAGGATCCGCGCTGGCGCAACGACCGCTACGACCTGATCGTCGCCCCCGCCCACGACGGGTTGAGCGGCCCCAACGTCCTGTCGATCACCGGCAGCCCTCATCGCATCACCCGTGAAAAACTGGCCGAGGCCGCGCCCGCCTTCGCCGCCCGCATCGCCCCCCTGCCCCATCCGCGCGTGGCGGTGATGGTCGGCGGCGCGTCCGCCGCCTTCGACCTGCCGCCCGCCCACGCCGCCGAACTGGCCGAGCGGATCGCCGAGGCCGTATCGGCCGCGAACGGCGCCCTGCTGCTGACCTATTCGCGCCGCACGCCCGAAGCGGCCAAGGCGGCGATGACCGAGCGCCTGTCGGCCCTGCCCGGCTGGATCTGGGACGGCGCGGGCGACAACCCCCTGTTCGCCATGCTGGACGGCGCCGACCACATCCTCGTCACCGAGGACAGCGCCAACATGGCGACCGAGGCCGCCTCGACCGGCAAGCCCGTCCACATCCTGCCGATGGTCGCGAAGAAGGCGCCGGGCAAGTTCGCCCGCCTGCACGCCGACCTTCAGGCGCGCGGCGCCGCCCGACCCTTCGACGGGTCGCTGGCGCCCTGGGCCTATGAGCCGCTGAACGAGACCGAGCGCGCCGCCCGCGCCGTGCTGGCGGCGACGCGCCGCGCCTAGTCCCCGCCGCCGTCGCCGCCGCCGTCGGAACCGTCGCTGTGGTGGCTGTTCACGCAGGGAACGGCGTCCGTCAGCGGCGCAGCCTCTTCAGTCTTCTTGTCCGCTCGCTTGACGCCGCTCAGCCCCATCAGGGCCACGCCCAGACCCGAACCGATGGCCACGCCCAGCGCCAGCCACAACGCCAGATTGTCGGTCGCCGCCCCGATCCCGGCGCCGATCGCGATGCCCGCGCCGATGCCGACCGGCATCCACGCCGCCTTGTTCACCTGTTTCATCTAGTCTCCCCCCGTTGAAAACCCGAGCTAGCCCAGCGAAAGCCGGGCCATGTTCTGATCGCCGCGCTGACAGGTCGGCCCGCTCTCGGAACGGATCGACACCCCCGCCGCCGCCAGTTCGGCCAGGAAGACCTGTCCGGCGTCCGGCTGGGCCTCGCGCCCCTCGGCCGCGGGCGCGCCCGGCGCCGGTCGGCACAGGCTCACCACCGGCGCGGCGCGCCAGCGCGCCAGGGCCCAGACCATGCGGGCGCGCGCCTCGGCGTCGCCCAGGTCCACCGCCTTCGGCTCCTGCACCGGCGGCGTCACCCACACGTCCACCCCGTCGAACCGCGTCCGCAGGGCCGCCTCCAGCGCATAGGCGCTGTCCAGGTCCAGCCCCGCATCGGGCCGCAGCAGGACGATGGCCCGCCGCCCCTCGGCGTCGGTCATCACCGCATCGGTGGCGAAGGGCACGGCCTCGGCCAGGCGGTTGCGCAGGGCCGCCGCCGGATCAGGGGCCGCCGACTGGCTGGTCTGCACGGCGCGCGCCGCCGCCTGCGGATCGGCCACGACGATTTGGTCCAGGGTCGCCGACACCGGCACGTGCAGGGCGCCCGTCAGCCGCTCCTGCAGCCGCGCCTGGGCGTCGGCCACCAGCTTGCGCGTGCTGACCAGGGCCGAGACCGTCACGCCGCGCCCCTCGCTGCGCGCGTCCAGCAGGGTGATGCGCGACTCGGCGCCGGCGAAGATGTCCTCGACCGCCACCCGGGTCTCGGCCGTGGCCCGGCTCTCCAGGGCTATGCTGCGCAGCGACAGGGCCAAGGGCGCGGCCAGCAGAACGAATACGACCATGACCGCCACCCCGCGCCAGGGCTTGGGCCGCTCCAGCAGACGCGGCCGGAAGCCGTAGAAGCCCGCCGTCACCGTCGCCGCCAGGGCGATGGCCACCAGGTTGGTCATGAACAGGAAGAAGGCGCCCCCCGCGATCGACAGGTCGCCGGTCCCCAGGCCGAAGCCCACCGTCGCGACCGGCGGCATCAGTGCGGTGGCGATGGCCACGCCGATGATGGTCTCGCCGCGCTGGCGGATCACCGCATAGGCGCCCGCGATCCCGGAGAAAACCGCGATCAGCAGGTCGAAGAAGTTCGGCCGGGTGCGGGCCAGGATCTCGGCCGTCGGCTCCTTCAGCGGCGACAGCAGGGTCAGCAGGATCGCCACGAACAGGGCCAGCCCCACCCCGACGCCCAGCGCCGTCAGCGACTGCTTCAGCTCGTTCCAGTCCAGCAGGGCCAGGGAGAAGCCCAGGGCCACGATCGGCCCCATCATCGGCGACACCAGCATGGCCCCGATCACCACCGCCGGCGACGACAGCATCAGACCCAGGGCCGCGATGGCCGCCGAGATCACCGTCATCATCAGATAGCGGCCGCTCAGCCCGCCGTTCTCATAGACGGCGGCGGCCGCCTCGGCGTGATCCACGCCGCGCCGGGCGCCGACCAGCAGGCGGCGCAGCAGGTTTCGGGTCTGGGCGGCGGCGGGCGTTTCGGCGGTCATGCCCGTTTCATATCCCTCCACGCAGCGTGACGGAACGACAGGCGTCGCGAAATCGGGAATCAGCGCCTAAATAGGAGTCATGACCCAAGCTAAAGCCCCAGCCCGCACCGTCCGCGTCGCCATCATCGGTTCCGGCCCCGCCGGCTGGACCGCCGCCATATACGCCGCCCGCGCGTCGCTGAACCCGGTGGTCATCGCCGGCCTGCAGCCCGGCGGGCAGCTGACCATCACCACGGACGTAGAGAACTATCCCGGCTTCGCCGAGACCATCCAGGGCCCCTGGCTGATGCAGCAGATGCAGGCCCAGGCCGAGCACGTCGGCACGGAGGTCATCCACGACATCGTCACCCAGGCCGACCTGTCCCAACGCCCCTTCCGCCTGACGCTGGACTCGGGCGCCGAGATCCTGGCCGAGACCGTCATCATCTCCACCGGCGCCCAGGCCAAATGGCTGGGCCTGGACTCCGAGGCTGAGTATCAGGGCTTCGGCGTCTCGGCCTGCGCCACCTGCGACGGCTTCTTCTATCGCGGCAAGCAGGTAGTCGTCGTCGGCGGCGGCAACACCGCCGTCGAGGAAGCCCTGTTCCTGACCAACTTCGCCGAGACCGTCACCGTGGTTCACCGCCGCGACGAGTTCCGCGCCGAGAAGATCCTGCAGGACCGCCTGTTCGCCCACCCCAAGATCAAGGTGATCTGGGACGTGGCCGTCGAGGAGATCGTCGGCGTCGTCGACGGCGTGGCCCGCAACGTCACCGGCGTGCGCCTGAAGAACGTCAAGACCGGCGAGATCAGCGAAATCCCCGCCGACGGCGTCTTCATCGCCATCGGCCACGCCCCCTCGTCCGAACTGTTCAAGGGCCAGCTCGAGACCAACTCCGGCGGCTACCTGCGGGTCAAGCCGGGCACGGCGGCGACCGCCATCGAGGGCGTCTGGGCCGCCGGCGACGTCACCGACGACGTCTATCGCCAGGCCGTGACCGCCGCTGGCATGGGCTGTATGGCCGCGCTGGAAGCCGCCCGCTTCCTCGCCGAGGAAGACCACAAGGCCGCCCAACACCCCATCAGCCACAAGGAAGCCGAGAAGATCGGCGCCTGGTGAGTCCTCAGGCCCCGCCCTGATCCGACAGGGCGGGCGCCGCCCGCGGCAGGCGCACCGTCGCCCGCAATCCGCCCTCGGGGCGATTGTTCAGAGCCACGCCGCCGCCGCTGCGCTCGATGATCGAACGGCTGATCGCCAGGCCCAACCCCGCCCCGCCCGTGGCGCGGCTGCGCGACGCCTCCAGCCTGTGAAAAGGCGAGAACACCGCTTCCAGCTGATCTGGCGGCAGGCCCGGCCCTGAGTCGTCGATGATGCAGACGACCGCGCCCTTCTCGGACGTCACGGCGACCTCGGCCCGATCGCCATACAGGACGGCGTTGTCGATCAGATTGGACAGCGCCCGGTCCAGTTGGTCCCGATCGCCGTTGACCAGATGCTCTGCGTCCGCCGTCAGCCTCACGGCCCGCCCCATCGCGACCTGCCGCGCTACGACCTCGTGCGCCAGATCCGCCAGGTCGACAGGCTCGACGGTCCACGGCGCATCCTCGCCCCGCACATAGGTCAGCAGTTGGGCGATCAGCCGCTCCATGCGCGCGATGTCGGCCGCCGCCGCCTCGCGCGGCGCGGCCGCCAGCCCCTCGACCCTCAGACGCAGGCCGGTCAGCGGCGTGCGCAGGTCATGGGCGACGGCGGCCATGATGGCGGTGCGCTCTTTCAGCGCCTCGCCCAGACGCTCTCGCATGGCGTCCAGCGCCTGCGCGGCGTCCTGCGCCTCGCGCGGACCGCCGACGAAGGCCGCCGCACGACGGTCCCCCCGCGCCGCCTCGGCCAGGCGTTGAAACGGCGCAGTCAACCGTCCGGCGCCCCACAAGGCCAGCGGCATCAGGACAGCGGCGGCGATCAGGAAGGCCAGCGCCATGCGCAGGCGCTGCGGCGTCAGCCAAGGCGACGGCGGCGTCGCCACGACCCAGCGCCCGTCCGCCTGACGCGCCGCCGCCTCAAAGGGCGCAAAGCTTATTCCCGGCGACAGGGCCATGCCCGCCAGCAGGGCCTTCAACCTCTCGGACGGCGGTCCTGACGGCGCGGGCGGCCCGCCCGCCGGGGCGCGCTCGGGGCTCGACGGCCGCACCCGCACCTCAGCGTCCAGCAGCACCGCCAGCCCGGCCTGAGCCACCAGGGCCTGCCCCTCGTGCGCCGCCTTGAACGGCGGCGCGGCGACGACGCGACGCCGCCAGCCGGTCTCCGCGTCTCCCGTCACAGCCGCCTCGGCCTCGGCCAGCGTCACCCGCGCAGGCGGCGGGGCGGGAAAGGCCAGGGCGATGACGAAGGCGACCGTCAGACTCAGCAGGATAGCCGCGACGGTGAAGCCCGCCGCCAAGGTGCGAATGGACAGGCTGCGGATGCTCATCCCCGCACCGGCGTTCGGAAGCGATAGCCCGCCCCGCGCACCGTCTCGATCAACGGCGCCTGTCCCGGCCGGTCCAACTTGCGCCGCAGGCGGCTGACCGCCAGATCGACCGCTCGGTCGAAATTCTCGGCCAGCGGCCCGTGGGTGTTCTCCAGAATCTGATCGCGGCTGAGGATGCGCCCAGACGATCGCAGGAAGGTCAGCAGCAGGGCGAACTCGCCCCCTGTCAGCTCGACCGGCGCCCCCGCCGGATCGGTCAGGCGCCGCGCCTCGACCTCCAGCGTCCAACCCTCGAAGATCAGCGGCCGATCCGTCGCCTCGTCCAGAAGGGTCGGGCGACGCAACACGGCGCGGATGCGGGCTAGGAGCTCGCGCGGCTCGAACGGCTTGGGCAGATAGTCGGCGGCCCCGACCTCCAGCCCGACGATGCGGTCGGTGGTCTCGCCCATGGCGCTCAGCATCAGCACCGGCGCCCGTCCCTGCAGCCGTCGACAGATCGACAACCCGTCCTCGCCCGGCATCATCACGTCCAGCACGACCAGATCGGGTATGGCCTCGGCCAACCGCGCGTCCAGCGCCGCGCCGCCGTCAGCGGTCCGCACGGCATAGCCGGCGCCCGACAGATAGTCCTGCAGCGCCGCCCTCAGGCTGGCGTCGTCATCAACGATCAGAATGTCGGCCGTCGCGTTCATGCTCCCCCTTTTCTTCTTCCCCCTTGTATCTCTCGTGTGTCGGAGCGCCCTCGGCAAGCGCCCGCAGCCGACATGAAGGCGATACGAACGCCCACGAGCCTGTCTTCCCATCTTCGGAGACGCCCATGCTCGCCCTCGTCCTGCTGCTGACCTCGACCGCCCCCTCCGCAGTCCCCGATCCGATGTGCGCCCGCGCCCTGCGCGTCGCCCCCGCTCTCAGTTGCGCGGCGGCGGATCACGGCGTCGTCCTGGCCTCAGCCCAGCCGGAGGCGGACCGGCTTGCGACCTACGCACGCGCGGGCGAAATCCGCTTCAGCACCCGCTTCGAGCGCGACATCGCCCCCTATGTCGTCGTCTCGACCCCGCCCCTGCCCGACCGGGCCGCGCTGAACGCCGCGGGCTTCTCTCACATCCTGCCCTGGCCCGCGCCACGGGCGTTCGACGAGGCGGCGCGCCGCAGCGTCGAACAAGGCGCGCGCCGTTTCGCCGCCTCCCAGAACATGAGCCCGGCCCAGACCGAGGAAGTCGTCGCCCGCGCCCTTTCCCAGATCCCCGACGCCAAGGCCCAGGCCGCGCTGGACGCCGGCATGGTCCCGCATGAACTGGGCCACCTGTGGTTCACCGCCGCCTTCTGGCCCGAGCGCCCCGAGACGGACACCAAGACGGACCCCGGCGCCCCGCGCCATTACGGCGGCCCCGGCCCCGACTGGCTGGACGAAGCCGCCGCCGTCATTCTGGAAGACGAGCCGACCGCCGCGCAGCGCCGCGACCACTTCCGCGCCCTGATGAAAGGAGAGGCGGTCCCCGCCGTCGGTCCCATCGAGGGCCGCGCCATACTGCTGGACCTGCCCGGCTTGCTGGCGCGCGAGCATCCCGGTCTGGCGCGCGCTGTCGCAGTCGCGCCCGAACTGGCCGTCAAAGGCGGCGTCGGCGTCAGCTTCACCCCGGCGGGCGCCGGTCCTCGCCCGGCCGCGCTCGAGCGCGTCTTCTACATCCAGACCCGTGTCTTCGCCGACTATTTGATCCGCACCACAGACCGCCCGGCCATCCTGGCTGATATCGCTCAAGCGATGGCGGGCGGACGCAGCTTCGAAGACTGGTTGGCGTCTGACGGCGCAGCCCATGGCCTGCCCTCGACCCTCTCCGCCCTCAGCGACGACTGGCGAGACTACGCCTTAGGCGTTTAGGCGATCGCCCGCCCTCAACCCTGCGGCTTGCCGACCTCTTCGACCGCCATCGGGGTGACGCCCGCAGGCGGCGGAGCGGTCACGGTCACGCTGGGGACGGCGCCGCTCTCGAAAGCCTTGAGCCGTTCGTTGATGGCGGCGATCTCATCCTTGCCGGCCTGGCGGCGGCCGCCCAGGCTGGCGACGCCCACCACGCGGGTCTGGCCGTCGATCTCGACCGTGCGCAGTTCGCCCGACTTGGCGCCCTCCAGCGCCGCTTCCACGCTGTCGGCGGCCGTGGCCAGCAGGATGCGCGACTGGGCGAAGCGGGCCTCGTCGATCGACGGCTCGCGGCCGGAATAGGCGGTGACGAAGGCGGCCGTCTCTCCGGCCGCGCCCTTCCAGCGATAGAAGATGTGCGCCCCGACCTGGGTGATCTTGGCCAGGCTGGGCGACCACCAGGGGTGGACGTAGTCGGCGTGGTAGTGGGTCGCCGTGCCGACGCGCTCGGACACATGGCCGTTCAGGGCGCGCGCCGCGACCCGCTCGGCCCGGTCCCAGGCCCAGCGCACCGGCCCGCGCGCCAGGGAGCCGTCGCAGGTGAAGCTGAACTGGCAGCCCGTGGTCCGCTCGGCGCCCTGATAGACGACGCCGCAGACGCTGGAGGGATAGTTGGGATCGCGCACCCGGTTCAGCACGACCTGGGCCACGCCCTCCTGCCCCTCGGTCGGCTCCAGCGCCGCCTCGTAATAGACCGCCTGAGTCAGGCAGCGCAGGGCGCGCTTGCGCGACGCCTCGTCCGCCGGGCGGAACAGGAAGGGCCGCGCGGGCTGAAGCGCGCCCAAGGCGTTGGGCATGGCGGCGTTCAACTGCTGCGCCGCGACGCCGGCCACGCCCTGATCCAAAGAGGGCTTGCCGCCCAGGGTCAGGCTCTCCCAGCCGGGGGTCAGGCCGTAAAGCTCGGGCAGGCCAAGAGCCGGGTCGTGCCGACGCGCGATCGCCAGCTGCCCCGCATCCATCCGCGCCGTCACCGCCGCCAGGCCGTCCGGCCCCAGGTCGCCGCCCGTGGCGCGGGCCACGGCTTCGGCGGTGCGGTCGATGTCGGGGCGCGGGGTCGAACTGGCCGACATGGCCACGCCCATCGCCGCCAGGGTCACGGCCATGGCGGCGGGCGCCGCTGCCACAGCCCGGCGTCCGGTCGTCTTCAGCGGCGTAAGGCGGCCGAGATTCATGCGGTATCCGTATAGCGGCGTCTGACGGCGCCGGAAATCAGCGATCTGCATGACCGCCCAATCCGGCGCTTTTCAGACGCGAAGATTACCGTTCCGTGAGGCGGAAGCGGCGATCTCCTCGCCGCTTAACGATCGCCCAGGCTGGAGCGCAGCATCCAGGCGGCCTTTTCGTGGGCGGCCAGACGCTGCGTCATCAGGTCGACCGAGGCCTCGTCCCCCACCTCGTCGGCGGCGTCCAGGGCCGCGCGCGCGGTCGAGATGACCACGCCGTGGTCCTTGATCAGCTCCTTGAGCATCTCGGACGAATCCTTCTCCGGATCGCCGTCCTTGATCGAGGTCAGATTGGCGAAGGCCGAGGCGCTCTGCGGGGCCAGTTCGCCCAGGGCGCGGATGCGCTCGGCGATGTCGTCCAGGGCGGCCCAGATCTCGCGGTACTGCTCTTCCAGCAGGTTGTGCAGGCTGAAGAACTCCGGCCCGCGCACGTTCCAGTGATAGCCGTGCGTCTTCAGATAGAGGGCGTAGCTGTCGGCCAGGGCCTTGGACAGTTCGCGCGCAACGTCGGCGCGTTCCTTGGGCTTGAGACCGGTGTCGATGGCGTTCATGACGGCTCCCGTTAGCAGTGCTGTGTGAAGATCAGCCTTGCAGTTAGGTCGCCGAACGCACGATCCAAGAGGTCGGCGGCGACGCGTCGCAGGAATCTTCGCCCCTGTAACGCGACGGCCGCTTGAGCGTTGCCCCTCCCGGTCAAGGAGGGGGCATGGCGCGTGCTTAGCGCTGGCGCGCCTTGCGGGCGGCGTAGCGCGCGTCGCGGGCCGCCTTCTGCTCTTCCTTGGTCAGTTGCTTGCGCTCCTTGCGGGCGGCGCGCTTGGCGGCGTCGACCTCTTCCTGGGCGGCCATTTCGGCGGCCAGGCGGGCGGCTTCCTTCTCAGCCTTCTCGCGGCGCGCCTCGGCCTTGGCCAGTTCGTGCTGCTGGCGGATCGCTTCCTTCTCGGCGGCGCGCTTTTCGGCGAGTTTCTCGAACTCGGGATCCTGAACGGTCGGCTTCGGCTTGAACCGGGCCAGCAGGGCTTGTTTGGCGTCTTTCTGGGCGGACAGGCGGTCGTTGAAGCCGGTGTTCTTGAGGTCGCGCATGCTGAGAGGCGGGTGTCCTTGATAGGGAATGGAGACGACGAAAAAGGCCGATCGCCAGGGCGACGGCCGCAGATCGGGCCGGAAGACGCATCTCGACGCGCTCGACCCGGCGCGAGGCCAAAGCCGAATTTCACGCCGAAATCAAGCTCTACGGCCCGTTTTCATGGGATTTAGCGGCGATGGGGCCGCCAGAACGCAGAATACGGCCGCTCGACGCGGCCGCATCCATGTCGATGAATCAATGCGGCTTCTGTGCGTGGCCGACGGCCGCGCCGGCGGCGCCGCCGACCGCCGCCCCGACCGGGCCGGCCACCACGGCCCCGGCGACCGCGCCGGTGGCGGCCTTCTGTTCAATGCTGTGGCCGCAGGCCGACAGGGCCAGGGCTCCGGCGCCGGCCAGCGCCACGACGGCCAGACGGGAAGCGATGCGGGTCATGGGTCAACTCCTTGAAATAGCACAGCTTGCAACGCGAGAGTCGCAGGCAGGTTCCCATCTGTGGCGCGACTCTGACGAACAAGATGTCATACCCTGATCAATAGCTTATTCGCACCCCACGCACATCAGAGCCAATCTTTCATAAGCACATAAATACAGTCTTCGTAAGAAATTCTAAGGCGCAATTTCGTCACGATTAAAAACAATCCAAATAATGACTGAATGTCGTTTTCCCTATGCTGAGGAAATTACAATTCTAGCGAATCAGTCACATTGAGGCCATGATCGGATGGATAAAGGCCCGCCTTCGAGGGCCGGCGTTCAGTCGGCGTTCGCCCGACCTGCTTAAGCGCGACGCGTCCTTGTCGCCGGGGTTCGGGATCTACGGGGGCGGCATCCTCGCCCTGTTGTACAGGACTACGCCTTTGTTTCTCTCCTCGAAGACGCGTGCGCTGATGCACGCCGCCCGCTCATTCCGCCTGCGCCCCACGACGGCTGCGGCGGCGTTCGGCGGCGTCGTCGGCCTCGCAGTCGGAGGGGCCTATCTGGGCGGCCTGGCCGCCCAGGCCTCGACCGTGCGCGCCCAGGCCGAGCGCCTGCAGGACGCCGGCGCCGGCGGCTATACTCAGGAAGCCCTGGCCCAGGCGGCCGGCGGTCTGGACGCCAGCGCCCTGACCATCGCCCATCGCCATGACCCCTATTCCGTCGCCGGCTCGGCCCAGCGCGACCGCCAGGCCGAACTGCTGACCGCCCGCCTGGAGCAGCTTCAGGGCCAGGACGGCCTGCGCCGTGAGTCCGCGACCAAGGTCTCCGCCGCCCGTCCTTTTCGCCTCGACGGCGCCCTGGACCAGTCGCGCGACCTCGATTGCCTGACCCAGGCCGTCTATTATGAAGCGCGCGGCGAAGGCCGCGACGGCATGAAGGCCGTGGCCCAGGTGGTGCTGAACCGCGCCCGCCATCCCGCCTTCCCCAACACCGTCTGCAGCGTCGTCTATCAGGGCGCCAACCGCAGCACGGGCTGCCAGTTCAGCTTCACCTGCAACGGCGCCATGCGCGGCCGCGTCAATCGCGCCGCCTGGAACCGCGCTCGCGAAGTGGCGACCAAGGCTCTGTCGGGCCAGGTCTTCGCCGCCGTCGGCAACGCCACCCACTTCCACACCACCGCCGTCTCGCCGTCATGGCGCAACAGCCTGGTGCGCGTGAACCAGGTCGGCGACCACCTGTTCTACCGCTTCGGCGGCCGCTCGGGCGGCAGCCAGGCCTTCGCCTACAACCCGCGCCCGTCGGGTCCGGCCGAGCAGGCTCCGCGTCTGATTCAGGCCAGCCTCGACCCGGTAGAAACCGCCCGCAACGCCTCGGGCGCCGTGGCCTACACCGCCGTCCTGGCCCGCGAAGCCCTGACCTCCGGCGGCAAGACGGAAGAGCGTCCGGCCGCCGCGTCGCGCGCCTCCACTACGCCCGCAGCGACGGCGACGCCCCCGGCTGCGCCGAAGCCCGCCGCCGCACCCGTCACGGTCAACGCCGAGGCTTGATCGCGCGCCTCAAGGGTGCGTCTGGCGGTGGGTCGTCAGATTCTGCTGCAGATTGCCGTAGCGCCCCTGCTGGCTCAGGTTGACGTCTGCGTCGCCCGGTTGACCGGACTGCACGCCGTTCGCCTGGTCGCGCCGATCAGCGGCGGCCTCATCCTTCAGCTGGGCGCCGCGATCGGCGAAGCTGCGTTGCTCCCTGGGCGGCTGTGGGGCCCTGGTCATGGCGTCTCTCCTTCGAGGTCGCGCCCTCCCGCCCCACGAAAACGGCCCCCCGCCGGGCCCGTTCCCCGAAAAACCCTGGTCCGCGTCCGCTCAGCCGGCGTCCAGGCCGATATCGAGCTGCATGACCGAATGGGTCAGGGCGCCCACGGAGATGACGTCCACCCCCGTCGCGGCGATGTCGGCCACCGTGCTCAGGTTCACCCCGCCCGACGCCTCCAGCACCACCGGCCCGAAGGCGCTGTCCCGCACCCGCCGCACCGCCTCGGCCATGTCGTCCAGGCTGAAGTTGTCCAGCATGACGACGTCCGGCCGCTCGGGCAGCACCTCGTCCAGCTGATCCAGGCCGTCGACCTCGACCTCAACCTTCATCAGATGGGGCGCGAAGGCCCTGGCGCGGCGCACCGCCTCGCCCGCCCCGCCGCAGACGGCGACGTGGTTGTCCTTGATCAGGATGGCGTCATCCAGCCCGAAGCGATGGTTCAGCCCCCCGCCGCAGGCGACCGCGTGCTTCTCCAGCGCCCGCAGGCCGGGCGTCGTCTTGCGCGTGTCGGCGATGCGCGCCCTGGTCCCCTCGACCGCCTGCACATAGGTCCGCGTCAGGGTGGCGATGCCGCACACTCGGCCCAGCAGGTTCAGCGCCGTCCGCTCGGCCGCCAGCAGGGCGCGCGCGTTGGCCTCGACCGCGACCAGCACCGCTCCTGCCTCGAACGCCTCGCCGTCGGCGACCTTCACCGTCACCGTCGCCTGCGGGTCGAGCGCATGGACGGCGATCCTGACCACCGCCCCGCCCGCCATCACCCCGGCCTGCCGCGCTGAAAACACGGCGCTGAAGCGTGCGTCCTCGGGGATGCAGGCCTGCGCCGTCACATCGCCCGTGCGGCCCAGATCCTCAGCCAGCGCCATGCGCACCACGGGCTCGATCAGCAGGTCCGGCAGGGTTCGGGTCACGGAAACGTCCTTCGTCATTCAGATCACGGCCGCTAGGGCGGCGAGCGTCGCCGCCTCGGCCTCCTCGTCGCGCGCCGGCGCCGGCGCTGCGCGCATCCGCGTGTGCTCGGCCTTCGGCAGGCTGTCGGGGAAGTCGCGGCGATAGTGGCCGCCCCGGCTCTCGCGCCGGTTCAGCGCCCCTTCTGCGACCAGCCGCGCCGCCGTCAGGCACGCCGCCGTCGGATGGCCCTTCGCCAGGTCGTCGATCAGGGCCAGCAGCGCCGTCAGCCCCGCCTCGTCCCGCACCACGCCCGCATGGCGCGTCATGGCCGCGCGCAAGGCCGCCAGCGCCTCGGGCGGCAGATCCGTCATCGCCTGCGCCGCCGCCAGCGGCCGCCGCTCGGGCTGGACCTCGCCCGCCGCCGCCCGCCCCGTACGCCGCCCGAAGGCGCCCGCCTCCAGCAGGGAGTTGGACGCCAGCCGGTTGGCCCCATGCACCCCCGTCGCCGCGCACTCGCCGATGGCGAACAGGCCTGGGACGGTCGTGCGCCCCTCGTCGTCGGCGACGATCCCGCCCATGTGATAGTGGGCCGCCGCCGCCACGGGGATAGGGCTGACGCGCGGATCCAGCCCAGCCCTCATGCAGGCGGCGAAGACAGCCGGAAACTCATGCGGAAAAGCCTCGCCCACCGCCTGGGTCGCATCAAGGAAAGCCCCGCGCCCCTCGACGCGAGCCGCGTGCACCGCCCGCGCCACGATGTCCCTCGGCGCCAGATCGGCGTCAGGATGATCCCCCAGCAGGAAGGCGCCGCGCCCATCGACCAGCCGCGCACCCTCGCCGCGCAGCGCCTCGGTCGCCAAGGGCGCCGGGTCCAGCCCCACATCGATCGCCGTCGGGTGGAACTGCACGAACTCGGGGTCCAGAATCTCGGCCCCGGCCTGATAGGCCAGCGCCAACCCCTCGCCGCGCAGGGCCGACGGATTGGTCGTCGCCTCTAACAGGCCGCCGATCCCCCCGGTGGCCAGCACCACGGCGGGGGCGAACACTTCATCCAACCGGCCGCCGCGCCGCTCGATCACCGCGCCGCGCACCCGGCCGTCGACGTCGCGGATCAGGCCGCGCAGCCGCCCGTCTTCCCAGATTTCAATGGCCTTCGTCGCCCGCGCGGCGGCCACCACAGCCGACAGTATGGCCCGGCCCGCGCCGTCGCCGCCGACCCGCGCCACGCGCGGCAGGCTGTGCGCCGCCTCCAGACTGACGGAAAAGCCGCCGTCGGCGTCGCGGTCGAAGGGCGCGCCCAGCGCCGCCAGCCACTCGACCGTCTCGCGCCCCCGCGTCGTCAGGGCGCGCGCCGCTTCAGCCTCGACCAGACCCGCGCCCGCGCCTTCGGTGTCCTTGGCGTGCAGGGCCGCGCTGTCCTGCGGCGACAGGGCCGCCGCCATCCCGCCCTGCGCCCAGGCCGAGGAGCAGGCGTTCAGCAAGGGCTCGGGCGTCACCACCAGCACCTTGCCGTCCGACCCCAGCGCCTCGGCCGCCTCCAGCGCCGCCGAGAGGCCCGCCAGCCCGCCGCCGATGATCAGAGGACCGTCATGCCGGATGCGCGCCATTCGCCTAGCGGCCTCCCAGCCCGAAGAACCGCAGGCCCATCTCGAACGCCGGTTCGACCGCCCCGCCCGTCAGCGGCAGCAGGGCGCCGATCGCCGCCGCCGCGCAGACCACGGCCGTCAGCAGGTAGAGGGCCAGGCTGCGCCCCGCCTCGGGCCAGCTCAGCCGCCCCCAGGCCGCGCGCCAGACGCCGCGCTTCAGATGGCCGAACACCGCCAGTCCCAGAAACACCGCCAGGATGAACCGCCCCGTCGACACGCCCCACCACACGGCCAGGCCGCCGATGAGCAGCAGCACGACCTGCTCCAGCCGCGGATGCACCCGCGTCAGCACCGGCCCCAGCGCCTTTGACCCGTCCAGCGGCGGCGCCGGCAACAGGTTCAGCAGATTGATCATGGCGATGAAGAAGGCTCCCCTCAGCCAGTCGGCCTCGCGCAGCACCAGCCCCGCCGCCACGAAGGGGATCATGGCCAGCAGGCCGAACGCCGGTCCCGCCAGCGACACCAGCACCCCGTGCCACTCGCTCTTCGGTTCGCGCTGGCCCTTCGCCAGCCCGCCCAGGAAGGGGATGATGTAGATGCGCGCCGGCCCCATGCCGACCCGGTTCATCGCCAGCACATGGCCGTACTCGTGCACGAACAGGCCGAACAGAACGGCCCCCGCCACCACCCAGCTGCCGGTCAGGAACCACAGGAACCCCGCCATCAGCAGGGTCGAGACCACCGCCCAGACCGGGTGCTGGCCCTTGTCCTCCTGCGGCGTTTCATGGCGCGCGCTGTAGCGCGGCGTCTCGCGCGCAGGCTCAGGCGAGGAGCCGTCGCGCGCGCCCCAAGGCCCCTCGACGCTCATCCTTCTCCCCTCGGGGGAGA
The DNA here is from genome assembly GCF_002478355.1 of Brevundimonas sp. UBA7507. Taxonomy (NCBI): domain Bacteria; kingdom Pseudomonadati; phylum Pseudomonadota; class Alphaproteobacteria; order Caulobacterales; family Caulobacteraceae; genus Brevundimonas; species Brevundimonas sp. UBA7507. Next base: position 131,477 of record NZ_DLNP01000014.1, on the reverse strand, counting down.
AGGTGGACGGCGGAGCCGGACGGATGAGGGGGATGCCAGCCACCCCCTCGCCGTCTCGCCCGTATCCGACAGCCCCCTCATCCGAGGCGCTGCGCGCCCCACCTTCTCCCCCGAGGGGAGAAGGATTGCGGACAGGGCCATCAGATCAGCTCCACATCGACATGATGCCGCGCCTTGACCAAGTCGTAGCGCGCGGGCTTCGACGGCGGCGGCAGGTCGATCATCCGCTGCACCGCCAGAGCCGCCTTCTCCAGCATCTCTTCCGGCACCGTCACCTCGAACTGCATGTGCAGCAGGCAGTCGCGGATGTTCTCCAGCGTGATGCGCTTCATGTGCGGGCACAGGTTGCAGGGGCCGACGAACTCCACCTCGGGCACGTCGCCCTTGATGTTCGAGGCCATCGAGCATTCGGTGATCAGCACCACCCGCTTGGGCCGGCGCTGCTCGACATATTCGGTCATGGCGGCGGTCGAACCGGCGAAGTCGGCCGCGCGCAAAATCTCTTCGGGGCATTCCGGGTGAGCCAGCACCTCGGCGTCCGGCCAGGCGTCGCGCATGTCGGCGATGTCCTGCGTGGTGAAGCGCTTGTGCACCTCGCAGTGGCCCGCCCAGGCGATGATGCCCACCGTCGTCTGCGCCGCGACATTGCGCGCCAGATATTCGTCGGGGATCAGGATGACCTTGTCGACGCCCCACTCCTTCGCCGCCCATTCGACGACCTGAACGGCGTTGGCGCTGGTGCAGCAGATATCGGTTTCGGCCTTCACATCGGCCGTGGTGTTAACATAGGTGACGACCGGCAGGCCCGGGTGCCGCTCCTTGATCAGTCGCACGTCCGCCCCCGTGATCGAGGACGCCAGCGAACAGCCCGCGCGCAGGTCGGGAATCAGCACCGTCTTGTCCGGTGACAGGATCTTGGACGTCTCGGCCATGAAGTGAACGCCCGCCTGAACGATCACCTTGGCCTTGGACTTGGCGGCCTCCTTGGCCAGCCCCAGGCTGTCGCCGACATAGTCGCCCACGCCGTGGAAGATCTCGGGCGTCATATAGTTGTGGGCCAGGATGACGGCGTCGCGCTCGCGCTTCAGCCGGTTGATCTCGCTGATCAGCCGGGCCTGCTGCGGCCACTCCAGCGGGGTGACGTGGTCCTTGACCTTCTCCCACACCGGGGCGGTCTCTTCCGCCAGTTCCTTCGACAGACCGAAAGCGCCGTCCGCCATCGTCCCTACTCCCTATCGGCCGTCTACGCGGCCCCGACTTATGCTCAAACTTAGCATAAGCAGGCGCAATGTAGGCTCTTCCGCACACGGCGCAAGGGAAATCGGCTCAGTCTTCCAGGGTGAACAGGGCGTCCAGCGGCGCGCCCAGCGCCTGCGCCAGCGTCAGAGCTACCAGCACCGAAGGGGTGAAGACCCCGTTCTCCACCGTATTCACCGTCTTGCGCGACAGCCCGGCCCGGTCGGCCAACTCCTGCTGCGTCAGGCCCGCCGCCGTGCGCGCGGCCTTCAGCTTCACGACCAGACGCGGATCAGCCACCGGCGGCCCGCCGATCCAGCTGCCAGTAACGCAGCCCCGCCGCCGAGGCCGTGACGAACATCAGCCCCGGCATGGCCGCCACTGCCGCCTGCGGCTTCCACAGACCGAGGGCGAAGACGACCACCATCCCCGCCAGCGCCACGCCCAAAGCTGCGTTCAGCGCCGAACGTCTGAATGACAGGGTGAGTTCGTCCTCCAGCAGTCGCTTCATCTTCTTGTCGCCACGAATATCGAAACCCGTGACCATCATCAGGTGCACCGCCGACATCATCGGCGACAGCGCCACCATCTTCCAGTTCAGCGCCTCGCCCTGACCTCCGGCGATAGCCCAGGCCGAGATCGTGCCCTGATAGACAAGAAAGAGCGACGCAAACGGCATGAACGCCATCGCCACAGCCCGCTTCTTCTGAACGCGGTCGCGATAGCCCCCTTTGGAGCGCTCCACCCGGATGGTGTCGGAATCCGGCCCATTGTGCATTCCGAGCACCGCCGAAGCGACGACAGCGCAGAGTCCGAGCAAGGCCAGGATAGCTCCAACGGTCGCTGCGTGCTCTTCGCTACGCTGGGCCAGAAATACACCGCAGAAAGCAACTGCAAGACCAACACCGCCCAGCGCCGCGATCATCCGCAGCCGCCGCACCCGCCGTCGCTCATTCATCTTCGCCCGCTTCAGCTCGTCGTCCATCGGCGCCTCCGGTGATACCTACAGGTTACATATCACCTATGGGTTACATCGCAAGCCCAAGCTTCCTTCTCCCCTTGTGGGAGAAGATGGCTCGCGCAGCGAGACGGATGAGGGGTCTCGCCCCGCCTTCCATTGAGCGAAAGCCCAGTGCTCAAGGTTGAGAGACCCCTCATCCGACGGCCTTCGGCCGCCACCTTCTCCCACAAGGGGAGAAGGGCCGATTCGCAATTTTCGTTCTCATGCGCCGCAGCATCGCCTAGACCGGAACACGCTTCATCCTCCCCTGCGCCGCCTGACCGAGATCATCGTGCAAGATACTGTCCGCCGCATCCTGACCGCCCGCGTCTATGACGTGGCTGTAGAGACCCCGCTCGATCCGCTGAGGCGGCTGTCGGCCCGCATCGGCCGCCCCGCCCTGCTGAAACGCGAGGATCTGCAGCCGGTCTTCTCGTTCAAGATCCGCGGCGCCTACAACAAGATCGCGGCCCTGAGCGAGGCCGAACTGGCGCGCGGCGTCATCTGCGCCTCGGCGGGCAATCACGCGCAGGGGGTGGCGCTGGCCGCGGCCAAACGCGGCGCGGCGGCGACCATCGTCATGCCGACCACCACGCCAGGCATCAAGGTGGCGGCGGTCCAGGGGCTGGGCGGTCAGGTGGTGCTGCACGGCGAAAGCTTCGACGACGCCTACGCCCACGCCCGCGCGCTGGAGAAACAGACCGGCGCGACCTTCGTCCATCCCTTCGACGACCCCGACGTCATCGCGGGGCAAGGCACGGTCGGGCTGGAGATCCTGCGCCAGCACCCGGACCCGATCGACGCCGTCTTCATTCCCATCGGCGGCGGCGGGCTGGCGGCGGGCGCAGCGGCCATCGTCCGCTTCCTGCGGCCCGAGACGCGGCTGATCGGCGTCGAACCCGCCGAGGCCCCGACGATGAAGAGCGCCATCGAGGCGGGGCGCGTGGTCGATCTGGATCAGGTCGGCCTGTTCGCCGACGGGGTGGCGGTGCGCCGTGCGGGCGAAGAGACCTTCCGCCTGTGCCGCGACCTGCTGGACGAGATCGTGCTGGTCGACACCGACGCCATCTGCGCGGCGGTGAAAGACATCTTCGACGACGTGCGCGCCGTGGCCGAACCGTCAGGCGCCGTGGCGCTGGCGGGCCTCAAGGCGTGGGCCGCGCGCAATCCGGGATCAGGCGCGCTGGTCGCGATCAACTCGGGCGCCAACGTCAACTTCGACCGCCTGCGCCACGTCGCCGAGCGGGCCGAGATCGGCGAGGGCGCCGAGGCGCTGTTCGCCGTCTCCATGCCCGATCGGCGCGACGACTATCACAGCTTCCTGCGCAGCCTGGACGGCCGCTCGATCACGGAATTCAACTACCGCTGGTCCGGCGACGGCGCGGCCCAGATCTTCGTCGGCGTAGCCCTGCGCAACGGCGCCGCCGAGCGCGAAAGCCTGCTCAAACGTCTCACCGCCGACGGCTACCGCGTGGTGGACATGAGCGACAATGAAACGGCCAAGCTGCACGTCCGCCACATGGTCGGCGGGCGCACCATCGGCCTGCCGCACGAACGGCTGCTGCGCTTCGAATTCCCCGAACGGCCCGGCGCCTTCCTGCGCTTCCTCAACAGCCTTCAGCCCGCCTGGGCCCTGACCCTGTTCCACTATCGCAACCACGGCGACGACGCGGGCCGGGTGCTGGCGGGGGTCAGCGTCCCGCCGGATCAACAGGCGGCCCTCAGCGCCGCGCTGGACGAACTGGGCTACCCCTACGTCGACGAGACGGACAACCCGGCTTGCCGCCTGTTCCTCGACGGGGCGGCCTAGCCGCGCGGCCGGGCGAAACAGCGCCAGACGAACAGCACCACGATCACCCCCATCGTCGCAAAGGCCACCGCCCCGTGCGACATCTCCAGAAAGCTAGTCTGCCAGGGATGTTCGGCGCGGGTGGCGGCGTCGAACGTCCACCATGTGTCCGATCCCCGGACGCCGGCGCCCCTGCGGATCATCTCGCCGCCGAGGCGCTCCGCCATGACCGGCCTCAGCACGGCATTCAACAGGACGCCGATCGCCAGCGGGATCAGATACCAGAGAGAATCGATCAGGGCCTTGCGCCGCGGCGTCGTCATGGCTGGAACCAGAAAAGCCCCGCAGGCCGATGTCAACGCCGCCGCGCGGGTCTTTACGCTCGGCTGATCGCCTCGGCGATTTCCTCGGCGGGGCGGCCGGCCAGATCCTTGGCGATCTCGCCGACCAGGCGCTGCTCCAACGTCTTGTGCCAATGCTTGCGCAGCTGGCCCAGGGTCTTGGGCGCGGCGACGACGGCCAAGGCCTCGATCTTGTTGGTCAGGGCCATGTGGTTCAGCGCCTCGGCCACGCCCATGGCGAAACCGTCCTCGGCCTGGGTGTCGTTGTCGGGGTTGGCGTCGCTGGATCGGCGGCCCGGCGCGCCGGACAGGCGTTCGGGAATTTCGGGCGTCGCCATCGGCTTGAGCTGGATGTCGAGGTTGTGGCCGGTGTTGCGGAACAGGCTCAGCTTCTCGCCGTCGGCGACGGCGACCAGGGCCCCGTTGGGCAGGTTCATCATCAGACTCCCGAAATGAGCGCCGAAAGGGAGGGCGCTGTCAGTCCAGCGCAAACGCCCCCTGTCCTGTTCCATCCTGCGACGCTTCGTGCGCCAGCAGCCACCGCTTGCGCTCCAGCCCGCCCGCATAGCCGGTCAGGGTTCCATTGGCGCCGACGACCCGGTGGCAGGGCACGATGACGCCGATCGGATTGGCCCCGTTGGCCAGGCCCACGGCGCGCACGGCGGCGGGCTTGCCGATGGCCTGGGCCAGTTGGCCGTAGCTCCAGGTCCGGCCCGCCGGAATGGTCCGCAGCGCCGCCCAGACCGCGCGCTGGAACTCCGTGCCGCCGGTCTTCACGGCGAGGCCGTCCAACGCCGTCAGATCGCCGTCGAAATAGGCGACAATGGCCTTCCGCACCGTTTCGGGCGCGCGCCCCGGCGTCAGCCGAACCTCGCCATAATGGCGGGCCAGCAGCTTCATCATCCGCGCCTCATAGTCGGTGAAGTCGAAGGCGCGCACGGCGCCGTCCGCGTCCACGACCAGCAGCACCTCGCCCACCGGCGTGGCGATGCGGTCCAGGGTGAGGGCTTCAGGCTGCGTCTTTTTCATCGTCGTTCTCCATGATCGTCATGCCGTCGATCCCCGCCTCGCGCAGGTGCAGCACGCCATAGGCCCGCCAGGGCCGCCATCGCTCGGCCCGCCCCGCCAGCCGCTCGTCTTCCAGCCGGTCGCTGGCCATGTCGGCCGCTTCGTCGTTCCAGACGCCCGGCAGCCGCAGGCCCGGCCGCGCCTTCACCAGCGGCGCCAGCGCAGGGTCCGCAGACAGGTCGCGCCGGATCGCCTCGGGGTCGGACGACAGGTCGAACAGCCGCCGCACCCGCGCCAGCACCCCCGGCAGGGCCTTCAGGTCAACCAGCGCCGCCGTGACCGCCAGCCGGTCGCCCGCCTCGAACCGGGCCGAAACCTCGCCCGCCGCCCCGTCCGTCGCCAAGGCCAGAACGCGGCGCCAGACCCCGCCCTCGACCGTCTCGCCGTTCGCCTTCAGGGCGGCCAGCATGGCCTCGACCTCATAGGGCGGGCGATAGGGCAGGCTCAGCCGCACGCCTCCATCCCACGGCCGCTCGGCCCGCGCGCGCAGCGCCGACGGCGGCCGTCCATACAGGGCCTGAAACGTCTCATTGAAGCGCCGCACGCTGCCGAAACCGGACGCCATCGCCACCTCGGCCATCGGCAGGTCGGTCTGGTGAATCAGGGCCTTGGCCAGCAGGACGCGGCGCGTCTGGGCCACGCTGACCGGGGCGGCGCCCAGGTGCTGGCGGAACAGACGGCGCAGGTGCCGCTCGCCCACCCCCAGCCGCGCGGCCAGGGCGTCGACGTCGCCCTCATCCAGAGCCCCCGCCTCAATCAGGTTCAGCGCCCGACTGACGGTGTTGGAGGTGCCGCGCCACGCGCCCATGTCGGGCGCGGTCTCCGGCCGACAGCGCAGGCAGGCGCGAAACCCGGCCTCCTCTGCCGCCGCCGCGCTGGCGACGAAGCGCATGTTCTCACGCTTGGGCGTCCGCGCCGGGCAGACCGGGCGGCAATAGATTCCAGTGGACTTCACACAGGTGAAGAAGCGCCCGTCGAAGCGCGGGTCGCGCGTCAGGACGGCCCGGTAGCAGGCCTCCTGATCCAGACTGTCGCGGGCGTTTTCCATGCCCGCAACATGCGCCCGCCGCGCCGCCCTGTCTCGCGGTTTTCGGACATGGCGGCGCCGCAGCCAGTTAATCTCTTGCTATCGTCACTCGCCACATCTGCCGCAGGATATCCACCGCCAGCCCCAGCATCAGCGCCGCCAACACCCAGCTCAGCACCGTCGACAGCGTCATGGCGGTGTCGATCACGCCTCGCCCAGCGTCGTTGATGGCGCCCAGAGCCTCCATGCTCAGATGGGTCGGGCGTCCTTCGATCGGCGCCGTCTGATCGCCCTGCGCCAGGGTGAACCAGCTATCCGCCTGGAACAGGCGCCAGCCTAGCCACAGCCCCGCCGCCGCCACCGGAATCTTGAGTAAGGCCCGCAGCCGTTCCGCATGGGGCCAGAACAGGCCGGTCACATCCACGGCGATCCCCGCTACGGCCCAGGCCAGGATCGGCGCGAACAGGACACCCCAGATCGGCGCGGCCGTCACCACGACGTCGCCGCCCCTCATGCCAAAATTGTGCAGGCCGGGGATATGCAGGGCGCCGATCCACCACAGGACGAAAACGCCGCCGCCGATCAACGACCACAGAGCCTCGGCCGCGGGGGGCGTCTGGCCCCTCAGGCCCCAGACCTTGGCGTCCCTCGGCAGCCATTCGGCCTTGGCCTTGTCGGTTCCGGCCATCGACGCGCCCCACTTCGCCGGGTCGGCCAGACCGAAGGCCGACAGGTCGCGCACCCGCCATTTCGTCAGCCAAGTCGGCTTGATGCCGTAATATTCCCAGATCGCCCCGGCCAGGGTCAGCGCCCCCAGCAGGGTCAGCGCCCCGGAGAAGAAGCCGTGGAAAGCCTGGCTGATCGCCCGCCCGAAATCGGCCGGAGCGCCCAGCACGGCAATCAGCAGCCCCAGCGCCTGCACCGCCGCAATGACGATCAGCCCGGCCTTGGCCCCGAACAGCCAATAAGGGAACAGCTCCGGCCCGATCAGGCTGTCGGGCCCCTTGCGATAGCGGGCGGCGACGATCAGCGGGTGGCCGATCTCGTGCAGGATCGCTTCCTTCTCATCATCCGTCAGCGCCCGGCCCAGTTCCTCCTCGCGCGCCTCGACGCGGCTCAGGATCAGATCGCGCAGCTCGGCGACGATGTCCTCGCGGTCCTCGGTCGGCAGTTGCGCGGCCACGGCCTCCAGATAGCGTTCGATGATGTCCATCGCGCCCACTCCCATCCCTTTTAGAGAATCCGTTCCAGCGAGGCGTTGATGCCGCGCCATTCCTCGGTCAGGGCGGTCAGCATGGCCTCGCCCCCCGGCGACAGGACGTAGAAGCGCTTCTTTCGCTTCTCCTCCTCGCGCCACTCGCTGGTCAGCAGCCCCTGCCCCTCCAACCGCCGCAGCAGGGGGTAGAGGGTGGATTCCTCCATCTCCAGCCCGTCCGCCGCCAGCGCCTGCCGCAGGGTGTAGCCGTAGCGTTCGGTCCGCAGGCAGGCGAGCACCGCCAGGACCAGCGTCCCGCGCCGCAGCTCCAGCCGCATCGTCTCGAACAGTTCCCGATCCACGTCGCCGCCTCACTCGTCGCCACATAGTGTGTGACATACAGTATGAGACTGTCAACAACCTTCGCTAGCGGCACGAGAATCCCAAAGCTTGAAGCGCCGCCCCGAAGCGCCCAAAGTGGTTCCATTCAGCGTCTATGCAGGCGTCGACAGCCGCTCGCCAGAGACCTGACGATGAAGGCTCAGTTCTTCTCAATGAGAACCGGTGACGCCTTCATCGCCTACCTTGATCAGCTCGCAGCACAAGCCACCGACGCGGTTCGTCGATATGCCGAAGAGGCTTATGGCGTGACCTAGTCGTTGGGTGGCGGCCGGCGTCTATGTCGCGTTCGTTATACCTACTTGGGTAGCCGCGGCCGATGTCGACTAGGTCGTGTCTGCGTCTGCGGGTAACAAGGCATGGCGTGTCCTGACCTTCGATAACACATTCTCTTCGTGACAGGCTTCGAAGTCAGCGACGCTGGAGATGGAATGGGCAAGGAACCCCGTAAGCCGGTCCTCGGCGATCATGTTCCGATGAAGCGCCGACTCATTCCGCCATTCGTAAGTGCGTTTGGAGGCAAGCTGGCCCAATACTCTTGGACCCGGCAACTCGTTCCAGAGGCGCTGTGGCTCGGGCTCGTTATCGACCGGTTAGGTTGGTCGCAAAGCATAGCTGCCCCCCCAGGTCGCTACTTGCTTGGGAATGCATCGACCGCCTGAGTGAGCTCGAACCAGATAAAAGCTGGCCTAACGCCATCTTGCCGCGCGGAACGTCCACTATGGGATGGAGGTTCAGTACGCGAGACTGGTCGATCAATGGATCCGTTTAATCGACCTGGAGCCTGCGGCTTACGGCACCCACAGCCTCAGGCGTACGAAGGTCTCACTCGTCTACAAGAAGACCGGTAACCTGCGCGCCTGCCAGCTACTTCTTGGTCACCGCAAACTCGAAAGCACTGTCCGCTACCTCGGCATCGAAGTTGATGACGCCTTGGAGCTCTCCGAACAGATCGATCTCTGACAACGGCCGGGTTCGCTCTGCGGACCCGGCACTCGTCCACAATGGGTGGCAAGCGGACATTCCGAACCACCGCAATGAGTCATTATATCGACTTGCTAAAAAGAAATCGTAACGCGGATCATAATTTATCAATAAGCGACCGAAGGCGTCGCAACAGGGGAGTCGTGACGTCCTGGGCCGCTGCTTTCCTGCAGGGAGGCCTGGGGGGAGCCCCTGTGGGCGGGAATGTTCCTGAGCTTTAGCGAAGGACCGGTGCCGGTCATATCGGAGCGGTTGCTAATCGAGGTTCTGGCGCAGCTGCCAGACCACTATAGTCCAGGCCCCCGTCAGGCTCGATTGCATCCTCAGGCAGGAAGGGTGGACGCAGGCGTCAGCCGCCAGCCGGGGCGCCGGCCCGCAGCCCACTCAATGAAAACGACATCGCCGAGACGGCTGAGGTTTTTTTGCCTGCCGCTAGCGGCCGGCACATCCAACTCATGATTGTTCGCGAGCCGCACCCTGAGGCCGCCCCGGGAGAGGAGTGCGACGACATGGGCCGCCATGTCGATTGGAGTGTAAGCTCGAGGGGCTTGCCACGTCGCCGTGATATCGACATTAGTCATTCGCTTGTCTTTGGGGCTTGGCCGCAGCGCCGATAGGAACTGCCACTCCATCGACGACGAGCGTCGCCTTCGCTCCGGCCTGAATGTCTTCGAGTGCGATGGCGAGCGCAGTTTCGAAGGCGGCGCTACGATCCATGTAGTCGCCGATATGCCGTCGCGCGCGGCTGACTTCCCATACTCCGCTGCGGGGTTTGACGACGACCGGGATTTCATTCGTGCCGATAGGCGGCTCTGTCCGAGAGTTCGTCGTTGCCAACGAAGGAAGGCGCGAGGGTAGGTCGCTCCGCTGTTCGTTGAGCTTCAGAACTTGCCGGACAAAGGCTTCGGCGTAATCCTCAGTATCGGTATGGTCATGCTGGTAGGAGTTTCGACCTTTGGGCCAGAAGGCCATGGTGAGGCGGTCTGCAAGCGAGGGGTCGGCTTGCGCCAGCTCCGCCAGGAGAAATTGGAGGATGCGCTCGTGTGCGAGGACGCGACGCTCCAGATCGGTTTCTTGAGGTGGCATTGGGGAATGGGGAGAGGTCAAGTCTCCCGCTCGCGGTTCAGCTGCCTGTCTGGAAAAGGCGTGCAGGCGGCCATAAGACAAATAGGAACGCCGCGCACAGAACCAGCGTCACAGCAGAGATTCAATAAGCGCTATCCGCGCCCGCCAAATCATATTTCGCAGATAGCGGGTTGCGGCCTCATTTGCCGGGGCTTGCCCTGTTAGGGTTTCCAGGCACACGAGAGGTAAGAGCGATGAAAGAATCCAAGGGAAAGCCAAAGAAGGTCAAACCTAAGACCAATGTTTCCAATCCGAGCGTGAAGAACTTGGTCGACAAGGCTTCCGCCGGGTCGAAACAGTCGAAATAATTCAGGCCCGCTGGTTAACGGCAGGCCTTCATTATCAGACTTACGCGCGATTATTATTTTTCTGACCTTGCGTCGACAATGGTCCGCTCCCATATCCAATCTGTCGCTCTTCTTGCGTAACGCTGCTGCCCTTTTCTGCACGACGCACAGAGGTTCAAAAGCCGATCCCATCCAGACCCGACAGGCTTCAGAGGTTTTCTCTGCCGCCAACGCTATATGGAGGTCTGAAAATGGCTACCGGCACAGTAAAGTGGTATAATTCAATCAAGGGTTACGGCTTTATCGCCCCCGACGACGGAGGCAAGGACGTCTTCGTGCACGCTTCCGCGATAGAAGCCTCCGAGTTTTCCTCTCTTAATGAGGGGCAGAAGCTCGACTTCGAGGTCGAACTGGACGCTCGCAGCGGTAAGGAATCCGCAGCCCGCCTTGCGGTGGCGGCCTAGGGCGACATCGTCTCCTTTCGCGATGACAGAATCTCGTTCGACGGCGTGGTGACTGGTCTGCTTCCTCTGGGAGCACGCCGAGTCAGGTTGGAAAACGGCCATGTCATCACGGTCCTGCCCAGCCTTAATCGACCGCTCAGGACCAGCGTTCTGGGGGACGAGGTCAGGGTTGAGATCGGCTTCAACCAGTTGAAGGGGTGGCGCTTGACGCGTCGCCCCGACCCTCCGGCGGAAGGACGCGCCTGTGCCGCCTCTGGCTGAGAAACTTCCCCTGATGAGTGATACGGACTTGTCGGCCCTGCGCGTCAATGCGCAGCGGCTGGTTCTGCATGGTTTGCCGCCTCAGATCGCGGCGGCGGCTGAGCTTCTTCCGCTGATCGACGCCGAGGCCGCCAGGCGCTCCGCTCTTCTCAAGGCGCCTGCGATGAAAGCGGCTCGCATGCCCCGGAAAAGGGCGACCTCGCCTGCGTCGGGGCATCAGACGGCCTTGCCGTCGCATTCGAAAGACTCCCGATGATCGAAGAAAATTTCGTGCGACTGTACGCCTATGATTTTGTCCAGATGGCTGTGCGATCGGGTCTGGGGCAGGATGTCGATGCGGCATTGCAACGACGACTGGCGGAAGCGCGAACCCATGCCGTCGTTATGGATAATCACAAAAGCAAGGGGCATCTCGCCGCCTTGATCAACCGAGTTCGAGACGAGGCGAGCCGTGTCGACAGGGAGGCGACCTTAATGGAGGTTGGCCATGCGCCAGTCTGACCTGTTCATTCAACCCAAGCGGCCGTGGAATGCTGGCCGCCTCATCGGCCCCAAGGGTCGCGAGGTCGACGCCGTCGGCGATGTAAGCTGCATTGGGGTCGCTGAGGACTTGGGGCGCGACGCCGCGCCAGTCCGAAGCGCGCCGTTTGCACTCGGACAGGTGCGTAGTGATCTGCGCGTCCACGTCACCGGTGAAATCGACCAAGAAGTCTTTCCAGTCGTCGTCCTTGAGGCGGCTGGCGGCATGCCGGGACTGCCGAGCGCGAAGGCTCTCGGGCGCTTGGTTCTGGCGCAGATCCTTCACCTCGTCCTGAAGGGCCAGAAGGGCCTGCTCCTGGCCAGCAAAATGACGCAGGTAACCACGCACCTTTTCCGCCGCCGCTGTAAGCTCCGTGAGCCGCCCGACCCGTTGTTCGCTGCCGGGCGTCACCAGTTTGGCGCGGTCGTTGACATAGCCTTCGATCAGCTTTGTCTTCTGCCCGATCGACGACTCCAGTCCCGAGACCTGGCGGTGTTTCTCCAGCTCAGTTCCGATTCGGTCGGAAAGGACGACTAGGCTCTGCTGCTCCCGCTGACGGGCTTGGACGAAGCGATCCGCGCGCAGAGACAGCAGTTCCTGGAAATTGACGGCGCCGTCTCGGCTCAGAGGGTCGTGGGCTTCGTAGATCACGCGCTCGACCTCGGCCATCAGAGCGTCGGTCATGCCTTCGGCCGAGCACAGCTCTTCGACGAATTGCTGGGAGAGATAGCGAACACGCTCGATGGCGAGGCTACGGGGCGCGGTTCGGTGTGGCGTCGGTGGGATCCGCATATCCATGCGCCTGGCACGCTGTTCAACGACCAGTTCGCCGGCGACGATCCCTGGGAGGAGTATCTAGCCAGTATTGAGACGTCCGAGCCGCGCATCGAGGCCATCGGGGTCACGGACTACTACGGGACCGAAACCTATCGAAAGCTGCTCGAGTACAAGGGCAACGGACGACTTCCCGACGTCGGCCTGCTGTTTCCCAACATCGAGCTGCGGCTCGACATTGCCACCGTGTCGGGCAACTGGGCCAATATCCACCTGCTGGTCAGTCCCGAAGATTCAGACCACCTCAAGGAGGCAGAGCGCTTCCTAAGCAGGCTGACGTTCGAAAGCCCGGTCGGGAAATATGCCTGCACGCCAGACGACCTCACCCTCTTGGGGTTCAAGCTCGACCCCAAGATCAGCGATGCCAAGGCCGCGCTTCGTTATGGAGCTTCGCAGTTCAAGGTGAATTTGGCGCAGCTTCGCGACGAGTTCCGGGCCGATGGTTGGCACAAGACCAACATCCTGATCGCCGTGGCGGGTTCGAAAACCGACGGAACTTCGGGCGTGCGCGAGGCTGGAGATACGACGCTACGCCAATCGATCGAGCGCTTCGCCCACATCATTTTCGCCAGCAGCGTGGCGCAACGAGAGTTCTGGTTGGGCCGGCGGGCGGACAAGCCCGAGGAGATCCGGGAGCGTTACGGCTCATTGAAGCCCTGCCTTCATGGTTGTGACGCCCATGACAACGACAAGGTGGGAAAGCCCGAGGGCGATCGCTTTTCGTGGGTGAAGGGCGCGCCGGTGTTCGACGCGCTGCGCCAAGCCGGCATTGATCCGGCCAGCCGCGCCTATGTAGGCGCGGTGCCGCCGAGCGGCGCGTCGCCGTCCCAAGTGATCCGGGAAGTTCGCATCCAGGATGCACCGTGGGCCAAGACACCCGTGATCCCGCTGAACCGGGGCTTGGTGGCGATCATCGGAGCGCGGGGTTCGGGCAAGACCGCTCTGGCCGACCTGATCGCCGCCGGCGCCGACGCCCTGCCCATCCCCTCCGACGCCGAACGGCCCAGCGCCTCCTTCCTAGCGCGGGCCGGCGATCTCCTGGATGGAGCGAGCGTCGCGTTGGATTGGGGTTCGGGTGACTCGGTCACGCGCGGACTGACCGGTGCAAAGCCGAGCTTCAACCATCCTGCTCCCCCCGTTGTCCCCACCCAGAATAGTCTCAAGGCTTGGCTCGTGACTACCAGCGTCGATTGCAATCAGCCTTCAAGTCGCGCTTGCCGGGTCAGACTAGGGCGACCCACCTTGATATTTCCGGCAGCCTCAGGACCAACCGCCCGCCCGACTCTGGTTTTGAGCTGCCTTTGCGATCGGGGCCCGAATGTAGCGTTGCTGGAGGCAACCCGGCGGCCGCTCTTGGCGCATTCCAGCCAAATGCGTTGCAACTCGCCAAGTTAAGACTGTCGCGTCCCGCGAGCCCCAGGTGCGGATTTATTCCGTTGTTTTTAAAGATATTTTCCAAAACGCTAGGACAGTCTTAGCTGGTCTAGGGCAGTCTTAGCTTGGAAACAGGACAGTCTTAAGTTGTCCCGACAAAAAAGAATGGCGACCCCGGGAGGACTCCAACCTCCGACCTCGGCTTTAGGAAAGCCTTGCTCTATGCAGCTGAGCTACGGGGCCACGGCGTCACTGCCTAAAGGAGGTTGCGGCGTCAGGGAAGCCCCTGCGGCTTCCCTTCGCTTCACCGGCCTCGTGCGGCGGCTCCGCCTTGTGGTTAAGGGCCGTTAAGCTACAATCCCTAGTATGGAACAAAGCCTGAATCGGCGGACGTCGCCGATTCGGTCATGATTCGTTTCGCCCGTGTTCCAGCAGGCGGTAAGGTTCCGCTTACGATTCGCCCCTGCCCTAGACATTCACGATCGTCCCTCCCTCCGCGCCGCTTGTGAAGGCCTGCAGGGTTCGCCACCTTGGGCCGGTCATGAGCGACCGTTCCGCAGGCATGGCCCCTTCGCGCGTCACGGCGATCCTGGGCCCCACCAACACCGGCAAGACCCATCTGGCGGTCGAACGGATGCTGGGTCACGCCTCGGGCATGATCGGCCTGCCGCTGCGGCTGCTGGCGCGCGAGATCTATGAGCGGATCGTCAAGCGGCGCGGGGTGGCCTCGGTCGCCCTGATCACCGGCGAGGAGAAGATCGTCCCGCCGCGCCCCGCCTATTTCGTCTGCACGGTCGAGGCCATGCCGCTGGAGCGGTCGGTCGATTTTCTGGCGGTGGACGAGATCCAGCTGGTCGCCGATCCCGAGCGCGGCCACGTCTTCACTCAGAGGCTGCTTCACGCGCGCGGCCGATTCGAGACCATGTTCCTGGGCGCCGGGACGATGGCGCCGTTGATGCGGGCGCTGGTTCCGGACGCGGAGATCGTCACCCGCGACCGGCTGTCGACGCTGAGCTACGCCGGATCGAAGAAGCTGACCCGCCTGCCGCGCCGCAGCGCCGTCGTCGCCTTCTCGACAGAGCAGGTCTACGCCATCGCCGAACTGCTGCGCCGTCAGAGGGGCGGGGCGGCCGTGGTCATGGGCTCGCTCAGTCCGCGCACCCGCAACGCCCAGGTCGAGCTGTTCCAGTCGGGCGAGGTCGATTTTCTGGTCGCCACCGACGCCATCGGCATGGGGCTGAACATGGACGTGGACCATGTGGCGTTCGCCGGTTTGAGGAAGTTCGACGGGCGGCGCACGCGCTGGCTGCACGCCGCCGAGATCGGCCAGATCGCCGGGCGCGCGGGGCGACACCTGCGCGACGGCACCTTCGGCGTCACCGGCGAAGCGGAAGAGCTGGACGAGGATCTGGTCGAACAGGTGGTCGAGCACCGCTTCGACCCGGTCGAGGCGGCCGAGTGGCGCAGCGGGCGGCTGGACTTCGATGCGCTGCCCGATCTGTTGCGGTCGCTGACCGTGACGCCGGACCGGCAGGGGCTGCGGCTGACCGCACAGGCGCTGGACGAGACCCTGCTGCGGCGCTTTGCGGCCGATGAAGACGTCAAGAAGATCGCCCGTTCGCGCGGCGCCCTGATGCGTCTGTGGGAGGCCTGCCAACTACCGGACTTCCAGAAGACGACCCTGGACGAACACGCCCGCCTGTCGAAGGAGATCTTCACCGCCCTGACCAGTCGTCGCGGGCGGTTGACCGAGGACTGGGTGGCGCCGCGCTTCAACGATCTGGATCGCGACGACGGCCAGATCGACCAGCTATCGGCGCGGCTGTCGGGGGTGCGGACGCTGAGCTACATCGCCAACCGGCCCGACTGGATGGCGGGCGCGCAGGAGTGGCGCGACCGGACCAAGGCGCTGGAGGAACGGCTCAGCGACGTGCTGCACGAGCGGCTGACGGCTCGTTTCGTCGATCGGCGCACGGCGGCGTTGATGCGGGCGCTGAACGTGCGCTCCGACGTGCTGGCGGGCGTGGCCGAGGACGGCGAGGTCACGGTCGAGGGCGAGGTCGTCGGCCATCTGGACGGCGTCTGCTTCACCGTCGATGCGGGCGGATCGGCGCTGGCCGACCGGGCGCTGCGGCAGGCGGCGACGCGGGCCGTGGGGCCGGAGGTGGCGCGGCGGCTGGGGCGACTGGCGGCGGATGAGGACGCGGCCTTTTCCGTCACGCCCGACGGCGGGGTGCTGTGGAACGGCGCCCTGACCGGCCGCATCGTCAATGAAGACCCCTTCTCGCCGCGCGTCCGGCTGCTGGGCGAACTGGGCCCCGCCCCGGCGCGCGAGCGGGCCGAGCGGCGCATGGAGGCCTGGCTGGCGGCCGAGGCGGGGCGGGCGCTGAAGCCGCTGAAGCGGCTGCGCCAAGCGATCGAGAGCGGCGCCCTGACCGGCCTGCCGCGCGGGCTGGCGTTCCGACTGATCGAGGCGGGCGGCCTGATCCCCCGGCGCGAGGTCGAGCGCGATCTGGCGGCTTTGAGCCAGCATGAACGGCGCACGCTGAAGACCTTCGCCATCCGGGTCGGCGCCCATTCGGTCTGGCTGCCCGGCGTGATGAAGCCGCGCGGCGCAGCGTTGGCGCAGGCCTTCCTGCCGCGCGAGGCGACGAACGGGCTGGCGGGCGATGGCCTCCTAAATCTGCCGGAGCCGCCGCCGTCAGCGCGCGCCCTGTCGGCGTTCGGACGACGCGCCGTCGACCGTTGGACCGCCCCGGTCGAGGCGTTGGAGGCGTTGGCCGAGGCCCAACGCGCGGCGGGCAAGGCGCCGCTGTCGGATGAAGCGCTGAACGCGCTCGGCTGGACGGGGGATCAGGCCAGGGCGATCCACGCCGCCCTGCGCACCCCGCGCGCCGATCGGGCGCCGCGCCCCGGCAAGCCGGCGCCGCCGCCCAAGGATTCGCCCTTCGCCGCCCTGGCCCAACTGACGCAACCCCCGCGCCCCGCCGCCAAGCCCAAGACGGCGCGCAGGCCACGTCGGCGTCCTCGGCGGGCGACGGGCGGCAAGGCCGCTGAATGAGCCTGGAGAGCTGCCGCATCGACGTCTGGCTGTGGCGCGCGCGCTTCGCCAAGACGCGCAGTCTGGCCGCGGCCATGGTCGAGCAGGGCGCAATCCGCCTGACGCACAACGGCGCCCAGTCCCGGCTCGACAAGCCCAGCCGCAGCGTCCATCCCGGCGACGAAGTGCTCTTCGCTCAGGGCGGTCGCCTCATCGCCGTGCGCGTGGTGCGGATGGGCGAAAGGCGCGGCCCGCCCGAGGAAGCCCGCGCCCTTTATGAGCCGCTGGACGCGCCGCCCTAGCCCGCCGCCTTAACGAACTCGCCTTCGATGTGCAGCTTCACCTCGTCGCCCAGGGCGGGCAGGCCGAAATTGATGCCGAAGTCGGACCGCTTGATGGTCGCCTCTCCATCGAAGCCGGCCTTGTAGCCGCCGCGCGTCGGGCCGGCCTGATTGAACTCGACCTCCATGACCACCGGACGGGTGACGCCGCGCAGGGTCAGTTCGCCATGGACCGTGGCCTCGTCGCGATCATCGGCATCGACCGTGATCCGGGTTGAGCGAAAGGTGGCGACCGGATGGTTGGCGGTGTCGAAGAAGTCCGGCGTCTGCAGATGGCGGTTCAACCCGTCGGAGTTCGACGCCACATCCGTCAGGGGAATGGTCGCAGTCAGGGTGCCTGCGGACAGATCAGCCGGGTCCAGCTTCAGCTCGGCCTGAACGTTCACGAACTGGCCGACATAGGTCGAGAAGCCCAGGTGATCGACCGACCAGGTGATCTTGCCGTGCGCCGGGTCCAGTTTGTAGTCGCCGGACTGGACCTCGGACGGAACCTTGGTCAGGGCGGATTGGGCGACGACCGCGCCGCCGGCCAGCAGACTGAGCGCCAGGCTCGCGGCGCCGAGACGGCCAATGGCTGAGTGAGTGATGAAACGCACGGTGGAGCCTCCTGATGGACGATGATCGGGCGTCACGAATGTGGAGCGGGGCCTGGCGACATCGGGCCTGAACAGCTTTGCAACAGCGCCTTCGGTTGACAGTTGGTTCCGTCAGGGCCATGTGCCCGCCCTCGACCTCCCTCGCTGCCACAGGCCCGCCCGAACGCCATGACCTACATCGTCACCGACGCCTGCGTGAAATGTAAGTTCATGGACTGCGTCGAGGTGTGTCCGGTGGACTGCTTCTATGAGGGCGAAAACTTCCTGGTCATCGCGCCGGACGAGTGCATCGACTGCGGCGTGTGCGAGCCGGAATGCCCCGTCGACGCCATCGTCCCCGACACCGAGGACGAGCCCGACGGCAAGTGGCTGCAGGTCAACGCCGAATACGCCAAGGTCTGGCCCAACATCACGGTCAAGGGCGTGCCCCCGGCGGATCGCGAACAGTATGAGCGCGAAACCGGCAAGTTCGAGAAGTACTTCAGCCCCAAGCCGGGCAAGGGCTCCTAAGAATTCGCCACAATACGGTCACAATGCGCCGGTCTTCGCCGCTCGCCCTGTGGATGTTTTGAGATTTCCTAATTTTATGATAGGTTCCTCCCTATTCGAAACGGGCGGTTCCGCAAGTCTGCGCGCCGCCCGCATTTACGACAGAACCTCGCCGCTAGAGACGAGGTCGGCCAGGGGTTTGGTGATCCGTTTTCGCGTCTGACAGTGCGATCCTCCGCCTCAACCGCCGGGCCCAGCGCTCGGCGGAGGGGCGGTTTTTCACTATCTGCGCGGCGACGCTCTCATCCCTACGGTTCGGGAAAGGAATGACATGACGAGCAAGACCGGTCTGGAATTCAAGGTTGGTGATGCGGTGGTCTATCCCGCACACGGCGTCGGCAAGGTCGCCGCGATCGAGACTCAGGAAGTCGCCGGCATGGCGCTGGAAGTCTATGTTGTGACCTTCGAACACGAGAAGATGACCCTGCGCGTCCCGACCAAGAAAGCCAAGACCGCCGGTCTGCGCACCCTGGCCGCCGACGACACCGTCTCCAAGGCCCTGACGACCCTGAAGGGCCGCGCCCGCGTCAAGCGCACCATGTGGTCGCGCCGCGCCCAGGAGTATGAAGCCAAGATCAACTCGGGCGACCTGATCTCGATCGCCGAAGTGGTCCGTGACCTGCACCGCGCCGAGACCCAGCCGGAACAGTCCTATTCCGAGCGCCAGCTCTATGAATCGGCCCTGGACCGCATGGCTCGCGAAGTCGCCGCCGCCAACAAGATCGACAAGGACGCCGCCATGGCCCTGCTGGGCAAGTCGCTCAGCGCCAAGAAGCCGGTCGCCCCGGCCGCCGAGGCTGAAGCCGAGGCCGCCTGACCTCAGGCGATCCGCAAACGACGCGAAAGGCCCGGCGGCGACGCCGGGCCTTTTTTCATGAGCGCCTTCGACAAGCGCTCGGTGAAACCGAATGGTCTGGCGAAATGGCCATGAATGGACAGGTATGACCGGCCATTGATCCTCTAGGAGCGCGCGCATCGTCGTCGTTCGCAGAGGCCCTCCCGATGTCCATGCCCGCCCCGTCTCCACCCTTGCGGTGGAGCGACCTACTGCACCCCGTCGTCGCCGGACTGATCTCGGTCATCGTCAACTATGGCGGCACCTTCATCCTGGTGTTCCAGGCGGCCAAGGTCGCGGGCCTCAGTCCTGAGTTGACCGCCTCCTGGGTCTGGTCGATCTCGATCGGCGTGGGGACGACGGGCCTATGGCTGAGCTGGCGCTACAAGGCGCCGATCATCACCGCCTGGTCGACGCCCGCGGCGGCCTTCTTGGTCACGGCCCTGGCGGCGACCTCCTACGCCGAGGCGATCGGCGCCTATCTGATCTCGGCGGCGGCCTTCGTCGTCCTAGGGCTGTCCGGCGGGTTCGACAAGGTGATCCGCCTGATCCCGCCCCCCATCGCCGCCGCCCTGCTGGCGGGCATACTGCTGCCCTTCGGGGTGCAGGCGTTCGGCGGCGTCGGCGTCGACCCCGTTCTGGCGGGCCTGCTGATCCTGACCTACGTCGTGCTCAAGCGGTTCACGGCGCGCTATGCGGTCGTGGGCATCCTCGTGCTGGGGCTGGGTTTCTTGCTGATGCAAGGGCGGGTCGACCTGTCGGGGCTGGAGCTGAAGCTGGCGGCGCCGGTCTTCACCATGCCCGCCTTCTCGTTCAAGGCCCTGCTCAGCCTGGCCATCCCCATGTTCCTGATCACCCTGACGGGCCAGTATATGCCGGGCATGCTGGTGCTGCGGAACGACGGCTATGCGGTCAACGCCAATCCCCTGGTCACGGTGACGGGGCTCGGGTCGCTGCTGGCGGCGCCGTTCGGCTCGCACGCCTTCAATGTGGCCGCCATCACCGCCGCCATCTGCACCGGCAAGGAGGCGCATGAAGACCCGTCCAAGCGCTGGATCGCGGGCGTGGCGGCGGGGGTGTTCTACATTCTGATCGGCGTGTTCGGCGTGACCCTGGCGGCGGTCTTCATGGCCCTGCCCTCCGTCTTCATCACCACCCTGGCGGGGCTGGCCTTGCTGGGCGCCATCGGCGGCAGCCTGGCGGGCGCCCTGGTCGAGCCGAAGTCCCGCGAGGCGGCCCTGATCACCTTCCTGGCGGCGGCGGCCAACATCCAGCTGATCGGGATCGGCGGGGCCTTCTGGGGCCTGGTGATAGGGCTGATCGCCTATGCGGCCCTGAACGGCGGCCTGGCGGCCTTCGCCAAGATCCTGCTGCCGGCCAGGCCCGCGCCCGAGCGTCCGGCGGAATAGGGCGCAAAGGAACAGAGGCCGGGACGCGCGTCCCGGCCTCTTCCAAAATCAGATCAGAAATACTCCGCCCCGGCCGGGCACTGGGCGGCCAGGCGACGGGCAGTGATACTGGCCGGAATATAGGGCGTGCCGCGCGCCAGCTGGGCGCCGCCGTTGAAGCGAAAGGCCTGCTCTTCATAGGTGCCGTTCAGCCGCACATTGATGCGGCGGCCCTTGCGGTCCTGACAGCTGCCTTCAAAGCGCGCGCGGCCGTCGCCGACCTGGCGGGTCGGATAGGTGCACCGCCACTTGCGCGTCGACAGACCGCCGAAGAATCGATTGATCTCGCTGGGCCGCACGCACTTCTGCTCGGTGTCGCGGGCGCCCATGACGCTGGTGGTGTACTCCCAGTAGCCGGGCAGAACCTCGGATTGGGCGGCCGACTGGGCCTGAGGCGCGGACGCAGGCGCGGCCAGCATCACGGCGCCGGCGGCCACAGGGGCGACAACAGCCATCAGCCGCGCGAAGGGGATCAAGGTCTTCATGGATTTGCCGTTCATGGGACTCATCATGGGTCTGCTCTATATAGTCACGCCTTGAACGACTGCTGAACGAAGGCGATCCCTTGCCTTCACAATGACTCTTGGCCTTCAGAATGACTCTGTCGCGCCGGACGACGACTCCAGCCTTGACGCCCGGCGAGTCCTTCCTCTATACGGCCCCCTCTCGCGCGGGCCTCCTTGCTCGCTGCGTCCCTGTTTCATGCGTCCGCACCGGTATCGCGGATGTGACCTTGAGGATCTTCAGATGTCGCGTCGCTGCGAACTCACCGGTATCGGCCCCATGGTCGGCCATCACGTGAGCCACTCCAACATCAAGACCAAGCGCCGCTTCCTGCCTGCGCTGAAGACGGTCAAGGTTCAGTCGGAAGCTCTGGGCCAGACCTTCTCGCTGCGTATCTCGAACGCCGCCCTGCGCACCCTGGACTTCAAGGGCGGCCTGGACGCCTTCATCGTCAAGGCTCGCGACGAGCAGCTGTCGATCGCCGCCCTGCGCATCAAGCGCCAGGTCCGCGCCAAGCTGGCCGAGCAAGCCGCCGCCTGATCGGCGTCGACTGACGGATTTTGAAAAGGCCGGTGGAGACGCCGGCCTTTTTCTTTTGCGCGCCGCGCGGCTAACCTCAGGGTTCGTCCTGCCGGAGCTTCAGCCTTGCGTCCTCTCGTCGCCCTCTGCCTGACCACGGCCCTGCTGTCGTCGCCCGTTCTGGCGCAGGAGACGCCACGCGAAACCACCGCCTTCACCCTATCCAGCGGCGCGCCGCGCACGGCGGAGCAGTTGGCCCTGCGCTTCGACAAGGCCGACCTGTCCTTCAGACTACTGCCGGAGACTCAATCCCTCGAAGGCGTCGCCGTCCTCGACTTCACCGCCACGGCGCCGACTTCGGCGGTCGTGGTCGAGCTGGACGCGGTCTTCGCCATCGCCGCCATCACCGTGGACGGGCAGGCGGTCGCCGACTGGTCCAACCCCGAGGGGCGGCTGACCATTCCCCTGCCCCGCCCCCTGACGGCGGGCGACAGCGTTTCCGTTCGCATCGCCTATTCGGGCCGCCCGCATCAGGCCCAACGCGCGCCCTGGGACGGCGGCTTCGTCTGGACCACGACGCCCGACGGCCAGCCGTGGATCGCCAGCGCGGTGCAGGGCGAGGGCTGCGACCTTTTCTGGCCCTGCATCGACCACCCGCAGGGCGAGCCGGAGCGGGTGGATCTGCACATCACCGTCCCCTCAGGCCTCAGCGCCCCCGCCAACGGCCGCTTTCTGGGCAAGTCCGACAACGGCGACGGCACGACGACCTGGAACTGGACCGCGCGCCAGCCCGACACCTACGCCATCAGCCTGAACGTCGGCCCCTATGTGGAGATGGCCGCCGACTATCGCAGCCGGTTCGGCAATGTGATTCCCTTGCGCTTCTGGCGGCTGGCCTCGGCCGATCCGGCCAAGGCGCTGGCGCTGTTCGACGAGTTCCCGCAGATGCTCGACTTCTATGAGGCAAGCATCGGCCCCTTCCCCTTCGGCGACGAGAAGATGGGCGTGGTCGAAACCCCGCACCTGGGCATGGAGCACCAGACCATCAACGCCTACGGCAACGGCTACAAGCTGGACGGCAAGGGCTACGACTGGCTGCTGCAGCACGAACTGGCGCACGAGTGGTTCGGCAATCAACTGACCAACGCCGACTGGGACGACATGTGGCTGCACGAGGGCTTCGGCACCTATATGCAGCCGCTCTACGCCCGGTGGTTGAACGGTGAGCGGGCCATGCAGGCCGAACTTCAGACCATGCGGCTGGCCCTGGCCAATCGCTTCCCGGTCGTGTCCGGCAAGCCGCAGGACGCCGGAACCGTCTATGACGACAAGACCGGCCCGGCGCTGGATCTCTATTACAAGGGGGCGCTGATCGCCCACACCCTGCGCCTGCACATCGGCGACGACGCCTTCTATGAGAGCCTTCGTCGTCTGGTCTACGGCCGCGCCGATCCGCAGCCGGGGAACTTCCGGCCGCGCTACGCCACGACGCCGGACTATGTGGCCATCGTCAATGAGG
Organism: Brevundimonas sp. UBA7507; assembly: GCF_002478355.1. Taxonomy (NCBI): domain Bacteria; kingdom Pseudomonadati; phylum Pseudomonadota; class Alphaproteobacteria; order Caulobacterales; family Caulobacteraceae; genus Brevundimonas; species Brevundimonas sp. UBA7507. The sequence goes on along the minus strand of NZ_DLNP01000014.1, from coordinate 108,222 downwards.
TGACGGGCCGCGACATGGGCTGGTTCTTCGACGCCTACCTCTATCAGGCGGCCCTGCCCGATCTGGTCATGACGCGGCAAGGCGAGCAGGTGACGCTGGAGTGGAAGACCGCAAACGGCCGCCCCTTCCCCCTGCCGGTCGAGGTCGAGGTGGACGGCGCCTTACGCTCTCTGCCCATGACCGACGGCCGCGCGACGTTCGAAGCGCCGCCGGGCGCGCACATCCTGCTGGACCCCGGCTCAAAGGTGCTGAGGCGGTTGGAGTATCTGGAGCGGTGGAAGGCGGCTGCGGCCGCCGACTGACGCTCAGGCCGCTTCCAACTGCCGCCGCCCCAGGGCCGCGAACCGGCGCCAGTCGGCGTTGTCGGCCCAGACGGCGGCCAGAGCCTCCAGCAGATGATCCTCGTCATCGTCGTTGTGCAGCGGCGTCGGCGTGACGCGCAGCCGCTCGGTTCCGCGCGGCACCGTGGGGAAGTTGACCGGCTGGATATAGACGCCGTGCTCATCCATCAGGGCGTCCGTCACCGCTCGCGCCGTGGCCGCATCTCCGATCATCACCGGCAGGATATGGCTGGGGCTGGGCAGGACCGGCAGGCCCAGTCGCTGCATCCCCGCCTTGATCGAGGCGGCGCGCGCGGCCAGCGCCCGGCGCGGCGCGCCGTCGGCCTTCAGATGCTGTAAAGCCGCCCGCACCCCAGCCACGACCGAAGGCGGCAAGGCCGTGCTGAAGATGAAGCCCGGCGCGTGACTGCGCACGAAGTCGACCGCCGCCGCATCGCCCGCCACATAGCCGCCCATGGCGCCGAACCCCTTGCTGAGGGTGCCCTGAATCATGCTGATGCGGTGCGACTGGCCGTCGCGTTCGGCCACGCCCGCGCCGCGCGCGCCGTACAGACCCACGGCGTGAACCTCGTCCAGATAGGTGAAGGCGCCGTGCTTTTCGGCCACATCGCAGAGGGCGGCGATGGGGGCGAAATCGCCGTCCATCGAATAGCAGCTCTCGAAACAGACCAGCTTGGGCCGATAGCGGCAGACCCCGCTCATCAACCGGTCCAGATCGCGCCAATCGTTGTGGGCGAAGATGTGCTTCTCCACGCCCGAGCGGCGCATTCCCTCGATCATGGAGGCGTGGTTCAAAGCGTCGGAAAAGATCACGGCGCCGGGCAGGCGCGAGGCCAGCGTCGACAGCGCCGCGTCATTGGCAGCATAGCCCGAGGTGAACAGCAGCGCCGCCTCCTTGCCGTGCAGATCGGCCAGATCGCGTTCCAGCAGGACGTGTTCGTGGCTGGTGCCTGAGATGTTGCGCGTCCCGCCCGCGCCCGCGCCATAGGTGCGGATCGCGCTTTGCGCCGCCTCGACCACCTCGGGGTGGACGCCCATCGACAGATAGTCGTTCGAGCACCAGATGGTGATGGTCCGCCCGCGTCGGTGATCGCGCGCATAGGGGGTGTCAGGGGCCAGCCGCTCCAGATCGGCGAAGACGCGATAACGGCCCTCCTGCTTCAGATCGTCCAGATCGCGGCTGAAGAAGTCGGCGAAATCGAAAGCGCCCATGACATCACATCCTATCACAGGACGGGCGGCGACATTGCCATCCCGCCGGGGGCGTGACACCTAACGCTGGATTGGCTGGATCAGTCCGGCCACTTTGGAAAGAAGCCGCAGACCATTGCTGAAGCGCGCCCAGCTGGAATCCGTTCAGGCCTTCATGGACCACCCGGCCCAGTCCGGCCTGCCCCTGCACGCCCGCATCCAGCGCGCTGTGCGCCAGTTGATCGTCGAGCGGTCGCTGACGGCGGGGCGGCCCCTGCCCTCGTCGCGGACGCTGGCCCGGTCGCTGGGCGTGTCGCGCGATACGGTCGAGACGGCCTATGCCCAGCTTCACGCCGAGGGCTTCATCGAGCGGCGCGTCGGCAGCGGCAGCTTCGTCTGCGAACTGACCGAACTGGGCCTGAAGCGCGGGGTGCTGCGCCCGGCCGGCCGCCGTCCCGCCCTGCAACCGGCGACGGCGCCGCCCCTGAGCAAGCGCGGGCAGGCGATGGCCGACAGCGGGGGCCTGCGCGACCCCTACGCCCCGCTGGCCTTCTCGCCCGGCGTGCCGGAGACGCGGCTGTTTCCCTTCGCCCAATGGGACCGGCTGCACCGCCTGACCCTGCGCGAGGAGGGCGCCGCCGCCCTGCACCACGGCGACCCGCAGGGGCATCCGCGCCTGCGCCGCGCCATCGCCGGCTATGTGAACCTGGAACGCGGCGCGCGGGCCGATCCCGACCAGATCCTGATCCTGACCAGTTCGCAGCAGGCCCTGTCGCTATGCGCGCGTGTGCTGGCCGATCCCGGCGACGGCGTCTTCATCGAAGACCCGGCCTATCAGGGCGCCGCCAAGGCGCTGGATGCGGCGGGGCTGAAGCGGTTGCCCGTGGCGGTCGATGTACAGGGACTGCGGACCGACGACCTGCTGGCCCGACGCGAGGACGGGCGGGCGGTCTTCGTCACCCCCTCGCACCAGTTTCCGACCGGGCGCAGCCTGTCGCTGGACCGGCGGCTGGCCCTGATCCAGTGGGCGACCGAGCATGACGCCTGGATTCTGGAAGACGATTACGACAGCGAGTTCCACTACGCCGGGCGGCCCACCGCCTGCGTTCAGGGCTTGGACCCGCATGACCGGACCCTCTATCTGGGCACCTTCACCAAGTCGCTGTTTCCGGGTCTGAGGCTGGCCTATCTGATCCTGCCGCGCCCGCTGGTCGAGCCGATGGTCGCGGCGCGCAGCCTGATGGACGGCTTCACCGCCTCGGTGGCGCAGCTGACGCTGGCCCGCTTCATCGAGGACGGCCGGTTCGGCGCCTATGTCCGCAGCATGCGCGGCGTCTATGCGGAACGGCTGGACGCGCTGGAAGCGGCGGTGAAGACGCGCCTGTCCCACGTCGTCACGCCCGACCGACCTGTCGGCGGCTTACAGATGCCCTGCTTCCTGAACGACGGCTTCGACGAGGCAGAGACAGTGCGCGCGGCCCGGCGCGTCGGCGTTCACCTGACCGGGCTGACGCCCCTGCACGACGCGGGCGCGGGCCGTCCCGGCTGGCTGATGGGCTTCGCCGCCTCGACCCCGGCCGAGATCGACGCCGCCGTTGATCGGCTGGTGAAGCTGTTTCCCGCGTGATCGACGCTTACAAAGCGGTCTGACGATCTGCGCCGACGTGGCGGGGAATGGCCGGGACACAGGGGTCTAGGGTGCGGAGGTCGGCGGTCAGCCGACGCCGTGAAAGCTTCTATCCCTTGCCTGCCCTCGCCCTGTTCCCGACCGACCAGCCGGGCCGCCGATCCGACCACGGCGGCGGCCGGATACGCGTGTCCTTACGCGCCGTCGCCGCCAACTATCGCGTCATGTGCGATCAGGTCGCCCCCGCAGCCTGCGCCGCCGTGGTCAAGGCCGACGCCTATGGTCTGGGCGCGGCCCGCATCGCGCCTGCCCTCTATGACGCCGGGTGCAGGGCCTTCTTCGTCGCCCATCTGTTCGAGGCGGTGGATCTGCGCCGCGTCCTGCCCGCCGACGCCGAACTGTTCGTGCTGAACGGTCTGGCGCCGGGCGCCGAATACGCCGCCCTGGCCGCCGGGGCCATCCCGGTGCTGAACAGCCGCGAGCAGATGGAGGGCTGGGCGCGTCTGGGTCGGGCCGTCGGGCGGCCGCTGGCGGCGGCGATCCAGTTCGACACCGGCATGTCGCGGCTGGGCCTGCCGCCCGAGGACGCCGCCTTCGCCTTCGGCCCGGGCGGCCCGATCCGCTGGATCGAACCGCGCCTGGTCCTCAGCCATCTGGCCGTCGCTGACACGCCCGGCCACGCGGGCAATGCGCGCCAGCGTCAGGCCTTTGAGCGCATTCTGGCCCACGCGCCGCCGGGCGTTCCGCGCTCGCTGGCCAACTCGGCCGGGTGCTGGCTGGGCCAAGACTATCACTATGACCTGTGCCGGGTCGGGGCGGCCCTGTTCGGTCTGGACGCCTCGCCCTCGGCCAAGGCCATGCAGCCGGTGGTCGAGGTGACGGGCCGCGTCATCCAGACCCGCGCCGTGCCTGCGGGCGCGGGCGTCGGCTACGGTTGGGCGGTCACGGCGCCTGAGGGGATGCGGTTGGCCACCATCGGCGTGGGCTATGCCGACGGCTGGCCGCGTCAGTTGTCGGCCAGCGGCGCCGCTGCATTCGAGGGTCGCTTGCTGCCCTTCGTCGGGCGCATCTCGATGGACAGCCTGGTCGTGGACGTCAGCGCCCTGCCGCCCGACGCGCTGAAGCCGGGCGATCAGGTGGAACTGTTGGGACCGAACCGCACGCCGGAACAACTGGCGCTGGACGGCGCGACCATCGACTATGAAGTCATCGCGCGGCTGGGCCGCCGCCTGTGTCGGGAGTATGTTTCGTGACCCTTTCGCCTGAAAATATCGAACGTTTCGGTCCTGATCCACGCGAGCGGTTCGCCGCCAATCTGGCGCTGGTTCATCGCCGCATCGCCGCCGCCTGCGAACAGGTCGGGCGGCCGATCGACAGCGTCCGCCTGTTGCCGATCACCAAGACGGTTCCGGCCGAGATCCTGCGTCTGGCCTGGGCGGCGGGCGTCACCGACTTCGGCGAGAACAAGCTGCAGGAGGCCCGCGACAAGGCCGAGGCCATGGCCGACCTGTCGATGCGCTGGCACGTCGTCGGCCACCTGCAATCGAACAAGGTCAAATACCTGACCCGTCTGGCGGACGAGTTTCATGCGCTGGACAGCCTCAAGCTGGCCGAGGTCTTGAACAAGCGGCTGGAGACCGACGGCCGCGACATGAACGTCTATGTCCAGGTCAACACCTCGGGCGAGGAGAGCAAGTTCGGCCTGCATCCCGACGACGCGCTGGACTTTATCGAACGGCTGGAGGCCTTCCCCCGGCTGAAGCCGCAGGGGCTGATGACGCTGGCCATATTCAGCGACGACGCGGATCGGGTGCGGCCGTGCTTCACCCTGCTGCGATCCCTGCGTGACAAGGCCGAACGCATCGATGCGCGCATCACCGGCCTGTCGATGGGCATGACCGGCGACTACGAACTGGCCGTGCGCGAAGGCGCGACCGTGGTGCGCGTCGGCCAGGCCATCTTCGGCCCACGCCCGACGCCGAACGCCCACTACTGGCCCGGTCTGGCCTGATCTCACCGGCCTGACTTTCCTCCCCCTCCCCGGAGTAAACGACGCGTGACCATTCCCTTCATCGATCTTCTCAGCCAGCGCCGACGCATCGGCGCGACCATCGACGCCGCCCTGATGGAGGTCGCGGCCAGCGGCCAGTACATCATGGGTCCGGCCGTCGGCGCCTTTGAACAGGCCCTGTGCGACTTCGGTCAGGCGCCGCACGCCCTGTCCTGTTCCAACGGGACGGATGCGCTGGTGCTGTTGATGATGGCGTGGGACGTGGGGCCGGGAGACGCCGTCTTCTGCCCCGCCTTCACCTTCGCCGCTACGGCCGAGGTGGTCGCGCTGGCGGGCGCCACGCCCGTCTTCGTCGACATCCGCCCCGACACCTGGACGATGGACCCCGACCATCTGCGCGCCGCCGTCGCGGCGGTCGAGCGCGAAGGCGTGCTGACGCCCCGCGCCGTCATCGCCGTGGACCTGTTCGGCCAGCCCGCCGACTATCCCGCCCTGTCGCAGATCACGCAGAAACACGGGCTGAAGCTGATCGCGGATTCGGCGCAGGGCTTCGGCTGCACCCTGAACGGCCGGCACCCGATCCACTGGGCCGACGCCACGACGCTGAGCTTCTTCCCGGCCAAGCCGCTGGGCGCCTACGGCGACGGCGGAGCGGTGCTGCTGAAGGACGAGGCGCTGATGGATCAGCTCGTTTCCCTGCGCGTCCACGGACAGGCGACGGCGGCGGATGCGGCGGCGCAGGGCTTTGCGCACGACCCCAAATATCTGAACCCGCGTCTGGGCATGAACGGGCGGCTGGACACGCTGCAGGCCGCCGTCCTGCTGGAGAAGCTGAAGATCTTCCCCGATGAGATCGAGCGCCGCAACCGCATCGCCGACCGCTATGTGCAGGGGTTGGCCGGTCATGTGGCGGCGACGCCGGTCGTCATTCCCGGCGGCCGTTCGGTCTGGGCCCAGTTCACCGTCGAACATGACGACCGCGACGCCCTGGCCGCCCATCTGAAGACGCAGGGCGTGCCGACCGCCGTCTATTATCCGATCCCCCTGCACCGCCAGCCCGCCTATCGCCAGCATCCGGTCGGACCCGGCGGTCTGGCCGTGACCGAGGCCAAGGCCGAGCGGGTCATCAGCCTGCCGATGAGCGCCTATCTGGACGAGGCCGTTCAGGACCAGGTGATCGCCGCCGTCGCCAGCTTCGGGTGAGGGCTTTCAGCCCTCGATCAGGCGCATCTCGAAGGCGCCCGCCGCCTGGGTCCGCAGCAGAACGGTTTGGACTCCGGCGGTGGCGCGGGCGGCGGCTTGCGACAGGCTTTCGCCGCGCATCAGCCAGCCGGTCAGGTATGCGGTGAACAGGTCGCCCGTGCCGCTGGGCCGGATCGGGATGCGGGGGATGGAGGTGCGATGGGCGACGCCGCCCTCGACGGCCAACGTCTCGACCTCGCCCGGCGCGGTGTCGGTCAGGACGCAGCCCGTCACCACCGTCCGTCCCGTGCCGCGTGTGTTCAGGATGCGCGTCGCCTCGATCACCCCCGCGACGGTATCGGGCCGTTCGCCGACCAGTCGGCCCAGCTCGAACTGGTTTGGGGTGATGATGTCGGCCATCGGCGTCAGCTCGTCGCGGAACTGTTCGATCAGGCCCTCGGCGACGAAGACGCCCAGATCATCGTCGCCGATCACCGGGTCGCAGATATGCAGCAGGGCGGGGTTCTTCGCCTTCCAGCGCCGCAGGAAACCCGCCGTCGCCGCCGCATTGGCGGCCGAGCCCATATAGCCCGTCACCACCGCCCCGGCCGTCATCGGCAGGTCGCGCTCTTCGACCCCCAGCAGCAGGTCGGCGACCAGTTCCGTCTCCAGAATCCGGCCGCGCATGGTGGGATAGTGCGGGTGATTGGACAGCAGGGTGGTCGGCACCGCCGCCACCTCCAGCCCCATGGCCTGCATCGGCTGGACCGCCGCGCTGTTGCCGACGTGGCCGTAGACGACCTGGCTCTGAATCGAGATGACCCGCACGCGCGTTCGGAACCTCCTCAAGCGGGCGTCAGCGCCGGTCCGGCGATCGGATAGGCCCGCGTCAGTTCTCTTCCCTGCGCCTTCACCGCCGCGCTGTCGAGATCGCCGTCGCGCAGGCCCTTGAGGATGGTCAGGATCATGCCGCCGACCGTGCGGAACGTCTCGGCGTCGAACCCGCGCGAGGTCGAGGACGGCGAGCCCAGCCGCAGCCCCGACGTCACCATGGGCGAGGCCGTGTCATAGGGGACGGCGTTCTTGTTGGCGATCAGGCCGTGATCCTCCAGCGCTTCGACCGCCGCCTTGCCGGTCAGGCCGAAGGGGCGCAGGTCGACCAGCACCAGATGGCAGTCCGTCCCGCCCGACACGAGGCGCAGGCCACCGTCCGCCAGCGTCTGGCCCAGAGCGCGGGCGTTCTCGATCACCGCCTTTGAATACTCCACGAAGTCCGGTTGCAGCGCCTCGTGGAAGGCCGCCGCCTTGCCCGCGATGACGTGCATCAGCGGCCCGCCCTGGGTGCCGGGGAAGACCGCCTTGTCGATGCGCCGCGCCAGCTCGGGGTCGTTGCACAGGATCAGGCCGCCGCGCGGGCCGCGCAGGGTCTTGTGCGTGGTCGAGGTGGTGACATGGGCGTGCGGCGTCGGATTGGGATAGAGGCCCGCCGCGATCAGCCCGGCGTAGTGGGCCACGTCGGCCACCAGATAGGCCCCGACCTGATCCGCGATCTGGCGCATCCGGGCGAAGTCGATGCGGCGCGGATAGGCCGAACCGCCCGCATAGATCAGGCGCGGCCGATCCTGCAGGACGCGCTTCTCCATGTCGTCATAGTCGATCAGGTCGTCGTCTTCGCGCACCCGATAGGCGCTGACCTCGAACCACTGGCCCGACAGGCTGACCGGCGAGCCGTGCGTCAGGTGGCCGCCGCAGGCCAGGTCCAGCCCCATGATGCGGTCGCCCGGCTTGATCAGGGCGAACAGCACGGCCAGGTTGGCGTTGACGCCCGAGTGCGGCTGGACGTTTGCGTAGGCCGTGTCGAACAGGGTGCAGGCGCGCTCGATGGCCAGCTTCTCGGCGATGTCGACCGCCTCGCACCCGCCGTAGTAGCGGCGGCCGGGATAGCCCTCGGCGTATTTATTGGTCAGGACCGAACCCTGCGCCTGGCGCACGGCGGCGCTGACGATGTTCTCGGACGCGATCAGCTCAATGCTGTCCTGCTGGCGCTGGCGCTCCAGCATCAGGGCTTGGGCCAGTTGCGGGTCCAGAGCCCGCGTCGCCAGGTCGGAAGTCATGCTGTCTCCGTCAGACAAGAAAAAGCGGCGGGTCGGCCGGTGAGGAGGGATCGCCGACCCGCCAAGCAATCCGGCTTCGGGGGACAGAAGCCGGATCGAACAGCATCAACGCAGGGCGGAAAGGTCCGCGCCATGGTTGATGTGATAGACGGCGTCGCCGAGGACGATGGCCGGAACGGACTTCACGCCCGCCGCCTCGGCCTCATCCAGACGCTGAGGCGTCTCGCCCAGATGGACGACCTCGACCTCAAAGGCCGCAGGATTCAGCGCGCCGGCGAAGCGCTGCTCGGCATCGACGCAGACGGTGCAGCCCGCGTGATAGAAAACGGCTTTCTCGGCCATGACCCTATCCTTTGTTTCTGTTCCCGCAGCGGTGTTGCTGCCTGGGAGTGCGCGTGGGATACCCGGCCTATCGGCCCTGTCATAAGAGCCACTTTCCTGAAACCTGGTAGGCCGGATCATGGGACGCAGCGCCGTCGTCATTGAACTGATCGAAGACCCCGCCCGGCCCCTGTTCATCAATCTGGCAGGGTCGGTGATCCGTGAGATCGAGCGCGGTCGGCTGAAGCCCGGCGACCGCCTGCCCGGCACCCGCGCCCTGGCCGGCGCCCTGGGCGTTCATCGCAACACCGTCGACGCCGCCTATCAGGAGTTGGTGCTGCAGGGCTGGCTGACGGCCGAGGCGTCGCGCGGCACCTTCGTCGCCCGCGACCTGCCCGATCTGGGCACGCAGAACTGGGGCGTCCGGCCCGCCGCCGCGCGCCTCGCCTCGCCCCTGCCGCAGACCCGGCCCGCGCCGGCGCCGATGCAGTTCTCAGACGGGGCGCCCGATGCGCGCCTGATGCCGGGGCTGGAGCTGGCCAGGGCCTTCCGCCGATCGATGACCGGGGCCGAGCTGAAGCTGCTGCCCGGATACGGCGATCCGCGCGGCGCGCCCTCGCTGCGGACGGCGCTGGCGCGCTATCTGTCGACCGAGCGCGGCCTGACGATCGGCGCCGACGACATCCTGGTCACGCGCGGCAGCCAGATGGCCCTGTTTCTGGCCGCCGCCGTCCTGAACCCCGGCGACGCCATCGCGGTCGAGGATCCCGGCTATCCCCTGGCCTGGAAGGCGTTTCGCGCGGCCGGAGCCAGGGTGGTCAGCGCCCCGGTCGATGCTCAAGGCCTGGACGTCGAGCGTCTGGAGGCGTTGCTCGCCCGCGACCCGACCATCCGCGCCGTCTATGTCACGCCCCATCATCAGTTCCCGACCACCGTCACCCTGGGCGCCGGGCGACGCCTGCGCCTGCTGGAGATGGCGCGTCGCCACGGCCTGATCATGATCGAGGACGACTATGACCATGAATACCGCTTCGAGGGCCGCCCGGTGCTGCCCCTGGCCGCCCGCGCCCTAGGCAGGAGCCAGGGCCAGGACGGGAACCGCATCATCCATATCGGTTCGGTGTCCAAACTGCTCTCGCCCGTGGTCCGCATCGGCTATGCGACAGGCGCGCCGGACCTGATCCAGGCCATGACCGCGCGACGCGAGGCCATCGACCGTCAGGGCGACCTGCCGCTGGAGCGGGCGCTGGCGCGGCTGATCGACGACGGCGAGTTGGGCCGCCACGCCCGCAAGGCGCGCAAAATCTATGAACAGCGCCGCGATCTATTGTGCGCCGAGATCGCCGCCCGGCTGGGCGATGCGGTCGCCTTCGACAAGCCGGCGGGCGGGCTGGCGCTGTGGCTGCGCGTGAACCCGGACATCGACGCCGCCGCCTGGGCCGCCGAGGCCGAGCGATCCGGCCTGATCCTGACGCACGGCGGCCAGCTTCAACTCCAGCCCGGCCCAGGCCGCAACGCCTTCCGCATCGGTTTCGCCAGCCTGGACGAAGCCGAACTGGTCCGCGCCGTGACAAGGCTGAAAGCGGCCGTCCCCAACTAGGTTATCGAGAATGACTTGCACCTGACCGCCCACCAGCGCATGAACCGACCTCGATAGAGCCGCCCAAGAGGTCATCCGTGTCCGACGTCGACAAAACCGCCGCCACCCTGCCCGAGGGCCAGCCCGTCGGCCGCGTCATCGCCATGCCCGCCGACACCAACCCGGAGGGCGACATCTTCGGCGGCTGGCTGCTGGCGCAAATGGACCTGGCCGGGGCGACCCCGGCGTTCGAGCGCGCGGGCGGCCGCTGCGCCACCGTGGCCCTGGACGGCATGGTCTTCCACCAGCCGGTGTCGGTCGGCGACGAAGTCTCGATCTACGCCAAGATCATCCGCACGGGCCGCACGTCGATCCGCGTCCATGTCGAGGCGTGGAAGCGCGCCCGCGGCCAGGCCGAAGCCCAGTCGGTCCGCGTGACCGAGGGCGTCTTCACCTATGTGGCCATCGACCAGGAGCGCAAGCCGCGCGAAGTGCCGCCCGCCTGAAGCCGGCCGAGAAGTCCGAGCGCCACGGTCGGTAATTCTTGACGTTCGGGGGCGGCGGCCCTACCTCCCCCGCATGGCCATTCGTCGTATCCTGACTATCGATAACGCCGCCGATCTGGCGATCCTGAAGACCGTCGCCGCGCCCGTCGAAGGCGGCGTCACCGACGCCGTGCGCGCCCTCATGGATGACATGCTGGAGACGATGTACGACGCGCCGGGCATCGGGCTGGCCGCGCCCCAGATCGGCGAGTTGACCCGCGTGGTCGTCATGGACCTGGGCGACAAGCCGGTCGAGGGCGCATCCGACGAGCCGCAGACCGAGGAAGAGGCGCTGGAGCGCCGCAACCCGCGCTTCTTCGTCAACCCCGAGATCCTGTGGTCGTCGGAGGAGATGTTCTCCTACGAGGAGGGCTGCCTGTCGGTGCCGACCTATTACGACGCCGTCGAGCGCCCGGCCCGCGTGCGCGTGCGCTACATGAACTATCAGGGCGAGACAATCGAGGAAGAGATCGAGGGCCTCTACGCCGTCTGCTTCCAGCACGAGCTGGACCATCTGAACGGCGTCCTGTTCATCGACCACCTGTCGCGCCTGCGTCGCGACCGCGCGGTCGCCAAGGTCAAGAAACAAGCGAGGATGGCCGCCTGATGGCTCGCAAGACCCGCATCATCGACCAGCGCGGCCGTCGCCGCCTGACCCGCAATGAAAAGGTCGGCGTCGCCGGCGTCGCGACCCTGCTGGCCGTCGCCGCCGTCGGCGTGGTGGCCGGTCTGGTCATCGACCGCCTGCTCGATTTCGACGACGCCCTGGACGCCGGCGGCGAATGGGACGAGGGCGGCGGCGTCTATACCCGCTGGATGTAATCGGCCTCACGGTCTAAAGGCGTGCCCATGCGCCTAGCCTTCATGGGAACCCCCGACTTCGCCGTGCCGTCGCTGGCCGAGCTGATCGCCTCGGGGCACGAGATCGTCGCCGTCTATTCGCAACCGCCGCGCCCCAAGGGCCGGGGCCAGAAGCTGACGCCGTCGCCCGTTCACGCCTTCGCCGAGGCCATGGGCCTGCCGGTCTTCACGCCCGACAGCATGAAGTCGCCGGAGGCCATCGACGTCTTCAAGAGCCTGGACCTCGACGCGGCCTGCGTCGTCGCCTACGGCCAGATCCTCAAGCCTGAAGTGCTGGAGGCGCCGCGTCTGGGCTGCTTCAACCTGCACGGGTCGCTGCTGCCGCGCTGGCGCGGGGCCGCCCCGATCCAGCGCGCCATCATGGCCGGGGACCGCCAGACCGGCGCCCAGATCATGCGGATGAGCGAGGGACTGGACGAAGGCGCCATCATCCTGTCCGAACTAATGGACATCCACGCCGACGACACGGCCGCCTCTCTGGGCGACCGCATGGCCCATGTCGGCGCCGCCCTGTGGCCCCGCGCCCTGGCCGCCATCGAGCGCGGCGGCTTCACCGAGACGCAGCAGGCGGGCGAGCCGACCTACGCCAGGAAGATCACTTCGGCCGAGGCGCGTATCGACTGGACCCGCCCAGCCGCCGAGGTGGACGCCCATATCCGCGGCCTGTCGCCCTTCCCCGGCGCCTGGTTCGAGGTCGAAGTCGACGGCGAGCCGGTGCGCGTCAAGGCCCTGATGTCGGTTCTGGCCGACGGGCAAGGCGCGCCCGGTCAGGTGCTGGACGACGCGCTGACCATCGCCTGCGGAAGCGGCGCCGTGCGCCTGACTCGCGTCCAGCGCCCCGGCAAGGCCGCGCAGGCCGCCGACGAAATGCTGCGGGGCTATCCCATCCCCGCTGGAACCGTACTGGGCTGATGCCCCGGTATCGCTTCACCGTCGAATATGACGGCTCGGCCTATAATGGCTTTCAGGCTCAGCTCGGCCAGCCGACCGTGCAGGGTGCCATTGAGACGGCGATCACCGCCTTCAGCGGCCAGAGCGTGCGGATCGCCGCCGCCGGGCGCACCGACACAGGCGTCCACGCCACGGGCCAGACCTGCCATGTCGATCTGGAGCGCGACTGGCCGGCGCAGACGGTGATGAACGCCCTGAACGCCCATCTGGTGAAGGAGGCCGTGGCGGTGCTGGACTGCACGCCGGTCAGCGACGACTGGCACGCCCGCTTCACCGCCAATGGGCGCAAATACCTGTATCGCATCCTGAACCGGCCCGGCCGTCCGGCGCTGGATCGAGGCCGGGTCTGGCACGTCAGGAAGCCGCTCGACGCCGAGGCCATGCACGCGGCGGCGCAATACCTGACCGGCCCGCACGACTTCACCACCTTCCGCGACGCGGCCTGTCAGTCGGCCAGTCCCGTGAAGACGCTGGACGTGGCCCGCGTGAACCGCGTCGGCGAAGAGGTGCATCTGGTGTTCGAGGCGCGCAGCTTCCTGCATCGCCAGGTGCGCTCGATGGCGGGCAGCATCGCCGAGGTCGGCCTGGGCCGCTGGCGCCCCGCCGACCTGGCCGAGGCGCTCGAGGCGAAGGACCGCGCGCGATGCGGCCCGGTGGCGCCGTCAGACGGGCTTTATCTGACGGGCGTCACCTATGAGGCCGAAGCCTAGCGCTTGAACAGGCCGCCCAGCGCGCCGCCGAGGCCGCCCGGCAGGTTGTCGAGCAGGCCGCCCAGCATGTCGTCGGCGCCGTCGACGGAGCCGCCCGGCGTCAGGCGATCGACCGCTTCCGGCAGCAGGCCCGCCAGGGTCTCGCTGGCCTGTTCCGGCGAAATGCCCAGCTTCTGGGCGAAGTCGGCGATCGGACCCGAGCCGATGACGGCGGCGATCTGCTCCGGCGAGATCGCGGCGTTGCCGCCCTTGCCGATCCACGAGGCCGCCACGTCGCCCAGGCCGTTCTGACCGAACTTTTCGGCCAGGCCCGCCACGCCGCCCTGCCCCTTCAGCAGGTCGGCCAGGCCGCCGGCGGCGTCATCGCCGAGGCCGCCCAGGATATTGTCCAGAAGTCCCATCTCAATTCCTCCGATTGCGCCGTCAGAATGACGGACTTCGTCTGCGGATTTGTGGCGAAAAGGCAAAACAAGGCAACGCCTCGCGCCTTCGCCCGACGTCAGCTCTTGGCCCGCTCCGAGCCCGAGGTGACGGCCTGACCGGCGGCGGACAGGTCGCGGCCGATGCCCGACACCGTGTTGCAGGCGGCGGTGGTCAGGGCGGCGGCGATGACGCCGAGAACGATGAGCTTGCGCATGATGACATCCCCGTGGATCGATTTGGCGCTTCGACATGAAGCTTGACCATAAGGTTGCATGGCCAATTCATCCTTCAATCTGCTAACGGCGAAAGCATGACGCAAGCTTCCGGAACCGCCGCCCGCCGTTTGGTCGAAACCCTGGTGATGAACGGGGTCGACAAGGTCTTCTGCGTGCCGGGCGAGAGCTATCTCGCCGTGCTCGACGCCCTGGCTGACGTGCGAGATCAGATCGAGGTCATCGTCTGCCGCCACGAGGCCGGCGCCGCCAACATGGCCGAGGCCTACGGCAAGCTGACCGGCCGCCCCGGCGTCTGCATGGTCACGCGCGGGCCGGGCGCCACCCACGCCTCGATCGGCGTGCATACGGCGCACCAGGATTCGACGCCGATGATCCTGTTCGTCGGTCAGATCGCCCTGACCGACCGCGGCCGGGGCGCCTTCCAGGAAGTCGACTACCGCGAAGTCTTCGGCGGTCTGGCCAAGTGGGCGACCGAGATCGAGAGTCCGGAGCGCACGGTAGAGGTGGTCGAGCGCGCCTTCGCCACGGCCCAGCAGGGCCGCATGGGTCCGGTCGTCGTCGCCCTGCCCGAGAACATCCTGCACGAGGGCGGCGGCCCTTCCCCGATCCGCCCGGTCGCGCCCGCCAAGGCGGCCCTCGACCCAACCTTTGTCGAACAGGTGCGTGAGCGCCTGTCGCGCGCCGAACGCCCGATGCTGATCCTGGGCGGTTCGGGCTGGAGCGATGAGGCGACGGACGCGATCTCCGGCTGGGCCGAGCGCCTGGGCCTGCCGGTCGCCCTGTCCTTCCGCCGCAAGGATCTGATCCGCAACGACCACCCCGGCTATGTGGGCGACCTGGGCCTGGGGCCCAACCCCAAGTTGGTGGCGCGGGTCAAGGAGGCCGACCTGCTGCTGGTGATCGGCGCGCGCATGGGCGAGAATCCGACGCAGGGCTATACCCTGCTGGACCGGACGAAGACGGCGCAGACCCTGATCCACATCCATCCGGGGCCCGAAGAGCTGGGCCGCGTCTGGGCGCCCGCCCTGTCGGCGGCGGCGGACAATTCGCTGGCGGCGCTGGCCCTGTCGACCATCGAGCCGGGCCGCGTCTGGACCGAACAGGGCGCGACGGCCCATGCCGACTTCCTCGCCTTCTCCTCGCCCATTGAGGTCAAGAGCGCGGTCAATATGAGCGAAGTCATCGCCCATCTGGCGCAGGCCCTGCCCGAGGACGCCATCCTGACCAACGGCGCAGGGAACTTCGCCGCCTGGCTGCACCGCTTCCACCGCCACCAGGCCCGCCGCACCCAGTTGGCCCCGACCTCGGGCGCCATGGGCTATGGCTATCCGGCGGCGCTGGGGGCCAAGGCGGTCCATCCGTCGCGCGAAGTGGTCTGTATCGCCGGCGACGGCGACTTCATGATGAGCGCCAATGAGATGGCGACCGCCGCCCAATATGGGCTGGGCGTCGTCGTCGTCGTCGTGGACAACGGAACCTTCGGCACCATCCGCATGCATCAGGAGCGGGAATACCCGACCCGCGTCATCGCCACGGAGCTGAAGAACCCCGACTTCGTGAAGTTCGCCGAGGCCTTCGGCGCCTTCGCCGTGCGCTGCGAGACGACCGGCGACTTCCCGGCGGCCCTGGCGGCGGCGCGCGAGGCGGCCAAGGGCGGGCGGCCGGCCCTGGTCCATCTGATCACCGACGCCGAGCAGATCGCGCCGGGGCGGACGATCACGCAGCTGCGCGGCGGGTAAGGCGCCCCCTCTCCCGGCGGGAGAGGGCTGCCTCCCGGCTTGCGTCCCGCCACGCTTCGCGAAAGAGTGCCCCCTTATTGTACCGAGGGGGGTCTTTCTCATGCGTCGTCTTCTGATTTCATCCGCCGCCGTCCTGGCGCTTTGCGCCGCCGCGCCCGCCGCCATGGCAGAGGGGGCCGCGCCCGTCGCCGCGACCACCCAGGCCCAGAGCGAGGACGCCCGGCTCAACGCCTTCTTCGAACAGGCCTTCGAGGCGCGCGTGGCGCTGAGCCCCCAGCGCATGACCTCGCTGGGCCGCAAGACAGACTATGACAAGCTGGACGACGTCTCCGACGCCGCCGCCGAACGCTCCCTGGCCCTGCAGGAAGCCCAACTGGCCCAGATGAAGGCACAGTTCGACCCCACCAAGCTGAGCGAGCAGAGCCGCCTATCCTGGCGCCTGTTCGAACACGGGGTGCAGCAGGCCCGCCTGTCGAACCAGTGGCGCGACTGGGGCTTCCAGTTCGCCGCCAACGGCAACCCGACGACCAGCCTGCCGGTCTTCCTCATCAACAACCACCGCATCGGCAGCGTCTCGGACGCCGAAGCCTATGTCGCCCGCCTGAACGCCGCCGAGCGCTATATGGGCCAGGTGGCCGACACCCTGACGGCGCGCGCCGGCAAGGGCGTGGTCTCGCCGCGCTTCGTCTTCGAGCCCTCAATCGACAACACCCGCGCAGTGATCGCCGGCGCCCCGTTCGACGGCGGCGCCGACAACCCGGTTTGGGCCGACTTCCAGAAGAAGATCGCCGCCCTGGACGCCGATCAGGCGACCAAGGACCGCCTGCTGGCCTCGGCCCGCGAAGCCCTGACCGGCCCCTACAAGCGCGGCTTCGACACGGTTCTGGCGGCGCTCGGCCAGGTGCAGACCCAGGCCGACAGCGACGCGGGCGTCTGGCGCCTGCCGCAGGGCGAGGCCTATTACAACGCGCGCCTGCAACTCTCGACCACCACCGACCTGACCGCCGACCAGATTCACCAGATCGGCCTGGACGAGGTCGCCCGCATCCAGCGCGACATGGAGACGATCAAGACCCAGGTCGGCTTCACCGGCTCGCTGCAGGACTTCTTCGCCTTCCTGAAGAGCGATCCCCAGTTCCAGTATCCGAACACGCCGGAAGGCAAGGAAGCCTATCTGACCGACGCCCGCGCCTTCGTGGCCCAGGTCATGGCCGTGGCGCCGCAGTGGTTCTCCAACCTGCCTAAGGCCCCGCTGGAGGTCCGCGCGGTCGAGCCCTTCCGTGAGGCGACCGCCTCCATCGCCTTCTACAACTCACCCGCGCCCGACGGCTCGCGCCCCGGCATCTACTACGTCAATCTGTCGGACATGACCCAGGTGCTGAAGCCCCAGATCGAGGGCATCAGCTATCACGAGGGCGCGCCGGGCCACCACTTCCAGATCGCCTATGCGCAGGAGATGGAGCACCTGCCCAGCTTCCGTCGCTTCGGCGGCTACGGCGCCTATTCCGAAGGCTGGGGCCTGTATTCCGAGCGTCTGGGCAAGGAGATGGGCTTCTATCAGGATCCCTATTCCGACTTCGGCCGACTCTCGACCGAGCTGTGGCGCGCGGTGCGTCTGGTGACCGACACCGGCCTGCACGCCAAGCGCTGGAGCCGCGAGCAGGCGATGGACTACTTCCGCCACAACTCCCTGCTGTCCGAGCGCGACATTCAGAAGGAAGTCGAGCGCTACATCACCAACCCCGGCCAGGCGACCAGCTACAAGATCGGCGAGCTGAAGATCGAGGAACTGCGCGCCAAGGCCGAGGCGGCGCTGGGCGACAAGTTCGACATCAAGGACTTCCACACCGTGGTCCTGGGATCGGGCGCCGTGCCGCTGGACGTTCTGGGCGACCTGGTCGACGCCTGGATCGCCAAGGGCGGCGGCGCGCCCAACTAAGTCTTCCTTCTCCCCTCCGGGGGAGAAGGCGGGCGCCGGAGGCGCTCGGATGAGGTGGAGGTTTCAGCGCACGCGCGGCTGACGTCTCGCCTTCATCCGCCCGCCCCCTCATCCGTCATGCTGACGCATGACACCTTCTCCCCCGAGGGGAGAAGGGCTAGGAGGCTGCCCATGCCCTTTACCGCCACCGTCCTGACCATGTTCCCCGAGGCCTTTCCCGGACCGCTGGGGGTGTCGCTGATCGGCGCCGCCTGGCGCGAGAAGGGGCTGTGGGACTTGCAGACGCTGGACATTCGCGCGTTTTCCGAAGATAAGCGCGGCTTCCTGGACGACACCCCTGCGGGCGGCGGTCCCGGTCAGGTGCTGAAAGCGGACGTGGTGGCCAGGGCTCTCGACAGCCTGGAAGGCCCGCCTAGGCCGCTTTTGTACATGAGCGCACGCGGTCGACCCCTGACGCAGGCGCGAGTAACGGAATGGGCCAAGGCCGGCGGCGTCGTCGTCCTGTGCGGTCGTTTCGAGGGGGTGGACCAACGGGTGCTCGACGCCCGGGGGTTCGAGGAGGTCTCCGTCGGGGACGCGGTGCTCGCCGGCGGCGAGGCGGCGGCCATGGTGGCGATCGAGGCGTGCGTCCGGTTGGT
>NZ_DLNP01000014.1:0-89516 GCF_002478355.1 Brevundimonas sp. UBA7507 | reverse complement strand
ATCCGCAGTACACGCGACCGCGGACGTTCGAGGGCCACGACATCCCCGAGATCCTGTTGTCAGGCGATCACAAGAAGATCGCCAAATGGCGCCAGGAGCAAAGGGAAAAGACCACGCGGGAGCGGCGCCCGGATCTCTGGGAGCGGCATCTCGCCAACTTACAGCTAAAGAGCAAATAAGCTCCGGAGAGACACTATGAACATCGTCCAGCAGCTCGCTGCCGAAGAAAAAGCCCGCCTGCTCGAAGGCAAGACCATCCCCGAATTCCAGCCGGGCGACACCCTGCGCGTCAACGTGCGCATCAAAGAAGGCGAGCGCGAACGCATCCAGGCGTTCGAAGGCGTCTGCATCGCCCGTGACGGCGGCGGCGTGAACGAAACCTTCACGGTCCGCAAGATTTCCTTCGGTGAAGGCGTGGAGCGTCGCTTCCCGATCCTGTCGCCGAACGTCGACTCCATCGAAGTGAAGCGTCGCGGCGTCGTCCGTCGCGCCAAGCTGTACTACCTGCGCGACCGTCGCGGTAAGTCGGCCCGTATCGCCGAGCGCCAGACGGCTCGCAAGGTCGCCGTCCCGGCCACCGGCACGGCCGAGAAGGCCGGCGACGAGGCCTGATTTCAGGCTTCGGCTTCGCGCTGAAGATCAAGAGCCCCGGCGGAAACGCCGGGGCTTTTTTGTTGTTCACGCTTGTCCCCCTCCCGGCGGGAGAGGGATGCACAACTAATATGGCGAATCGTCTACACCTCTAGCCCGCCAGTCCCTGTTTCAGGGCGCTCAGCTGGCCGCGACCCGCCCGGACCTCGTCGTAGGCGCGGCGGATGGTCTCCTTGGTCGTCGCCGACAGGGCGTCATCCGACAGCGCGCGCTCAAAGCGCATCTTCAGCTGATCCTCGCCGCTTTCGACCATACCGAGCACTGAGGCGTCGTTGCGCAGCAGGGCGTGCTTCACATCCATGAAGGCCCGCTGGGCCTTGGCCAGGATGGAGCCGTCTTCTTCCGGCGATCCGCCGCGTTCGCGCACCGCCGCCTTGAACGCCTCGGCCAGACGACGCCGCTCAGCCGCCCGCGCCTCGAACCAGGTGCGATAAGCGTCGTCCGCCGCCTCCACGGCCGCCCGATGATAGCCGTCGGCGCTGTCGACCAGCCCCTCGACCAAACCGTTGAGGGCCTTGATGTCGTGGCTGTTGCCGGCCATCGAAAACCTCCGTTGCTGTCCACAAGGAAACCCCTGCCGACGGCGAAGGTTTCCAGCGTCACAGCTTGGTGCGCAGAGACCACAACTCGGGGAAGCAGCGGCGCTTCAGCGTCTCGACCAGATAGCCGACGCCGTCGGTGCCGCCCGTGCCCTGGCGACGGCCGATGATGCGCTCGACCGTGACCACATGCTTGTGCCGCCACGTCAGCAAGGCGTCGTCCAGATCGACCAGCTTTTCGGCCAGTTGGTACAGCGGCCACCAGCGCTCGGTGTCGCGATAGACTTCCAGCCAGGCGGCCTCGACGCCCTCGTTCGCCTCATAGGACTGGCTGACGTCGCGGTTGAGCACGGCCTCCGGCACCGGCAGGCCCGCCTTGGCCAGCTGGAGCAGGGCGTCGTCGTAGAGGCTGGGCGCCTCCAGGGCCGCCTGCAGCGCCGCATGAGCGGCCGGGCGTTCGGCGTGGAAGCGCAGGAAGCGCGGGTCTTTCAGGCCCAGCATGGTCTCCAGACGACGGAACTGGTCGCTCTGGAAACCCGAACTGGCGCCCAGGTCGCCGCGGAACTTCAGGTAGTCGGCAGGCGTCATGGTGGCCAGGATGTCCCAGCTCTGGGTCATCACCGACTGGATGCGGCTGACGCGGGCCAGGCTCTTGTAGGCGGGCACAAGATCGCCCGCGCGCACCAGCGTCTGCGCCAGCGCCACCTCGTGCAGGATCTGCTTGAGCCACAGTTCCTTGGTCTGGTGGATGATGACGAACAGCATTTCGTCATGCTGGTCGGAGCGTGGCTTCTGGGCGGACAGGATGTCGTCGAGCGCCAGATAGCCGGCGTAGGTCACGCCCTGCGGCTCATGCTTGGCCGTCTCGATTGCGTGTCCGCGGATGTCGTTTGCTTCGGTCATGCGCCAGCTATCGCCCGATCAGCCGGGCGGGGCCAGACCCTTTTTGACTTGAGAAACTAGTTGGCGGCGCGGTCGTCGGCGACGGCGTTGGCGGCCATCTGACGGCCGTTGGCGAAGGCGTCGCGGGCGTTGTTGTAGATGAAGCCGTAGGTCGGATAGACGGTCGTGCCCAGATCGTTGATCGGGTTGTACCAGACCTTCACCCGGCTCCAGTCGCCCGAGGACGAGACGTCCACGACGGTGACGTTTTCCTCGACCTTGCCGCGGCTGCCGCCCCAGTTGGCGTGAGTGACGCGGATCACGCGGTCGGTCAGGACGTCGGAGACGACGGCGACGTGGCCGGCGCTCATGCGGCCGTGGGGCTGGAACACCAGCACCGAGCCGGTCTCAGGCGCGTCGCCGGTGCGGAACTTGCTGACGGCCTGACGCCACCAGGTCCAGGCGTCGCCGAAGATCTGAATCCCCGAGAACATGCGCGCAAAGGTCACGCACTGCCAATAGGGGTCGCCGGCCTGGGCCGGGGTCGTGCTGAAGGCGAAGAAGCCAAGGGTCGCCGCAAGGGCGGCGGCTGTGAGCCGTTTCATCATCTGGCGTGCTCCCGACTGAACGCGGACAAGCCTTAGACGATAGGGTCAGAATGTTGAAGAACTGTTTCCGACTGTTTCCCCGGCTGATCCACAGATGATCGCCGCTTCGCCGCCCATCCGCGCAGGAAACGACGGGCCGGGCGCTCGATCAGCTGGTGAACAATCGCCGCCGCGACAATCAAGCCCGCGATGACCGCCAGCCACAATACGAGAGGAAGCTGTTTGTCTTCCGCTCCGGTCAGGCGCGCCGCGACATTGACCGCCAGGATCTGCCACGGGGCGCACAGCATATAGACCGCATAGCTGATCTCGCCGAGATAGACTGCAGGAGCGGAGCCGAGAACGCCCGCCTTGTCCGCGGGAATGCTGGCCAGGGCCAGGATCAGCAGGCCGCCGGACAGGACAGTGATCCCGTCCCAGCTCATCAGCGAGGCGCTGAGCGCCATCACGACCGCCGCCGCCAGGGCCAGCAGGCCCGCGCGCGGCAACGGCGCCCGGCGATAGACCAGGTAGAGGGCGCAGCCGTAGGCGAAGCACGGCACGATCCGCAGCGCGCCCCATTTGAACGTCGCCTCGGTCAGGCGATAGCCGGCGACGCGCTCAAACCCGACATAGAGGGCGGCAAGGAACAGCGCCGCCGCCCCTGTCGCCAGCCACGGCCGGTTCCGCAACTTCCACGCTGCGGCGGCGAAGACGGGGAAGGTCAGATAGGCGAACCACTCTGCCGAGATCGACCAGGAGGGATGGTTCCACCCCGCCTCGCCGGCGAAGCCCCAGGCGTGCACCATCAGCAGGTTGGGCAGCAGCGTCTTCCAGCTGAGGATGCCGGAATCGATCGCCATGCCCGCCGCCGTCGCCGCCAGCCCCAGGGCCATGACGCCGAACAGGGTGAACAGGTGCAGCGGATAGACCCGCGCGATGCGCGCCCACAGGAAGCCCTTGTAGCCGAACCGCTTCTCGCCGAACGCCTGCAGATAGACGTGGCTGAGGATGAAGCCCGACAGGACGAAGAAGAGCTCGACGCCCAGATAGCCCTTGGCCGCCAGGGCGGGCATGCCGCCGACCGCCAGATTGGGCCACATCAGATAGACCACGACCCACAGGGCCGCGAGGAACCTGAGCGAGGTCAGGGGACGAATGTCGATCGGCGTCGCTGCGGGCGTCATGGGACCATCCTGGCCGGTGAACCGACCGGGGACAGCCCGGCCGCATAACAGCGCTCAATGCAAGCCGGGCGCCAGCTTCGCCTTACTCTACGCGGCCGCTCTCCCCGGCCCTCTCGATGGCGGCCGTGGCGGCGGCGCAGCCGGTCAGGGTCTCGCCGCCGATCTCGACCTTGGCGGTCAGGGGATAGGTGCGGTCGCTCATGCCGTCCGAACAGTCCGTCGCCGTCAGGGTGACGGTCAGATCCGTCCCGGCCTCGGTCTTGGCGGTCCAGCTGGCGACCGTGCCCTGCAGGCTCGGACCGGGATTGGCGGCCTTCTGCTCGGCCCGGTCGACGCCGGAATAGGTCAGGCCGTCCGGCTTGATCTCCACCGCCCAGAAGGGCTCGGTTCCCAGCACGCGCACCGGCTGGTCCAGATCGACGCCCGCCAGGGCGCGCGGCTCGGCCTTGGCAGGCTCGGGCGTCTTTTCGGCGGGCTGCGAACAGGCGGCCAGGGCCAAAGACAGAGTCAGGGACAAGGCGGCGGCGGAGAGGAGGGCGACGCGCATGGCGGTCCTTTCTGAAAATTCGCGGCCAAAGTCCCGGTTTGCCTCCCCTCCGTCAAGACAGGCGCCAAAGCGGCTCGCCTGGGTTAATGTCCTCTCATGCCGATTCGCCTCGCCCCCATCGCAGACGCAGGCGCCGCCTTCACCGCCTGCGAATTCTTCGCGGGGGGCGGTCTGGCGGGGCTGGGGCTGAACCTGGACGGCGTCGGCTTCCGCACCGTTCTGGCCAACGACATCGACGCGGCCAAGACGCGAGCCTTTCGCGCCAACCATCCCGAGACGCCGCTGATCCACGCCGACGTCTGGGCGGTGACGCCGGATCAGGTTCCGGGGGCGCCCGACCTGTGCTGGGCGTCGTCGCCGTGTCAGGACGTCAGCCTGGCGGGCGCGCGCGGCGGGCTGAAGGCCCAGCGCTCGGGCGCCTTCTGGGGCTTCTGGAAGCTGATGCAGGGGCTCGACGCCGAAGGCCGCGCCCCACCCGTCATCGTGCTGGAGAACGTCCTCGGCCTGCTGACCTCGGGCGAGGGCCAGGACTTCGCCGCCGTCTGCGGGGCCATGGCCGAGGCGGGCTATGCGGTCGGCGCCCTGGAGATCGACGCCGGGCTGTGGCTGCCGCAGTCGCGCCCGCGCCTGTTCATCATCGCCATGCGGGGCGTCGATGGACCGCGCCTGCCCGCTCCTGCCCAGCCCTTCCATTCCTCGCGCCTGATCGCCGCCTGGGAGCGGTTGCCCGAAGCGGCGAAGGCGAACTGGGCCTGGTGGCGGCTGGCCGTTCCGCCGCGCCGCAACCTCGATCTGGCAGCCATTCTGGAGGCCGAGGCGCCCTGTTTCAGCGAAGCGGAGACGCACACCCTGCTGACCATGCTGTCGCCGCTGCACCGCGCGCGGCTGGAGGCGCTCAAAGCCTCGGGCGAGCGGCGCGTAGGCGCGGCCTTCCGCCGGGTGCGGACAAAGGACGGCGAGAAGCTGCAACGGCTGGAGATGCGCTTCGACGGCCTGGCCGGATGCCTGCGCACGCCGTCGGGCGGTTCATCGCGCCAGTACGTCGTGATCGTCGACGGCGGCCGCGTCGCCATGCGTCGGCTGACCGGGCGCGAGGCCGCGCGGCTGATGGGGGTCGCCGACGCCTATCGCCTGCCCGCCAGCGAAAGCGCGGCGCTGAAGCTGATGGGCGACGCCGTGGCCGTGCCGGTGGTGGAGGCCCTGGCGCGCGGCCTGTTCCTGCCCGCCCTCTCCGGTCAGGCGGAAGCCGCCGCCTGAAGGTTAGTAGTAGGGGTCGTCGTCCTTGCGGTCCTCGGCGCTCTCGATGCCGGGGTCCAAGCTATTGTCGACCTGATCGTCCCAGCCGTCGCGGTCAGAGCGGAAGGCCAGGGCCATCAGCCCCCAGGCCAGGCCGACCGTGCCCAGTACGCCCAGCCCCATGGCGATCCAGCCGTGCAGAGACATCTCGCCCCCGCCGATCAGACGCCAATAGGCCGCCAGCCCAAGCGTGCTGACGGCCGATATGGAGACGGCGAAGAGCAACGACCGCAGAAGCCGGACCAGCCGCCCGCCTCTGGAAGTCGATGTCATCGCTCAGCTCAGCGCTGGACCCACTGGCCCTGGGCGTTCTTGTACCACTGGCCCGAGCTGATGCGCGGCAGCAGCTGGGTCTCGAACATCCGGGCGCCGGCCACTTCGGCCGAGGTGCCGGCGTCGGCGGCGCTGCGGGCGTAGGCCTGGCGGCGGCCGGCGTTGGTCGCGCTGATGGCGGCCTGGGTAGGACCGTCGACCGAGGTGCGCACGCCGACGTAGCCGTCGGCCTGCTCGCCCGCCGCGCCGGCGGCCTTGGCCTGATCGACCAGAGCCTTCTGCGAGGCGGTCTGAGCCACGGCGGCGCCGGCGGCGACGCCCAGAGCAGCGACAGCGGCCACAGCCACGAAGAGTTTGCGGTAAGTCATGTCAAAGCCCCCTTTCGTATCAGAACAGGTTGGGGTTTTCGCGGAGCAGGTTCTGCAGTTCCTGGTCCAGCTTGATGCGGATGTCGGCGTCCAGCTTGGCGTAGATCTGCAGCGGCTCGCTGAACTTGATGTTCACCGTAGGCGCGCATGCGGCCAGGCTGACGGCGCCGAGGCCGAGCATGGCGACGATCTGACGCTTGCTGATCATGGGGCCGGTCTCCGAAGGCGGCGTTGGAAGTCATCGCCACTAAACGCTGCGGCGTGTGAATGGGTTCTGAACAAAGCGCGGCCGCGACTCAAGGCGTTTCATCCGTCGTCAGCACGGGCGTTTCGCCGCGCCGGGCGTATTCCAGAAGATCCGAGATGATCTGGTTGGCGTTCCACGTCGTGTCCAGCGTCAGATCGATCGGCGTATCCGACGGCAGATTCAGCTTCTTGTTGAGGAAGTCGCGACGGATCAACTCCATGAAGGTCAGGCGAAGCTGCTCGCGCTCCGGCGGATCGTGGCGGCCGTTGATGCGGAAGCGAACGCCGAGCCGTCCCTGGTCCAGGCTGTTGACCTCGGCGGTCAGGTCGCTGATCGCCAGATCCTGCATGGCCTGATAGGCCAGATCCTGCATGGTGTTGGGCGGCACGCCCGTCTCGCCTCCGCCGCCGGCGGCCAGGTCGTCGAACACCTCGGGCTGGATCGACAGACGGCCGGGCCGCACCCCGTTCAGCACGCCGCCGACGATGCGCCAGCCGTCCTTGGGGTCATAGGTGAAGGGCAGCCGCCCCGACACCACGGCGTCGAACTCGGCCTTGTCCTGAAGATTGGCGCTCTTAAGCAGTTCGTTCAGCTGCACGCCTTCGACCACGACCACCCCGCCCCAGCCTTCGCCCGGCGTCAGCGGCAGGGACAGGGGCTCGACGCTGATGCGCCCGCCCGCCGCCTGTATCTGTCCGCCGCCGATGGTCAGGGCCTTTTCGTCCAGGCCGAAGGAGAGCTGAAGATCGGTCAGCGGCGTCACCGTCTGCACCCGGTCTGCGGTCAGCGTCTGGTTCGGGGCGGTGATCAGCGGCGTCAGGCTGGTGAACTCCACCCGCCCCTTCAGCCCCTGGACCTTGCCCGCCGGGCTGGTGAAATCCAGCTCCGGCACCGTCAGGACGCCCGAACTGGTCGCGCCCTCGGCCGCCCAGTCGAACCGCCCCTCGAACCCGGCCGAACCTTCGACCGGCGACTTCACATAGTCGGCGACGAGCGGGCTGAGGTCGTCCGGCTGAAGCCCATGCTCGGTGAAGGCCAGGCTGGGCGCCGAGATCACCGCCCCGCCCGCTTCGGCCTGAACGTCGTGGCGCACCTCGACGCGGCCGACGGCGTACTCCAGTCGGCTGAGATCAAATCCGGCGGTCCAGACGTCGCCCGCCAGCCGCGCCTCGCCCTTGGCCTGAAGCGGCAGGAAGCGGACCGGATCGGCCGTATCCGCGACCTGGGCCTTGCTGACGCCCACCCGCATCGACAGCCCCTTGGCCGCGCCGTCGACGACCAGATCGCCCTCGGCGCCCGTGAAGCCGACCTCGAAGACGGGCGCCGTCGCCGCCACCTCGGCCAGCCGCGCCTGAGCGCGCCAGGCGCCGTTGCGGGCGGTGAACAAGGGCGCCGACGTTGGGCAAACACGGCCGGACACGGCCTCGACCGAGTTCTCGCCCAGGTCGAGCTTGTCCAGCGTCACCGGAATGCAGTCGCTCGCCGTATAGGTCAGGCGCCCGCCCGCCGAGGCCAGTTCGCCCTGGGTGCTGAAGGCGATCCCGCGCGCCGGGCCGAAGTCCAGCGCCGCCTGCCCCTTCAACTTCGCCGCGAAGCCGCCCGGCGTCAGCCGCCATTCAACGCCGTCGAAGCGCGCCTCGGGCAGGCCGCCGCCGCGTATCGACGCCACGCTGAAGGCCCCGCGCGTCGCCCCGCCCGCTGTCAGGGACACGACCGGCCCCGTCGCCGCCGACAGCCTCAACTCGCCGCCGTTGGCCGGGCGGGCGGTGATCGGCCGCAGCAGGGTCAGCTCGACACCGGCGTTGTCGCTGATCAGCCGCACCTGAGGCGCGTCCAGGGCGAAGGCGCGCAGCGCCCGCTTCAACTCGGCCAGCTCCGGAAGATCGTCGGCCAGCGGCGCGCCCAGCACCGGCGCCGAAACCCGATCAGCCCCCAGCGCGCCGGTCGCGCTGATCCGCGTGATGGAATCCCGCACCAGGTCGAAGTCGAGGCGGCCCTGCGCCCCGTCCAGCGTCACGTCGCCGGTCGCCAGCCGCCGCGCCGTCAGGGTCGCCGGCCCTTGAACCTCAAAGGCCGCGCCTTTGCCCCCGGCCTCAATTGCGTTCGAGGCGACGACCGCCTGGGTCAGCCGGTTCTCGCCGAACCGGCCCGACGCCGCCGTCAGCCGCAAGGGCGAGGCCGCGCGCCATTTCATCTCCTGCCCCTCGGTCCCGCCCGACGTCGACAGGGTCAGGCGATTAAGGTCCAGCGCCGCCTGGCGAACCTCCATACCCTCGCCTTGAAGCCGGTCCGCCGTCGCCGACGCCTTCGCCTCGCCCTTGAGGCTATAGGCGTTGAGCCAGCCTTCGACCGCCCCGGCGAAATTCATCGTCGCCGCCGCCTGACGCGCCCTTGTCCCGGCGCCGGCCAGTTCATCCGCCGTCAGCCGCACGGTCAGACCGATCCGCCCGTCGCCGCGCCGGGTCTTCATATCCGGGTAGGGCAGGTCGCCGCTGAGGCTGAGCGCCGCCCCCTGCCCGCCGACGCCCGCCAAGGCGAAGCGCTCGGCCTGGGCGTCCAGCTTCACCGCCGTGCGGTCGCCCACGGTCGTCACCTCAATGACCCCGGCCAGGCCGCGCGCCTCGGTCTCGCCGCTCTTGAGCGAGGCGGCGGGCATCCGCCCCGACAGCCGCATCAGCTTGCCGTCGTCGATCCGCGCGTCCGCTAGCAGGCGAACCGGGCCGTATTCGGTGTCGAGCCGCGCCTGGCCGCCTTCGACGATGACCAGAGGCGCGCGGGAATCCGGCTTGGGCGGCCTGCCGGTGAACTCCTCGACCAGGGGATCAAGGCTGCCCAGCGACAGCTTGCCGTCCTTCCACGCCGCGCGAACGATCGGGCGGACCAGACGGACGCGGCTGGGCGTCACCCCCAGCCCGGCCTTCGACCACGGCAGGCCCACGGCGTAGTCGACCTCGACTCGCTCGACCTTGAAATCGGGGTTCTTGGGGTCGCCGATGGAGACCTTGCCGACGAAGCCGTTGAGCTCCAGCCGTTCGACCTCAACGTCGGCGTCTATGCCCTTGCGATCCAGCCAGCCGACCAGCAGTTCGCGCGCCGCCGCGCGCCGGTTCAGATAGAGGGTCGCCGCCAGCACCAGCAGCAAAGCCAGCAGGATCAGCAGCGTCCGGACCGCCAGCCGCAGCCGCGGCGGCCTTCCCTTGCCGGACGGCGCGCCAAAGGAATGATCGGGTCCGGCGTCGGACCCTGAGGTGGCGATGTCGTCGGTCAAGGGAGCGCGGCGTTCAACTTAACAGGAAGGGCAACAACGCCACAGAATGCGCGACAACAACAGTCGTTGCAGAATGAGCACTGCGGCGTGACACCTCCGCCACTACCAATCGACCTCGACTACAAGAAGGCGAAGTTTGGCGTGAGACTCACGCAGAACGCTAAATTACTGCACATCATCGCCGCCACGTTAACCAATCGTAACATTCCATCTTCCCAAGATGGGACGTGCGGGCTATACGGCTCGCTTCGCGTTCGCCGGGCGATCGGCAGACGCATCGAGATTCGACTGTTTTGGCGCGTAACGCGTCGCCGACTTGCCGGGGACCCATGGCTCAGTTCGATCCTCGCCGCCAGCCTGTTCGGCTCGCGCCGCATCTGCTGACGACTTGCGCTGCTGTAGGCATCGCCCTGTTAGCCGGTCGTGGATATGAACAGGTGAAGGCCGAGGAAGTTCCGGCCCTGACCGCGGCGCAGATCGAATCGCTGGAAGCCCAGGCCTACGCCGCCGCCGCCGCGCCGGCCGGCATGACCGCCCCCGAAGCCATCCCCGTCCAGATTCGCCGCGGCGAGACCTTCGAGCAGGCCGTGCGCCGCACCGGCATCGGCGCCGACGAGGCCCGCGCCGTGGCCGCCACCATCGCCAGCGCCTTCGACCTGAAAGACATGCGCGCGGGGCTGCGCTTCGAAACCGCCGTGTCCAAGCCGCGCGGCGGCCTGGGCGACGCCCGCCTGATCGGCCTGACCATGCGCACCGGCCCGGCCAGCCAGCTGACCGTGTCGCGCAGCTTCGACGGCGCCCTTCGCCTGCGCTCGCTGGACGAGAAGATCACCGAGGAAACCGTCGTCGCCAACGACAAGGTGCAGCGCTCCCTGTCGGCCAGCGCCCGCGAACTGGGCGCCACCTCCGCCGTGGTGCGTCGCGCCAGCCAGCTGTTCGCCCACAAGTTCGACATGCAGCGCGACGTGCGCGCGTCGGACGAATTCACCCTGGTCTTCGACCGCACGGTCACGGAATCGGGCCGCACGGTGGAAACCGGCGAACTGCTTTACGCCGAGCTGAAGGGCCACGCCTTCTACCGCTTCCAGCCCGCCGGCTCGAAGACGGCCCAGTATTTCGACGCTACGGGCAAGAACACGCGCACCGCCATGATGCGCACCCCGCTGCAGAACTTCCGTCGCGTCAGCTCCAACTTCGGCGTCCGCACCCACCCCATCTCGGGCTATCGTAAGATGCACCAGGGGATGGACTTCGCCGCCTCCACCGGCACGCCGGTCGTAGCCCCCGCCGACGGGGTGGTGGTCGAGGCCCGTCGCTGGGGCGGTTACGGCAACTGGCTGCGCATCCGCCACTCGAACGGCCTGGAAAGCGGCTACGGCCACCTGTCGCGCTTCGCCTCGGGCATGCGCGCCGGTCAGCGCGTGACCCAGGGCCAGGTCGTGGCCTACGTCGGTTCGACCGGCGCCTCGACCGGTCCGCACTTGCACTATGAAATCTGGCGCAACGGCCAGCGGATCAATCCGGCCGGCATCAAGACCCAGGAAGGCACCGTCCTGGCGGGCGCCGATCTGGCCGCCTTCCGCGCCGAGAAGGCCCGCATCGACCGCGTCATCGCCGCCGGCGGCCAACGCCGTCCGGCCGCCGTGCAGCAAGCCGCCAACGGCCTGCGTCCCGCCGAGGGCTGATCCCCCTTCCAAGCGCTGATCTCAGCCGACCAGTTGCGGAACGCCGCCCTGGTTCGGACAGCGCACGCCATGCACCCAGACGTCGGCCTCGCCTAGCCGAACGCCGAGCAACTCCAGCAACGGCTGAACCACGCTGTCCAGCACCGGCCCCAGCGGCGTCAGAACGGCCGCCAGAAGTTGGGTCACCAGATGCAGCGGTATGCCCAGGGCCGTCAGCTTGGTGTCCCGCAACAGGGTCGTCAGCAGCCCATTCGCAAACCCCTTGGCCTTAACGCTCTTGGGTTGCGCCGAACCGATCTCAGCTCCTGTAAAGCGCAGCTCGCTCCATTCCATATCCGCGACCTGAATATCGGCGCTGCCCTCGACGGCGATCAGCAACACAGACACCAGCCTGGCCGGGCTGACCTTGAGCTCGGACTTGAAGTCGCGCAGGCGCTTCTCGTCGATCTCGCCCAGGCGCACGCGGGCCACGCCGGGCCGCGTTTCGATCAAAACACGCGGCTCGCCCTGGCACTGCACCGCCTTCAGCCGCGCCTCGGCGCTGGCCGCCTCGACCAGGATGGGAACCTTGACCTGCGCCAGCAGGCCGACCAACGGGACTTTGTCCAACGCCGTCGCCCTCAGATAGAGGCGCGTCTGCACCGTGCGGATGATGGGCTCGCCGGTGCTGGTCACGGTCAGCCATGGCGCGCGATTGGGCCGCTCGCCGATGGCCAGCATGACGTCGATATCCGCCAGCCCCGTGCGGGCGCCCACGTCCAGGGCCAGCTGACGCTCCTGATTGGCGGTCTGCAGCGTCGCCATCAACAGGTCCATGGCCGAAACCTCGGCGTTCAGTCCGCGCCGCAAGCCTTCGCGCGCATCCGTCTCGACGCCGATCAGTTCATCCAGCTTCACCGTCGCGCTCGCCGGAAGGCGAGTCAGCTTGCCCAGCGCGCTCTGGGCGCCCGAGCCGGCCACGGCCTCCAACGCCTTCAGCACCTTGCCGGTCTGGGCTTCATGCGCGAGCAAGGCGTCATAGTCGCCCGCGGTGACGCCCAGTTCCGCCGCCAGGGCGTCCGAGAATTGCAGCAGATTGACCCGCGCGTCGGCCAGGGAGCGATAATCCATCACCGTCAGCGACACATGGCTCCCCAACAGGCCAGACAACAGGGCGTTGGCCAGGCCCCCGTCCAGGCTCGCCAGCCGCGAGCCGATGGAAAACATGGCGCTGGGTTGGCCGCCCGGCAGGGCCGCGGTCGCCGACTTGGACACCGTCACGCTGTCGCGCCCCATGATCCAGCGGCCGAAATAGAGCGGCGCCGGCGCGCTCAGAACCACGCGGGCGGCGTTGGGGCGGGCCGCGCCAGGGGTGAAGCGTGCAGCGGGCTTCAACCGACGCTCCGGCGTATAGCCGCCGAGCTGAAGCCGCACGCTCGCCAGATCCGCCAGATTGGCGCGGGCGGTGTCGGCGGCGGCGGCCTCGGTCCACGCCAAAGGCTGCGACAGGGTCTGGGCGGCGGCCAGGGCCGACAGATCCGCCGCGCCCTGCACCTCGCGCCCCTTCAGCACCATGGAGCCCACATCAACCGCCAAGGCGGCTGCGATACAGATCAGAGCGCCGAACACGGCCGCCATGACGGCCACCCCGCCCCGGTCGTCGCCCCAGCGGTTCATACGTCGGCGCGTGCGCATCTCAGCTCTCCTCGACGCGGATGACGGCGGCGCGGCGAATGGTGCGGGGCGGCGGCACGGTCAGCGGCGACAGGGCCATCAGCGGATGACCGCCCGCATCATAGGCGACCTCCACCCTGACCCGCCCCGGCTCGGCCCGCACCCCCACGACCGCGTCGGCGGCCTTGAGGCCGAGATCCTTCAGCTGCGTCTCGATCACCTCTCGTGCAAGTTGTTCCCGCTCGGCCGCATCCAGCCCCGCAATCGCCGCCCTCGCGCCCTCGGATACGGCCGACTGGACCGAATGCGCCATCCAGAACCAGGCGCCGTAGACGACCATCCCCACCAGCAGCAGGAAGAACACCGGCCCTACAAGGGCGAACTCAACCGCCGCTGCGCCCTCGCGCTCTGCGCCCCGGATACGTGCATAGCTTCGCATCATCGCACCTCATGACGCGACGATCATCGTTATCACAACTTAAAGGAGAATGTAGGCGCGTGATGAACACGCCCTAACCCTCGCTGGCGCTCAACAAGCGCCCGGCGGCGCGCGGGCTTAAACTCGCGACCGGCTGCGCCTTCTCGTGAGGCTCCCGATCATGAGAGAGCCGATCACGCCGATGTTCCAGACATAGTAGGCCGAAATATAGCCCCACTGCTCCAACTGCAGATTGGAGGCGAAGGCGTAATGGGTGGCCAGCACCAGGAATTGAAAGCCCGCCGCTGCGATCAACCACCGACGGCCGCTGCTGACGACGCCGTACAGAAGGAGCAGGAACACCCCCGCGTCCGCTCCAATCGCGAACCAGGGCGGCGACCGATGATCGAACGGGGCGACGGCCGAGATCACCCCCGCCACGATGATGGCGATCGCAACAGCGCGCTCCCAGGGGCCGCCGCGAACGAGGGCGAGCCCCGTCGCAACGGCCAGCAGGATGATCGTGAACAGGAAAATGGGCGACATGACGCACCATGCCACCCACAGACGATTCAGCCCACCCGTTCGATAAGCGAGAGACGGACGTTGCGCGGGATCTGCTGGTCCTCCTTGTCCAGGCCGACCAGTTGCACGCCGCGGAAGTGCGTCGTCTCCTTCACATTGGCGAGGGCCTCGTGCAGCTCGACCATTGCGACCTGGGCCGCCATCGCCCTGGCCAGGGCGTCAAACGCCGGCTGGCCGACGGTGGCGGACAGACCCGCATCCGTTCGACCGCGGGTCAGGGCTTGGGCGAGGCCCCCGAGACGTTCGATCGATTGATCCTGCCCGTCCTCGGCCCGTTTGAGCGCGCGCTGTATGCGCGAGGCGATCAAGGTCGCCTGCTCGGTTCTCTTCATCAGTTCAGTGTCTTCCGGTATTGAAGCCGGCGAACCTTCAGGAGCCGTACCGCAGCTTCTGCAGTACGAAGGCGAACTGTTCGGCGCCGGCTGCGGCTGTCAGGATCCAGGCGGCTGCGGCGGCGACGCCGAAGACGATGAGGATGCTTCCCAGACGCCCGAGTCCGACTGGGTCGGCGCGAAGTTCACGTCCAACATGGCCGCTGCGATATAGGCCAGCTCCCTCATCACGCCGCTCGGCGTCAGGAACGGCGCCTGCTTGCGCGCCCCCTCCATGAGGAGAGGCAGCATCCGGCGCTTGGCGGAGGTCGTCGCCATCTTCATGAAGAGGGCTTCGGCCTCGCCCCAACGCAGGGTGGGGATGGGATCGTTGCTCGAAAACATAGGGCGTCCTTTCGGCGCCCCCAGTCGATGCGATCAGCCCCTCGGCGGGTATTGGGAACGAGCCCGATTGGGAACCGCCCCCAACGCCTTCACGAGCCGCCAGGGCCAGCGCGGCGGCGATGCGGTTCTCAACCTGCAGCTTTCTGGTCGCGTTCTCGCAATGACGGTCCACCGTGCCGGGGCGAATGCCCAGCTCCCGCGCGATCTGCTTCGAGTTGAAGTGAGCATGGACAAGCCGGAGGCATTGGCGCTCTCTCTCGGTCAGCAAGGCTACGGATTCAGTCACGCCTTCCACCTGCGACGATCGTTCGACGATGAATGTCGCCCGCCGCCCTGAGCGACACAAGCCAGCATGACCGTCGCACACATTGTCGAGGTCCGGCTAATGGAACGGACGCATCTGCCCGCCGCATTGGCGATGCGAATGCTCTCAGATCGAGTCCAACCGCAGTGACTATACACGCGCCTGAGGGATTCAGCATCATGCTGTGAGGTTTCGTTCGGGCTGACTCAGGCCGAAAATTGCGGCCTGTATTTGCTGATGTTTTACGGGGATAAATTCTCGGGCCGACTCTGATTTCGTATCTACCGACTCAATCGGCCAGATTTTTCAGGCGCGCGACTCGGCCAAGACGCGCTCTACCTCAGCCTTGAACCAGACGATACAATGATGAGCTTTCCCGGCGGGCTTATACCCCTGCTGAATCCATCGATCGGGGCTCAGAATCCCCATCGTGCTTTCCAACAAGCTGACCGGTCGGGTCAGGTCAGACGGGCTAGAATTCGATGCTTCGCCCAAGCGTCGGGCCAATAGCTCGATGCTGCAGGCTTTGTAGCGCGCCAAGCCGTTGGCAAGCGCGACGGCGTCTACGTCGTCAACAGGCGCGATGAGGCCTGCAGCAGCGACAAAGGGTGCAAACGGCTCCGATGAACTCCCAACCGTTGTCGACAAGAAAGGTGCGCGGCAAGCCGAAGGCCCGCCAAGGTCGGACATCGAGGTGACGATTGTTCAGGTCGGCCTTCGGGCGCACGACCTGACGAAGACACGCCATCGCGGACTCAATGCTCGGGGGCGTGAAGCCGATATAATATCCGAGCGGATAGCGTGACCGCACATCAATCGCGACGGTGAGATACGGGCGCCCCACCGGAATGTGATGCTCGTCGTCCACCACAAAACAATCGATCATTGTGTGGTCCATGACGGCAACATCAAGAATTCGCTGCGCAGTCACATGGCGCTTCAACGGCACAAAGGCCCGCTGAGCCACCCGCGCACCATGACGGGCGCGAGTTCTATCGTAGTCCATATGCTCCCTTAGACGCCGCCAGACAGTGACGCGACTGGGAATGCTGATCGGTGCCAAGCCGCTTGTCGCTCTTTCCTGGTTCTTGGCTCGAAGCGCCACATCCAACGCTGCATGGACGTCATCAGAGCTGACCCGACGATCCGAAAAATAGGCGTCTGCCTTTTCCCACAGCATGCTTTCAGCTGCTGGATGAAGACGCGACTTCCTGCGACCTGAAAGCGCACGAGAGCGGCCAATGTAGCTCAGGCGGCGATCCCCGACTCTCCCCATTCCCTTAGCATCCGACGGAACACCGCCGCGCGAGGATAGCGCCCAGCAATAGCCGGCCAATCCTGTTCGCGCTGATCCAGGAACTGCTGAAGGGCCACATCCGTCTTCGACACCGGATCGTCGTCAAACGCCTTCAACAACCCCTGCATCGAACGGCGACGCGCCAATTCACTGCAGTTATTGCAGCCCAGACAGGCATCGCCATTCTGGCACTGATCGGCGGGGGCCATCGTCATAGGGTCGTTCAAAGGCATTCCACCAACGGACCTCTCCAGCAACATCGAGGTCGTCGAACTCGGCCTGGCTGATTGCGCGGACAGGCAACCCTCCTTCTCTTTCCGAGAAGTAGGCGAACTCCCCTTCCGGAAGTCCGTGAACACTGGAAACAACAAATCTGTCCATTCATTTCGCCCTTCTGTTTTCGAAGGATTATCGAATAGGCACAGGATTTTTTGAGTGAAACAACTTTTTCACTTGCCAAGCGCAGTCACACTATTCTATACTTCGTGACTATAGATTTTAATATTGAAATCATTGATGATTTTACTGAGCGTCAGAAATATTGACACTTAACACGCCGCGTATAGATTTTTATCCGAAGCCGCTGTTGCTTAATTGCATCGCTCGTGGCGAGTGAAATCTCACCCCAACCGAACCGCCTCGTAACCACCGCCCACCCAGCGTCATTGGCAGGCACCCCTTTTGCCACAACCAATAATTCTATTATCGTAGAATTATGGAATCAGAAGTCGCCATTCTTGCCCTCGCCGCCCTGGCGCAACCTACGCGGCTTGAGACGTTCCGCCTGCTGGTCCGGCATGAACCCGACGGCCTGCCCGCCGGCGAGATCGCCGATGCCCTGGCCGTGACAGCCAACACCATGTCGGCCCACCTTGGCGTTCTGTCGCGCGCCGGTCTGATCAGCTCGGAGCGGCGCAGCCGGTCGATCATCTACCGGGCTGACCTAGACCGCCTCCAGGCGCTAGTCCTGTTCCTGCTGGAGGAGTGTTGCCAGGGCCGCGCCGAACTGTGCGAGCCGCTGCTGGCCAAACTCTCGCTCTTGCCCTGTCGCGCCTGAGGTCATCATGGACGTCGTCATCTATCACAACCCCGCCTGCGGGACGTCGCGCAACACCCTGGCCCTGATCCGCCACGTCGGGATTGAGCCGCACGTCATCGAGTATCTGAAGACGCCGCCCAGCCGCGCCATGATCCTGGGGCTGATCAAGCGCATGGGCGTGCCGTTGCGCAGCCTTCTGCGTGAGAAAGGCACGCCCTTCGCCGAACTGGGCCTCAGCGATCCTGCCCTGACGGACGATCAACTGCTCGACGCCATCGAGGTGCACCCTGTCCTGCTGAACCGTCCCATCGTCGTGTCCCCGCTGGGAGTGAAGCTGTGTCGGCCGTCCGAGGCGGTCCTGGACCTCCTGCCACCCGAGAGCCTGAGACCCTTCACCAAGGAGGGCGGCGAAGTCGTCATCGACGCCGAGGGCCGGAGGGTTCGCTGATGGTTGAGGCCGTGGTTGCTGAGCAGCCGAAGCGTCGTCTCTCCTTCCTCGACCGTTGGCTGACACTGTGGATTTTCGCCGCCATGGCGCTGGGCGTGCTTCTGGGCACAGTCGCGCCCGGGCTTTCCGCCTGGATCGACGGCCTGTCGGTCGGCACGACTAACATCCCCATCGCCATCGGCCTGATCCTGATGATGTATCCGCCGCTCGCGCGGGTGAAGTACGAGGAACTGCCGCGCGTCTTCGCCGACAAGCGCGTGCTGTTGCTGTCCCTGTTCCAGAACTGGGTGCTGGGACCGGTGCTGATGTTCGTCCTGGCGGTCATCTTCCTGCGCGATCAGCCGGAATACATGACAGGCGTCATCCTGATCGGCTTGGCGCGCTGCATCGCCATGGTGCTGGTCTGGAACCAGTTGGCGCGCGGTGACAACCAGTATGTGGCGGGCCTGGTCGCCTTCAACTCGATCTTCCAGATCGCCTTCTTCAGCCTCTACGCTTGGCTGTTCCTGACCGTGCTGCCGCCCCTGTTCGGGCTGGAGAGCAGCGTGGTCGATGTCAGCATCTGGACCATCGCCGGCGCCGTCCTGGTCTATCTGGGCCTGCCTTTCATGGGCGGATTCCTGACCCGGCGCGCGCTGGTCGCGAGGAAGGGGAACGACTGGTACGAGACGCGCTTCCTGCCGCGTATCGCGCCGATCACCCTGATCGCCCTGCTGTTCACCATCGTCGCCATGTTCAGCCTGAAGGGCGGTGAGGTGGTCGCTCTACCACTGGACGCCCTGCGCATCGCCGTCCCGCTGACGATCTACTTCTTCATCATGTTCGTGGTCAGCTTCCTGATGGGACGTCTGATCGAGGCGGACTATCCGCGCACCACGGCCCTGGCCTTTACCGCCGCCTCCAACAATTTCGAACTGGCGATCGCCGTCGCCATCGCGACCTTCGGGCTGGCTTCGCCCGTCGCTTTCGCCGCCGTCATCGGGCCGCTGGTCGAGGTGCCGGTGCTGATCCTGCTGGTCTCGGTCGCCTTGTGGCAGGGCCGCCGCTACTTCCCCGCGACCGCCCCGAAGAAGGACGCCTGCTAATGGCCTTCAACGCCGTAGAGTTGCCCTACCCCTCCCCCGATCTGATCGCCGCGCTGGAGGCCGACGGCCTGCCAACGGATGACCTCCATGAGCCCGGCCGTCGTTTCTTTCGTTTCGAGGACGATGCCGGACTGATCGGCTACGGCGGGCTTGAGCAGGTCGGCTCCGATGCCCTGATCCGCTCCATTGTTGTCATCGACGACCGTCGCGGCGAAGGCCACGGCTCAGTAATCCTGTCCTGGCTGGAAACTAAGTCTGCCGAGCAGAATGCGTCCGGCCTCTGCCTGCTCACGACCGCGGCGGCCGCCTTCTTCGAGCGGCACGGTTACACCGCCCTGCCCCGATCAGCCGCGCCGACCGCCATCGCCGCCTCCAGGCAGTTTAGCGCCCTGTGTCCGGCTTCGGCAGGATTCATGTTCAAGGAGTTGCGTACCCAATGACCCGTCTTCGCGCCCTGCCCGATCCCGATCACCTGCCCGCGCTGGGTCTCTGCTCTTCGAACAGTAGCGCGTTCGGTCTCCTAATCCCTGTCGAAATATGGCGCGAAAACCCAAAGAAATGACGGCGCAACGCCGCTTCCCTTCGCCTCGGCTCCACGGTTAAGGTCGTCGTTCCGTAGGGGGAGTATTCCATGTCGTCTCGTCGCCGCGCCGCCTGTTCTCTGCTGGCGCTCAGCCTGGCCCTGGGCGCCGCGCCCGCCCTGGCGCAACAGAATCCGCCCGAACTTCTGGCCGTCGTCGGCCACGACAGCGGCGAGCGCATCACCCGCTCGGCCGACGTGCGCCGCTATTTCGAGGCGCTGCGGACCGCCAATCCCGACCGCATGGTCATCGGCGACTACGCCCAGTCGTGGGAGGGCCGCCCCCTGTTCTGGGCCGCCGTCGGCTCGCCGCGCAACATCGCCCGGCTGGACGCCATCAAGGCCGCGACCAACGCCCTGGCCGACCCGCGCAAGACCAGCCCCGAGCAGGCCCGCGCCCTCATCAACGACACCCCGGCCATCGTCTGGATGGCCTATTCCGTCCACGGCAATGAGATCAGCCCCGCCGACGCCGCCCTGACCGCCGCGCGCCGCCTGACCGACGGCCTCGACGCCGAGGCGCAGGGCTGGCTCGAGAACGTCGTGGTCGTCTTCGTCCCGACCCAGAACCCCGACGGACGCGAGCGCTTCATCAACAGCTTCGAGGCGGGCCTCGGCGCCCAGCCCAACGGCGACCCCCTGTCGGCCGAGCGGGCCGAACCCTGGCCGTCCGGCCGCTTCAACCACAATCTGTTCGACCTGAACCGCGACTGGTTCATCCAGTCCCAGCCGGAGACGCAAGGGCACTCGGCCCTGATCCGCGAATGGCGTCCGCAGGTGGTGGTCGATTCCCACGAGATGGGCACCGACTCCAGCTTCTTCTTCCCGCCCGAAGCCCAGCCGCTGAACCCCTGGATCTATCCGCCGATCCTGGACGCGCGCGAGCGCTTCGGCCGCAACACCGCCGGGCGCTTCGACCAAGCCGGGCTGGACTATTTCACCCGCGAGACATTCGACGCCTTCTATCCCGGCTACGGCGACGGCTGGCCCGCCTATTTCGGCGCCGTCTCCATGACCTATGAGCAGGGCTCGTCGCGCGGTCTGCTGGCGCGCCGGTCGTCGGGCGAGATGCTGACCTACGCCGACACCGTTCAAGGCCATCTGACCGCCACCCTGTCGACCATCGAGACCGCCGCCCGCGACCGCGAAAAGCTGCTCAGCGACTTCTACGCCTTCCACCGCGACGGCATTGCGGGCGGACGCGGCGCCTATATCCTGTCGCGCTCCGCCGCCGCCGACCCGGCCGCGGCCGACAAGCTGGCTGGCCTGCTGGTCCGTTCGGGGCTGGAGGTCGGACGCGCCACCGCCGCCTTCTCCGCCTGCGGCCAGAGCTATCAGGCGGGCGACTACGTGGTGAACCTGTCCCAGCCCCAGCGCCGCATGGCCGAGACCCTGCTGGCCAAGGACGTGCCGCTGGACCCGAAATTCCTGGCCGAACAGGAGGCCCGCCGCGCGCGCGGCCTGGGCGATGAGATCTACGACCTGACCGGCTGGTCCCTGCCTCTGCTGTTCAATGTGCCCAGCCAGCGCTGCACGGGCGCTCCGTCGGTGCAGACGGCCGCAGTCGGCCCCGAACTGATCCGCCCCGCCGCCGTGGCCTCCGGCGACGCGGCCTACGGCTACGCCATCCATCCGGGCACGGCGGGGATGCGCTTCCTGACCGCCGCCCTGACCGACAAGCTGCCGGTCCGCTCGGTCGAGGAGCCCTTCACCCTGGACGGCCGCGCCTATCCGGGCGGAACCTTCATCATCCCGCGCGCCGGGGCGCCCGCCGACCTCGACGAGCGCGTCCGCCGTCTGGCCGCCGGCAGCGGCGCCCAGGTGACGCCGCTGGCCACCTCATGGGTCTCCAGCGGCCCCAGCGTCGGCTCGGACAAGGCCACCGTCATCACCGCCCCGCGCGTCGCCATGGCCTGGGACGACCCGACCGAGCCGGAATCCGCCGGCTCCATCCGTCATGTGCTCGAGCGCGAATACGGCTGGCCCGTCACGGCCGTCCGCACCCGCCGCTTGGCGAACGCCGACCTGTCCCGCTACCAGGTGCTGATCCTGCCGTCGGGCGGAAACTATGAGCAGATCCTCGGCGAGAGCGGCGTCGCCAATCTGCGCGCCTGGGTCCAGGCCGGCGGCGTCCTGATCGGCGTCGGCTCGGCCAGCCGCCTGCTGACCGACCCCGACTCCAAACTGCTGGAGAGCCGCCGCGAAAGCGCCGCCTCCGGCGACGGCGACAAGGACAAGAAGGACGGCGGCAGCGAGATCGCCACCGACGCCGAATACCTGGCCCTGACCGGCCACCACGGCGGGGCGCCCGATCCGGTCGCCGGCGTCCTGGCCAGCGCCGTGGTCGACAACGAGCACTGGCTGGGCGCGGGCGTCGCCCCGACCCTCAGCGTCATGGTGCGCGGCTCGGACATCTATGCGCCGCTGGCCCGCGACCAGGGGACCAACGTCGTGCGACTGGCCGGACCGGACCAGGTGCTGGCATCCGGCCAGCTGTGGGCCGAGAACCGTCGCCAGCTCGCCTACAAGCCCGTCGCCATGGCCTCTGAAATCGGACGCGGCCAGGTCGTCGCCTTCACCCAGGACGTGACCATGCGCGCCTTCCTGGAAGGTCTGAAGCCCCTGTTCCTCAACGCCGTCTTCCGCGGCCCGGCGCATACGTCAGGGACGAAGGGGAACTGACATCCCTTCTCCCCTTGTGGGAGAAGGTGGCCGAACGGAGTGAGGTCGGATGAGGGGTTGCGAGACCTCAGCCTCGGCCTCTCGTCAAACGTCAAACAGACCCCTCATCCGTCCGGCTTCGCCGTCCACCTTCTCCCACAAGGGGAGAAGGAACAGCCGACATGCTTTGACAA
The DNA here is from genome assembly GCF_002478355.1 of Brevundimonas sp. UBA7507. Lineage (NCBI taxonomy): Bacteria > Pseudomonadati > Pseudomonadota > Alphaproteobacteria > Caulobacterales > Caulobacteraceae > Brevundimonas > Brevundimonas sp. UBA7507. The sequence continues at coordinate 67,006 of NZ_DLNP01000014.1, read as the reverse complement.
TCCGCGTCCCCACAGGCTTTGCTGCATCCGCCAGCAGGGGAGCTGACGACGCATGACCACCCACACGCCGCAGCCGCCCGCCGACGACGGCGACTGGACCCTGCTGCAAAGCCGGATCGACCGCAGCTTCTGGCAGTGGGATCGCCGCAGCGAGCCGGATGCGCCCGTCCTCAGCAGCTTCGTCATCCTGCGCCCGCCCGAACGCCTCGACTACGACACCTTCGACGAAGCCGAGGCCATGTTCGAGGCGATGGAGGAGTGAGCCGCGCCGCCTGGCCCGCCCTGTTGGCGGGCGCCGTCCTGCTCAGCGGCTGCGCCTCCAGCGTGGGCGGCCTGCCCGTGCAGTGGCGCGCCGACGGGCCGCCGGTCGTGACCGCCCCGCCCGGCGACTGTCCGGCGCTCGACGGCGCCTACGACTCGACCGGCCAGGCCCAGGGCGACGAGACGAAGACGGCGACGCTTCAGTCCGTGCTCGGTCGCGAACTGGGCCTTACGCGGCTGCTGGCCGTGAACGCCGAACGTGCCGCGACCGTGACCATCGCCCGCGCCGCAGGCGACGACGCCTGGCTCCTGTCCGACGCTAACGGCAAGGTTCGGTTGGCCGCTGACAGAGCGCCCGCCTCCCTCGACCCTGACTGGTCGGCCCATGGCTCCCGCGTCGCCGGTTGCGCGGGCGGACGCCTGTGGATCGGTCTCAGCACCGTCAGCACCCAGTATGAGACCATGACCGAGACCCGCGCCCTCGGCGTCCTGTCCGTCGGCCCCGACGGCGGCCTGATCATCAAGACCCGAACGGAACGACGACACCACGCCTTCCTGCCCTGGCCCTCCGTCCAGCGCAGCGCGATCCGCTACGATTTCCCGGCGATCACTGCGCCCGCGTCGCCAGCGGCGGTGCGGCCGTAACGCTCCAGGCCCGAGGCGCGACCAGAGGACGGCCGCACTTCGCCTCGATCACCGCCCCCTCCTGCGTGGTGAAGCGCACCGGCGAAGCGGCCGCACAGCGCGCCTGGACGGCGAAGAACATGGCCGTCGCGTCCGTCATCGGATCATGACCCTCGACCTTCGCCAACAAGGGATCGCCCGACAGGACGCCGCACTTGTCGCCCGTGTCCAGCCGCACGCCCTTCTCCGTCCGATAGAAGCCTGTGCTCCCCCCGGTGCAATTCTCGCCGTTCAGGTGGAACAGGGCCGCCGCGCGATACTCGTCCGGCGAAAGCTTTTCCTCCAGGGTGACGCCCAGCGCCGCCAGCCGCGCGGCGACGCCGTCCCAGCGCGTCGCCCCTGGACCGTCCATCAGCAGGGCGACCGCGCGTTCGCCCTCAGGCCGGGCGCGGAACTCGGCGACGCCGTAACCGTCGCCAGCCATGCCCCGATCCAAGACCTCCTTCCACAGGTCGAAGACGTCCCGCGCGCCTGACGACGCTTGGCGCGTCTCCAGATCAGCCAACCACTGCACCACCGTCCCGCAATCATAGACCGCCGAACCTGACCGCAGCCGCGCCGGGTCGTAGTCCCGGTCGCCCAAGGCCTTGCGGCACCCGTTCAACCGTTGAGACAGAGCCTCATGCGCCGCCGTCTCCGTCACCGCGCCTGTGGAGACCGCCGCCGCCCAGGCGCCGTATTCAGCCGCGCCCTCATGCAGCCAGGGCGCGGCCTCGCCGTCCCGGTTCTCCAGCCGATGTCCGTTCCACAGATGGAAGGTCTCATGCCAGACGAAGGTCGCCAGGCCGGCCGCCACGTGCGCCGGGGGTTCGTCCCAGGCCGCACCGTGAAACCGGGTCGAGATGACGCCGCTGTCGCTCACGTCGCCACGGAAATCCACCGGCCCCGGACTGTCGGTCGTCACCAGCAGCACCGGCTCATACGGCAGATCCCGTCCCAGCCGCGCGCCAAAGAAGGCTTGGGCCGCAAAGAAGCCGTCGCGCATGATCCCAGCCAAGGTCGGCGATACGGTCTCGCCGATCGCCAGCCTGGCGCCTGGATAGGTCTCGACCTGGCTTTGAGGGCCGAGATAGACAGAGCCCCTCTCCGCCTTCGTCGTCGGCAAGGCTGTCTCGCCCGCTGCGGGGCGCGCTGTCAGTTCGGCGTCCATGCCCCGCAACGCCACGGCGGGTCCGTACAGGATGCTGCCCGATCCGATCTGCGCCAGGGCCAGATAGCCGCGGTCTCGCTCGGTCGTATCGGGCCTGATCAGGATCTTGAAGGTCTGGAACGGCGCTTCCCCCTCTACCGCCCCGTCCGTCAAGGTCAGACCCGGCGTCGTCACAGTCCATTCGGTGCGGACGATGTTCTGATTGAGAAACGCCACGCGCGTCGTCGGCTCGGCCAGGCGCCAGGTCACGGCCACCCCGCCGGGCGCCGAGCGCGCCTCGACCGTCGCCGCCTGCTGGGCCTGGGCGGGCGCCGCGGCGGCGCATGTCATGGCTGCGACCGTCGCCATTGCGGCGGCCGCGCGCAGAATCGTCTTGCTCATGGTTGCTCTCCTAACGCCCCTGTGGAGAGCTTGGCCGCGTCGCGGGCGCGTCGTCAACCGATGTTCACTCTGCGGCTTGGACCTCTCCGTCCTGGACGATGCGGACCACGGCCAGGTCGGCGGTGACGTTGCCCAGGGTGCGGAAGATGTCGGGCACGACCTCGACCGCCAGCAGCAGGGGCAGCAGTTCCAGCGGCACGCCCATGGCGATGCAGATCGGGGCGATAGAGGCGAAGAAGCTGGCTTGCCCCGGCAGCCCCACCGTGCCGATCGAGATCAGCACCGCCGTCAGCATGGCGGCCAGCAGTTGTCCCGCCGAAGGCTCCAGCCCGAACAGATGGGCGCAGTAGATGGCGACGCCTAGGTTGGCGACCGGGCTGGTGATGCGGAACACCGCCACCGCCAGCGGCAGGACCAGACCCGCCGTCGCCCGCTTGACGCCCAGCATGTCCACCGACCGCTCGACCATGACCGGCAGGCTGGCCAGGGACGACTGGGTCGAGAAGGCCACCACCTGCGCCGGCGCCGCCGCCCGCGCGAAACGGCCCAGCGACACCCGCCCGAAGATCACCGCCAGCGGATAGAAGATCAGGCCGATGCCGATGCAGGCGAGCGAGATCAGCGCCACATAGTGCAGCAGCACCCCCGCCGCGCTGGCCCCCGCCGTCAGCCCCACTCCGATCGACAGGGCGAAGACGCCCAGCGGCGCCGCCTTCAGCACCCAGCGGACGATGACGATCATCGTCTCGCCCACCGCCTCGAAGAAGGTGATCAGCGGAACCCGCAGCCGTTCGGGCAGGCCCGAGGCCGCAAAGCCGAAGAAGACCGCGAACACCACCATGCCCAGGATGGCGTCCTCGGCCGCCGCGCGGATCGGGTTGGACGGGGCGATGGTCTTGACGAACTCGCTGAACGGCGCGCCCGCGCCCAGACCCTCGGCGCCCTCGGGCTTGATGGCCAGCAGCAGGCGCGCGCCCTCCGGATCGATCGGCCAGACGGCGTGCAGGCCATAGGCCGCCGCCACGGCGTAGACCGTCGCAAAGACGATCAGCCCCCCGAACCACGACACCGCCCTCAGCGCCAGCCGCCCGGTCCGCGCCGCATCGGCGATGGAGGCGATGCCCGTCACCAGCAGGCTGAACACCAGGGGGATGATCGTCATCCGCAGCGCATTCAGCCACAGCTGGCCCAGCGCCTGAATGAAGTCCGCCGTGACATGGCCGCCCGGCAGGCCCCACTTCTGCGCCGCCGCCCCGGCCAGCAGGCCCAGCACAAGCGACAACAGCACAAGCGTGCTGAGGGAGGTCAGAAAGGAGCGCGCCGATTTCATGACCGCCACGCTAGCAGCCGCCGCGCCGCGCGCCAGCGGAAATCAACCCTCTTCCCCCGTCACCCTCGGGCTTGTCCCGAGGGCCTATGGCGGCTGCAAGCTGAAGGGCGCGTCGTTTTCATACCTGCGCCTCCAACATCCCGCGCCCAGCCAAGGGGGAACGCTGGGCCCTCGGGACAAGCCCGAGGGTGACGGTGTCGGACCGCAGCGTCCTACTTCGGCGCGCCCGAGTTGGCCGGGTCCAGCGGCAGGCCCGCCGCCTGACGCGCCTTCATCACCCGCAGCCAGCCGTGCATGGCCTCTGAATCCAGCCCGTGCATCATCAGCCGATAGCCCGCCTGCAGCGTCGACAGCGCCACCAGCGGGTGGCCGTTCTTGACAAAGGCCATGTGGTAGCTCGTGCCCAGAATGCGGGCGATATAGATGGCCATCACCTCGTCCAGCTGCAGCGAACTGGACGCCCGCACGAAGTCGTCCCTCGGCAGCATCAGGGCGTAGATGGGGGTGTAGAACTCCACTGCCGTCTGCACGTCGACGAAGTTGTGCCACTTGCGCGGAAACTCCTCGAACGGCGGGAATTCGTCCGAGATCATGGAGAAGTCGATGCGCTCGGGCGGCGTCAGCTCGCGCCCCTCGGCGCGCAGGGCGGCGTTCATCTCGATGACGAAGTTGAAGATGTTCAGGTCGTGCTGAAGGAACAGGTCCGGCTCGATGTCCTTCAGCCGCGTCGGCGTCAGCGGCCACTTCGTCACCTTGTCGCCGACGCCTGCATTCTCGCGCACGAAGGCCGTCAGCTCCGACCCGACGTGGAAGTGGCGCAGGATCACCCGGTTGCCCTCGGGCGTCACAAAGGTCCGCAGGCCCCAGTGGATGGTCTTGTGCAGCAGGCCGTTCAGGTTCGGATATTTCGGCGAAATGACCCGCGCTACCTTCACCAGACAGAAGAACAGGAACACCAGCGGCCGCGCCACCGGGAACAGCCAGCGCCGCGAGCGCGACCGCGCGCCCAGCAGCAGGTCGCGCTTGGCCCCGTCGTCGATCGGCAGGCTGTGATCCAGATACAGCGCCATCCACGGATCGGGATCCTTGGGATCGAACCGCGCGGGGTCGAACGGATCCTCCCCCGGCTTGTAATATCTCACGCCGCGATCTCCTCGATCTGCAGGGCGTAGAGGCGGGCGGTGACGCGGGCCGTCGTCACGATGCGTTCGGCGATGAAGGGATCGGGCAGCACCATGCCCAGCATCTCCTCAAACTCCTTCATGTGCTCGGCGTCGTTGTCGCCGTGATACAGCAGGAAGCGCACCGCCTCGTCGGGCAGGGCCAGCCGCTCCTGCACCTTCAGGCCCCACGGCCGCGCCTTTATCGAGCCTAGCCCCTCGATGATGAACATGGCGCCCAGCAGGCCGAAGGGATCAGGCTTCGACGCCTCATGGAACATCCACGCCGACAGGGCCTCGGACCCCACATTCTTCGGCGCCGACTGAATGTCCTCCAAAGCGCCGCCCGAGGCTGTGAAGTCGGCCTCCAGCAGGCGAAAGTCCCGATGCTCCGTCACCGCATGACGCATCAGGGTCGAGCGCAGCTCCAGATGATCCTCGCCGATGTTGGACGCCGCCCGGCTCATCCACAGCGCCCCGTCCTTCACCTGCTGGCGCAGGTTGATCAGGAAGGCGTGGTAGTCGGCCAGTTCGAACCGCCCCCGCGTCAGCTTGCGGATCAGGGGCGTCGCCTCCAGCCGCTGTTCGAAGTCAGCGAAGACGACCGCCAGCTTCCGTAAGGTATCGGCCACCGCCGCCTCGGCTTCGCGTTCCGCCATCACACAATCTCCAGCATCATGAAGCCGATCATCGCCCGCCCGCTCTCGGGCACGATGCACAGCACCTTGTCTCCGCGCTTTCCGCGCCCCGACTTCTGGAAGGCGTCCAGCATGACCCAGATCGAGGCCGAGCCGACATTGCCGCTGTCCGGCAGCGTCGTGAACCACTTCTCTTCGGGGATCATGGCGGCGGTGCTTTCCAGCAGGCCGACAATCTCCTGACGCAGCGACCGCGCCGAGTAATGACACAGCAGATGGTCGACCTGATCGGGCGCGATCCGCCCAGCGTCCACCTTCTCCAGCCAGACGCCGATCCAGGCGCGAATGACGATCTTCAGCAGGTCGAAGTCCTGCAACAGGGCCACCGCCCCCGCCGCATGGGCGGCCGCCGGCCCGGCGTGGCTCCAGGCGCTGGTCATGTCGGCGCGCGCTTCCGGCGTCGATCCGGCCCACATGCAGGGATCAAAGCGCCCGGCCAGGGAGGTCATGTCGATCCATTCGACCTTCAGGCTCAGGCCGTCGGGTTTCGGCCTCGGCTCCATCACCACGGCGCCCGCCCCGTCCGACAAGGTGAAGCGCAGGAAGTCCGCCTCGATCCGCGCGCGGCCCTTCTCGTCCACCAGCGCCGTGCCCTCATAAAAGGCCGGCCGGAACCAGCGCGAAGAGAACTCGCCGGCGCAGGCGGCGGCTGCGTCCGCCTCTCCCGCGCGCACGCTCAGCCACGCCCCCTTGGCCGCCATCAGGGCGCTGGCGCAGACCGACTGATAGCTGAACGCCTCCAGCGGCCCGGCGCCCAGTTCGGCCTGAACCGCGCTGGCGTGACCGGGCACCAGATAGTCGCCCTGCGTCGCCGCCGCGCCCAGATGCTCAAGGTCGCCCAGGCTCAACCCCGCCTCATCCAGCGCCGCCCGCACCGCCCCGGCGCACATGGAGGCGTTGGAATGCAGCGGCTCGCCCTCAGCATTCAGGGCGTAGTGCCGCCCCTCGATCCCGTTCCAGCGCAGGGCGCGCCGCCCGACGGCGGACGCCCGCCCGCCGATGCGGCCGATGAAGTCCTCCATCCGGTCATTGCCGATCCGCTCGCCAGGCAGGACGGCGCCGGTCCCGGTGATGAAGACGTCGCGAAGCTCACTCATGGTTGCGGACCTTGGCGACCCGCCCCACTTCGCACAACCCGGAAACTGCCGTTTCAAAAGCAGAAAGGGCGGCGAACCGAAGTCCGCCGCCCTCTCCTCAACCTGAAATCAGGTCAGGCCTTAGAAGGACTTCGTGAGGTTCACGAAGGCCGTCCGGCCCAGGTAGTCGTAGCCCGAGTACAGCGGGGCGTTGCCGACCCGGTTGTTATAGCCCGACGAGATCGTCGGCGGGTCTTCGTTCAGCAGGTTGCGAACGCCGGCCGTGACCGTCCAGCCTTCACCCGTGTACTGAACCGAGGCGTTGTGCAGGTAGTAGTCATCGACTTCCAGATCGTACTGGCTTGCCGCCGGATCCTTGATACGACGGTAGCCGTAGTCGTCCATGCCCTGAACCCACTCGACGCCATAGCGCACGCGCCACTTGTCCCAGGCATAGGACAGATCAGCCGTGCCGGTGAACTCGGGGTTGTTCAACATACCCTTATACTCACGCAGCGGATCTTCGGCGAACAGCTTGCTCGAGATCTCCGTGTATTGAGTGACAGCAAGATTGAACAGAACCGATCCCGGACCGACGTCTTTGCGATAACGCGCAGTGTAGTCCAAGCCCTTGACGATGTCGGTCGCCAGGTTGACGTAGCCGTTCTCGACCGTCAGGCGCTTGTCTCCGGCGTCGCGCGACACGAGCGAGCAGAAGCCCACGTCAGCCGCGAACTCAGCCGGGGTCGAGTTGTAGCAACGCTCCAGAATGTTGGCGGCGCCGTATTGGGCCACGCCGTTCTTCACTTCGATCTCGTAGTAGTCGACAGCGAAAGCGAAGTCCCCCCAGCCTTCCGGCAGGGTCGGACGCAGAACCAGACCGACCGTCAGGTTGGTCGAGGTTTCGGCCTCAAGACCGGCTTCGGCGCCGCCCTTGGTGATGACTGCGACGCTCGACTTCTGCTGGAAGTCAGCCGACACGCCGTCAGCCGCGCAGTTGGCGATCAGGGTCGGCGTAGCCGATTTCGGATCAACTTCGCTGCAGGGGTCGAAACCAGCGGCCTGGAAGCCCGAGGTCGCGCCCACGAACTGCTCGAACAGCGCCGGAGCGCGATACGAGGTGCCGTAGGTAGCGCGGAACGTCAGCATGTCGATCGGCTGATAGACCAGACCCACCTTGTAGGTCGTGTCGTCGCCGTAGGAGTCATAGTCCGTGTAGCGGAACGACGCGTTCAGAGTCAGTTCCTTGGCGAACGGCTGATCACGCAGCAACGGCGCTTCGATTTCGCCGAAGACTTCCCACACCGAGTCCGAACCGCGGGTAATGGCCGAGGTCGAGTAGTTGTAGGTGTTGCCCAGCTGCGAATCGAGACCCGGCGTGTCGTCGATCTCCGCATCACGCCACTCGGCGCCGAAGAAGCCCATGACCTTGCCGGCCGGCAGGTCGAACAGCGGACCGTCGATGCCGAGGCTGACGATCTTCTCTTCATACTCCGTCACGCCCTTGACCGGACGGAAGACATAGTCTGTCCAGGCCTTAGGCAGAACGCCGCCGATGACTTGCGAGCTCAGCTTCGGCGCGGCGACGCAACCGGGGTTCGACGCCAGTTCACGGCACTGGAAGCCGCCAGCGCCATTCGGAACGACATCCAGGCTTTCAATCAGGTGGTTCGTCAGGAACTGGTGGCTGGTGTATTCCGAACGCGACTTGGAGTAGCTGGCCGCCAGGTCGTAGCGCCATTCCGGGATAAAGAAGTCACCCTTGAGGCCGACGACGTTGCGGTTGAAACGCTGCTCTTGCGTCGAGGTGTCGTTGCCGAAGCCGATGAAGGCGCGAACGCCGATGTCGGCGCCCTTGTTCAGGCCCTGATCACCCGAGAAGGTGCTGAAGGACAGGTCCGAGGGGATCAGCGGGCTGCCCTTGGCGTAGTCAAGCGCCAGCTGACGGTAACCCGTCTGCGACGACTTGCGCTGGTTCAGCAGGAATTCGCCATAGACTTCGGCGTTGCCCAGGGCGTTCAGCTGGTAGCCGCCTTCACCGTAGATGGTGGTGATCTCGACCGGCGAGATCAGCGAGCGGTTCAGCATGCGGTCATCGAACGTGTCGCGCACGTTGACGTTTACGCCCGTGCCGCCGACGCCTTCATAGCCGGCCATGTCGCCGGTCACGCCCGAGTTCGGACGGAAGCGGTTGAACAGGACGTTGGGCGCGCCTGCGGCAGGGGTGCCCGCCACGCCGTTGAAAACACGGTTGCCGTCATCGTCCAGCCCGCCGTCGACGCCGACGCCGATCGTGTTGATCGACGAACCGTTCGAGCCGGTGCTCGTGATCGGATAGCACTTGGACTCGCCGGTCAGCGGGTCGATGAAGTCGCGACCGAGGCGACGGCCGTCGGTCTGGCAGCGCGTGAATTCACGGTCGCGCAGGGTCAACTCGTCGCGCTCATAGCGCTCGATCGAGCCGGCGGCGCGCCAGCGGTCGCCACGGGCGCCGGCCGTCAGCGACAGACGGGTCGAGCCGCCGTTACCGTTGGCTTCCAGCGGCTCGTTGCGCTGGGCTTCAAAGACCAGACCTTCGAAATTCTTGCGGGTCTGGATGTTGACCACGCCGGCCACGGCGTCCGAGCCGTACACCGACGAGGCGCCGTCCCGCAGGACTTCGACGCGGTCGATCATGGCGGTCGGCAGCACGTTCAGGTCGGCCGAGCCGACCGAGCCGCGCGAACCGGCCGGCGAGACGCGACGGCCGTTCAGCAGCACCAGGGTGCGGCTCGGGCCCATGCCGCGCAGGCCGATGGTGTTGGCGCCGGGGCCGCCGTTGGTGACGTAGCCGCCGTAAGAGTTATTGATCTGGGCGGAACCGCCCGTGACGGCCGTGCTCTGCAGAGCTTCCGTCGTCGAGGCGAAGCCTTGCAGCGTCGCTTCTTCGCGCGTCACGACCTGCGTGGGCGAAGGCGCGTTATAGTTGTCGCGACGGATACGCGAGCCGACGACGACGATTTCGTCGACCTGGGTCGCTTCCTGGTCAGTATTCGAAGCGCTTTGAGCAAGCGCCGTCCCCGGAATAAGCATGGCCATCGACAGTGCGGCGGCCCCAGCCGCCATCGTCGTGCCCAGCAGGTAGTCTTTACGAGTGCGCATAAGCCTCTGTGTACCTGTTAATCGTTACTGAACATCACGTCGTTCTGTGAACAACGCTGAAAACCAATGTTCGTCATCACGCTTCTTGGCTGCTGCAATGGCTATGGCTGGGGCGTCACAGCATCAACCAATTTCTTTCAAAAAATCATTGTTAGGAGAAATTATGAGGCATTTTTGACGCGCAAAGGCCGAGTTCGGACCGCTATCTCGTCCTTTTCGACCACATTTTGCTCAAATATGTTCTGAATAAGTTGAATTCGCCTCATTTACGGCGACATGAAAGCGTGACTGTGGCGCATGTGAGTTCAACCTGTGGTGGCGCGCTCGCGTATTCTGGCCCCGCCTCGCCCCGCCGGGCCTAGCGCCTTGCACGCGCGCGCATTACCTTGATGTTCATGGCCCGTTCTCCCGCGAAACCGACCAAGTCCGTTCACACGCCTAATCCGGGGATGCAGGAGGCGCCGGTCGCCTTCGACCACGGCCGCATGCCGATGTTCGCGCCCGTGAACGGCCCGCGCCTGACGCCCGAGGAAGCGCCCGCCGCCCCGGCCGACTGGGTGCCTCACCGCCCCGACCGGCCGACCAACAAGAAACGCATCCCCTTCCGGCTGGAGACGAAATACCAGCCCGCCGGCGACCAGCCCTCGGCCATCGCCGAGCTTGTGGCCCAGGCCGAGGCGGGCGATCGCGAACAGGTGCTGCTGGGCGTCACCGGCTCGGGCAAGACCTTCACCATGGCCAAGGTGATCGAACAGACCCAGCGCCCGGCCCTGATCCTGGCCCACAACAAGACGCTGGCGGCCCAGCTCTATTCCGAGTTCAAGGCCTTCTTCCCCGACAATGCGGTCGAGTATTTCGTCAGCTACTACGACTACTACCAGCCCGAGGCCTACGTCCCGCGCACCGACACCTACATCGAGAAGGACTCGTCGATTAACGAACAGATCGACCGGATGCGCCACGCCGCCACCCGCGCGATCCTGGAGCGGGACGACGTCATCGTCGTCGCCTCGGTCAGCTGCATCTACGGCATCGGCTCGGTCGAGACCTACACCGCCATGACCTTCAACCTGAAGGTCGGCGACCAGATCGACGAGGCCAAGCTGCGCGCCGACCTGATCGCCCTGCAGTACAAGCGCAACGACCTGCATTTCGAGCGCGGCATGTTCCGCAAGCGCGGCGACACGCTGGAGATCTTCCCCGTCCACCTCGAGGACCGCGCCTGGCGCATCAGCCTGTTCGGCGACGAGATCGAGGCCATCGACGAGTTCGATCCCCTGACCGGCAAGAAGACCAATGCGCTGGACGAGGTCACCGTCTACGCCGCCAGCCACTACGTCACCCCGCGCCCGACGCTGAATCAGGCCGTCAACGGCATCAAGGCCGAGCTGAAGGAGACGCTCGACTGGATGGTCGAGAACGGCAAGCTGCTGGAGGCCCAGCGGCTGGAGCAGCGCACCCGCTTCGATCTGGAGATGATGGAGGCCACCGGCTCCTGCGCCGGCATCGAGAACTACAGCCGCTGGCTGACCGGCCGCGCGCCGGGCGAGCCGCCGCCGACCTTCTTCGAATACATCCCCGACAACGCCCTGCTGTTCGTCGACGAGAGCCACGTCACCGTCGGCCAGATCGGCGCCATGTATCGCGGCGACTACCGCCGCAAATCGACCCTGGCCGAGTACGGCTTCCGCCTGCCGTCGGCCATCGACAACCGCCCGCTGAAGTTCGAGGAATGGGACGCCATGCGGCCCCAGACCGTCTTCGTCTCGGCCACCCCCGGCGCCTGGGAGCTGGACAAGACCGGCGGCGTCTTCACCGAACAGGTCATCCGCCCCACCGGCCTGATCGATCCCCCGGTCGAGATCCGCCCCGTCTCCGGCGCGACCCGAAACCAAGTCGACGACGTCATCGACGAGGTGAAGGCGACCAGCCGCGCCGGCTACCGCTCCCTGGTCACCACCCTGACCAAGAAGATGGCCGAAGACCTGACCGAATACATGCACGAACAGGGGGTGCGCGTCCGCTACATGCACTCCGACGTCGACACCCTGGAGCGGATCGAGATCCTGCGCGACCTGCGCCTCGGTTCATTCGACGTGCTGATCGGCATCAACCTGCTGCGCGAGGGCCTCGACATCCCCGAGTGCGGCCTGGTCGCCATCCTCGACGCGGACAAGGAGGGCTTCCTGCGTTCGGAAACCTCCCTGATCCAGACCATCGGCCGCGCGGCGCGCAACGTCGACGGCCGCGTCATCCTCTACGCCGACCGCATGACCGGCTCGATGGAGCGCGCCATCGCCGAGACCGACCGCCGCCGCGAGAAGCAGCAGGCCTACAACCTCGAACACGGCATCACGCCCGAGACGGTCAAGCGCGACATCAAGGAGATCCTCGAGAGCCCCTATGAGTCCCGCGACCTGGACCGCCTGACCCGCCCCGGCGTCGCCGAGGAGGCCAAGCCCTTCGTCGGCTCCAACTTCCAGGCCGCCCTCAAGGATCTGGAAGGCCGCATGCGCGACGCCGCCGCCAACCTCGAGTTCGAGGAAGCCGCCCGCCTCCGCGACGAAATCAAGAAGATGAAGCTCCTCGACCTCGAGTTCGCCAACGAAGCCCTGACGGGCGCGGGCGAGGAGGTCGACAGGTCCGCCCCCAAACGCTGGCGCAAGGAGGCTGCGGCCGAGAAGGCGGAGGCGTTCAGGAAGGGGCGGTAGGAGCCTTCCTTCTCCCCCTGCGGGAGAAGGTGGCGGCCGAAGGCTGACGGATGAGGGGTCTCGCAACGCCTGCCGACAACCGGCCTTCACTCAACCGCCAGAAACCCCTCATCCGCCCCTGCGGGGCACCTTCTCCCGCAGGGGGAGAAGGGACGCTTTTCGGCAACCGAGACACGGGCTAGCCTCGCCGTATGAACGACTGGCTGCACTCTCGCGCCAAGGCGATGCGTCGCAAACCCGCCCTCTATGAGCGGCGGCTGTGGGCCATCCTGCGGGACCGGCGGCTGGAGGGGCTGAAATTCCGACGGCAGGTCGTGATCGGGCGCTACGTCGCCGACTTCGTCTGCCTGCGGCATCGCCTGATCGTCGAGGCCGACGGCCCGCAGCACGATGCGCGCGCCGAGGACGCCGCCCGCGACGATTGGCTGCGCGGTCAAGGATTTCAGGTGCTGCGCTTCCCCAACCCGCAGATCGAGAACCGCCCCCACGAGGTGCTGGCGGCGATCATCGCGACGGCCGATGAAAAGCTGACGCGCGACTAATCCCTTCTCCCCCTGCGGGAGAAGGTGGCCGAGCGGAGCGAGGTCGGATGAGGGGTCTCGCTGTGATTGGCCGATCGCCTTCGTCCTCGGGTGAGAAACCCCTCATCCGTCGGCCTTCGGCCGCCACCTTCTCCCACAAGGGGAGAAGGACGAACCCGCCAACCTCCTCGCCCCAACCCCGGCATTTTCCCGCCTTTCCCCCTCCGCCATCCCCTTTCAGCCCGCCCTACCTCGCTCCCATGCCACCCTGCCCTCGTTCCGTCGCATGGAGGGCTCGTGAGGCCTGCGACCTTGCGGGCGGCGGGAGCGGATGGAGCGGGGTTCTTGTCGGACCGCGCGGCGTCCGTCGCGGTCTCCGGTCAAGGGCAGAGCCCAGCGGACAGGTCGCGGCGGGCTCTGGCGCGCGGTTCACAGATGCAGCGGACGGAGCCAGGGCGAACGCCTGAACCTTCGCCCCGTGGTCTCAAGTAGCGCGCAAGCGCGATAGACCACAGCAGCAAGACAAGAAGCCGACGGGGCCTAGCGACGGGGCGTTCGACCCGTCCGTCAGAGAGGTTCCGGCCAGGGTCGCGGGGGTTACGCGGACCGTTCCGGGAGGCCTGTCGCAAGCAGGCCCCCGCCCGCCGCGGGCGCCGGGGGTAGCCGATAAGACCGGCGCCTGCCCCGAGCTCGTGGAAGCCCGTCCGCGCGGAGCGTCTGTCGGCGTCGAAACGGTAATACACATCACACTCCGGGCGTCGGCCCGGCGCTCCGCCCAGCCCTCCAACCGCCCGCCGAAAGGCGCGGCGGCCATCCGCGTTCCTTCTCCTCTTGTGGGAGAAGGAACGCCTGCGCCGACTGTTCAGCAAAGAGAAAGAGACCCCCATGACCCGTCCCCGACCGCCGCGCGCCGCTGCGCCCCCGCCTGTCCCCGACGACGACCGCCCCCTGCATCCGGCCGAGGAGCGTCGGCTGCGACGCGAGCTGGCCAGCCGCATCGACCACCTGTGGGCCATCGCCGAGCGGCGTCGCGCGCGCTGGGCGACGCCGCCCTTCATCCCCGATTCATGAGGCCCGGATCATGAGGCTTACGGGCAACATGGCCGCGCGCCCTCGAGCTTGGCCGCAAAATGGGATGCGACCTTGCGGCGAAAATGCGGCATGATGCGTTCAGGAGAGACTCGATGACCAAGTCCAGCAATGAATCCGACGCCCGCGCCGCCCTGCGCGTGGTCTCCTCGCCGGAAGCCGAGGTCTATGACCTGATGCGCGCGCCCGAAACCACCGCCGAACGGGTCAAGCGCCTGCAGGCCGAAGCCCGCGCCCTGGCGCTCGAACAGGTCGAGGCCCTCGAAGCCGCCCTGTGCAAGGCCGCCGACATGGCCAAGGAGATCGCCGACGGCGGCGACGCCTATCCCGTCGGCGCCCGCGAACTGGCCGCCCGCCTGGTCCAGGATCTGCCCGCCAAGGCCGAGACCATGAAGGCCATCGTGGCGAAAAGTCATCCTTAATTTAGGGGCGCTATCGCTCGCGACGCGGTCGCTCGCTACTTGAGCGCCTGCGCGAAGCGCCGGGCCGCGTCGGGTCGACCCGCAGGGCGGCGCGAAGCAGCCACAAGGCGCAGCCTTCTGACCGCGGCCCGCTAAGAACCGAGGACGTCCTCGTACTCGGGATGGCGCTTCAGCCAGGCCACGGCGTAGCTGCAATGGGGAATCAGGGTCAGCCCCTCGGCGCGGGCGTGCTCGGCCAGGGCCTGCATGAAACGGCCCGCCGCCCCCGCGCCGCGCAGGGCCGGGTGGGCCTCGACGTGCAGGATGACGCGGGCGCGGCCGCGCACCGCATACTCGGCCCAGACCGGATGCTCGGTCCCGTCCGCGTCGGCGAACATCTGCTGGAAGCGGCGGTCGGCCGCATGGTCTTTAAAGGCGGGCACGGCGGCTCCTCCCGAATGGATCAGTTCAGGCCGGCCGGTCGCTCAGCAGGGCCAGCAGCCCCAGAACGCTTTTCACCGTGAACCAGATCGACACCAGCAGCAAAAGAAGTCCGGAGACCAGGAGAACCGGGAGGCCGATCAAGAAAGGCGACGTGACGAGGCCGATGATGAACAACACCCACAGGACGGCGCTGATCCAGAACACCGACCAGAACAGCCTGATCTGCGCCTCGACGTGCTGGGCCGCCAGCCCTGTCGCCGAACCCCGGTTCACATAGGCCAGCACCAGCCCGACCAGCACCAGCACGTTCGCGCTGGGGATCGACAGGATGTAGAGGATCCACGCCACCACGGCGCCGTCTCGGCCCGCGACCGGCGCGGCGGTGTTCTGATCGCTCATGACGGCGGGCCTTTCAGTAGAAGAGACGACGCGGCTCGGCGATGGGCCGCCCGGTCAGCAGATCCTTCAGCCCCAGAGCGCCGCGCACGATGGTCCAGACCGCCATGACGAACAGGACGAAGACCCCGACGTTGACCAGAATCAGCACTGCGCCGGCGATGATGGCGCACACCGCCGCCAACAGGGTCCGCTGCTGGAAGACGAAGTGGCTGCGCAGCATGGGATCGGCGGGCGCGGCCCGGCGCCACACGCGCAGAAGGCCGATCGCCGCCGCCGCCCCGAAGGTCGGCGCCGCCAGCAGGATCAAGGCGTAACCCGCATAGAGGCCCGCCAGATCGGCCGTGACCTCGCCGCCGCTGTTGCTGCTGTAATCGCCGGACTGGACCATCGGAACCTCTTGTCAGGCTGGGATGATGGCGGGACGGACGATCCCGCGCAACCGGCCTCAGCGGGAATAGGCGACTTCGCAGGCGGCGGCCGCCGCATCGGGAATGGCGCCAGGCTTCTCGACCCGCACGACGACGCTCTGCACGCGGGGATCGGCCAGGCAGGCGACGGCGACGCGCTCGGCGAAGGTCTCGATCAGGGCGATGTGCGGCCCCGCCGCCAGTTCGCGCACGATGCGGGCCACGCCGTCGTAATCCAGCGTATCGGCCAGCCGCTCGACCGGGGCGGCGCCCAGGTCCAATGCGACGTCCACCACCAGGGGCTGCAGCCGCCCATGCTCATGATCGTAGAAGCCGATGGAGGCCTCGACCTTCAGGGCGCGGACCATGACCTTCAGGCCCAGGCGGCGCGGCTCGACGGACGGCAGGGGGGTGACGACGGCGCTCAAGACCAGGTCTCCGACGGCAGAAGATCATTGATGCTGAAATCGGCCCGGTCGCACCAGGCGCCCAGTTCCCAGGCCCGCTCCGCCTCGGTCAGGCCGCGCGTCAGGACGGTGTTGGTCGGCGTCTCCTCGATGGCCAGCTCGGCCAGGCGGAAGGGCAGGCCTTCGGCTTTGAGGATGGCTTCCAGCTTGCGCCACAGGGCGATGACCAGGGCCTCGGTCGTCGGATCGCCGTCCACGGTCAGCACCTGGTTCAGGCGGTGCGGCTCATGCTGCTGGAACCAGGCCAGCAGGGGGTCGGCGCGGTTCAGCTGGAAGGCGTGGTCCAGACTGCGGTCGACGAAGCCGTGCCAGCGCGCCTTCAGCCGCTCGAACGAAGCCGCGTAATTGGCTCCGCCGAAATCGATCTCGGCCGTCGGCTCCAGCGTCACCGTCACGAACTCATTGTGCCCATGCGGCACGGCGCATTTCGACCCCGCATCGGCGATCAGCCGGTGCGCCATCGAGAAGCGGCGAGTGAAACGGACAACGGGCATGAAGGTCTCAGAATGAACGGCGGCAGCTAAGGCGCCAACTTATCGGCAAATAAAGGTCATGTGGCGGCGAACGCCCTCCCTCAGGCGAACTCCAGATCGCGGTCGCGGCGGGTCAGGCCGGCGCCGGCGTCCACCACCAGGTTCTGCCCCGTCAGGCTGGGCGCCGTCAGGATGAAGGTCAGGGCGGCCGCCAGATCCTCGACCGCCACCGGCCGCTTCAACGGCGTGGCCTCAGCCCCGGCCTCATAATCGGCCTCGGGCCAGCCGGCCGAGGGCAGGGTCAGACCCGGCGCGATGCCGCAGACGCGGATGCGCGGCGCCAGGGCCAGCGCCAGGGCTCCGGTCATATGGGCGATGCCCACGCGGCTGACGGTATAGGAGAAGAAGTCGGGGTTCGGCGCCGTGACCTTATAGTCCAGCATATTGACCACCACGCCTTCGTCCCCTTCAGGCAGACGCGCGGCGAAGTCGCGGATCAGGGCCAGGGGCGCCAGGACGTTGACCTCGTGATGGAGGCGCAGATCCGCCTCCAGGAAGGTCTCCAACTGGTCATAAACAAACAGGGAGGCGTTGTTGACCAGCACCCGCAACGGCCCGAAGGCGGCGGCCTGATCCATCAGGGCGGTCCGCGCCCCGGCGTCCGTCAGCTCGGCCTGGACGGCGACGGCGCGCCGCCCCATGGCCTCGATGGCATGGACCACGGCCTGCGCGCCTTGCGCGTCCGAGCGATAGTGGACGACGACGTCATGGCCCGCCTGGGCCGCCGCCTTCGCCAGCACCGCCCCGATCCGGCGCGAGGCGGCCGTGACCAGCGCCACGCCCTTCGAAGGGGCGTCAGCCGACCTCGGCTCAGTCAACCCGGCCGAACTCGAAGTAGTTGAAGGCGGCGACGACGGCGATGAAGGCGAAGATGGTGGCGATGGCCAGCATGATGGGTCTCCTGTTCCGCCCCCGAATAGGGGCAAGCGCGCCCCCGTTCAAGCCATGGCTCAGTCGTCAACGACCATGCCGGGCGGAGGGGGCGTCAAGGTCTGCGGACATTGCGGCTGACTTTCAAAGTGCGCGCGATAGTCGGCGAAGGGGACGGGGAAGGCCATCTCCTCGCGGCGAGCCTCCAAGTCTTCGACACTCTCGATCGGATAGGGCCGCCATTTGCCGTTGTCGCAACGAAACTGCGTCCCATAGCGCTGGGGCCGTCCCTCGGATGTCGCCAAGCGATCAAACATCATGGCGTAGCTCTGACCGTCGATTTCGCCCGTCGCGACCAGCGGCTCCAGTACGGGAAGGAAACGCCGCCACAGACCCTCGTCCGAGTGCTGGATAATGTGGAAAGCAGCCGCAGAGGCTTTGTCGCCATATCGACTTTTCAAAAACCAGCCTTCGGGCGGCGTCATCGCCAGCAGCGCCTGCTGATTTTCCTGGTCCACCGCTTCGATCACTGCTCCCGCAGCTCGAACCGCCGCCATGCGCTCCGTGTCCGGTATGCGCGAGAAATCCAAGCGGGTAATGACCTGCCGTCCCGCCTGATCCAACTCCCCCATCCGCTCCAGGCGCGCCCTGTCGTCAAGCGCCGTCCCAAGGAGGGCGTGCCGCGCGCGCACCTCTTCAATCGCCATGCTCACTGGCGCGATGATTTCCTGCGTCTCAGGCGAAAGCGCCTGAAGTTGAAGCCCCAACATGACCGCCGCCAGCAACATCGTCGCCCCCCGTTCTTCTTCATAGCAGACTACCACAAGCCATGGTGCGCCTTACCATCCGCCATGCCATGCTTGCCGAATGACCACCTGGCGCACTCGCATCGAACCCTTCACCCGGCCGCTGTTCTTCGCTTGGTCGCGGATCAGCCGGGGCATGACGCTGGGCGTGCGCGGCGTCGCGGTCGACGCAGGGGGTTGCGTCCTGCTGGTCAAGCACACCTATCTGGCGGGCTGGTGGCTGCCCGGCGGCGGGGTGGACAAGGGCGAGACGACGCAAGGCGCCGTCATCCGCGAACTGCGCGAGGAGGCCGGACTGATCGTCAGGAGCGAACCGCGCCTGCTGTCGGTTCACTCCAACGAACGCTTCTTTCCCGGGGATCACGTCCTGGTCTTCCGCATCGACGCCTTCGACCTGACCGAGCGGACCAGCCACGGCGAGATCGCCGAGATCGGTTGGTTCCGTCCGGACGCCCTGCCCGAGGACACGACCCGCGCCACCCGCGATCGCCTGGCCGAAATCTTCGGCGGCGCCGCGCCCGATCCGAACTGGTGAGACCATCAATGCAGCTTCCCGTCCTCGCCCTGCTGGCCATGATCCTGGGCGGCGCCGCCACCGCCCTGCAGGGACCGACCAATGCGCGGCTGGCCAGCGCCGTGGGATCGCCGGTCAATGCGGCGCTCGTCTCCTTCTTCGTGGGAACCGTCGCCCTGGCCCTCGTCGCCGTGACGCTGCAGGCGCGGCCGGACGTGCAGGCGATGAAGGCCCTGCCCGCCTGGGCCTGGCTGGGCGGCCTGTACGGCTGCGTCTTCGTGGTGGCCGCCGCCTGGGGCGTGCCCAAGATCGGCGTGGCGCTGACCATCACCCTGATGGTGGCGGGCCAGTTGGCGTTGAGCCTGATCCTCGACCATTTCGGCGTGATGGGCGTGCCGCAGCAGCCGATCAGCCTGACCCGCATCGCCGGGGTGCTGCTGGTGATCGGCGGGGTGCTTCTGGTCCGGCGCGGCTGAGCCTATATCCCGCCTGATGACCGACCCGACGCCCGACATCCCGGGGACGCCCGACTCGCAGGCGAACGCCCTTCCGCTTCAGGCCGCCGAACTGATCGCGGACGAGGCCCGGCGCGCGCCCGACAAGCCCGGCGTCTATCGCATGTACGGCGAGGACGGCGCCTGCCTCTATGTCGGCAAGGCCAAGTCGCTGAAGAAGCGGGTGGTCCAGTATGCGCAAGGGCGTTTCCACACCCAGCGCATCGGCCTGATGGTGTCGCTGACCCGCTCGGTGGAGCTGGTGGTCACGGCGTCCGAGACCGAGGCCCTGCTGCTCGAATCGAACTTCATCAAGAAGCTGAAGCCGCGCTTTAATGTCCTGTTGCGCGACGACAAGTCCTTCGCCGAGCTGATGATCCGCCGCGACCACCGCGCGCCCCAGGTCCGCAAGCATCGCGGCGCCCACACCATTCCCGGCGACTATTTCGGCCCCTTCGCCTCGACCTGGGCGGTCAATCACACGCTGAACACGCTACAGAAAGCCTTCCTGCTGCGCTCCTGTTCGGACAGCGTCTATGAGACGCGCACCCGCCCCTGCATGCTGCACCAGATCAAGCGCTGCTCGGCGCCCTGCACCGGCCTGATCTCGCTCGAAGATTACGGCGATCTGGTCACCGAGGCGGAGCAGTTCCTGCGCGGCAAGTCGCGCGCCGTCATCGGCCGCCTGTCGCAGGAGATGCAGGCGGCGTCGGACGACCTGGACTTCGAGACCGCCGCCCGCGTGCGCGACCGCATCCGCGCCCTGTCGGCCATCGCCATGGAGAGCAGCGTCAACGCCGACGGGGTGGCCGAGGCCGACGTATTCGCCCTGCATTCCGAAGGCGGTCAGGCCTGCGTCCAGGTCTTCTTCTATCGCGCGGGCCAGAACTGGGGCGGACGCGCCTATTTTCCGCGCGTGGACAAGAGCGACAGCGACCCGGAAATCCTCGCCGCCTTCCTGGGCCAGTTCTATGAGGACAAGCCGGTCCCGCGCCTGATCCTGTCCAATGTCCGCCCGCACGAGCTGGAACTGCTGGAGGAAGCCTTCAGCATGAAGGCCGAACACCGGGTCGAGATCGCCCGCCCCCAACGCGGCGGCAAGGCCAGTCTGGTCGACCACGCCCTGACCAACGCCCGCGAGGCGCTGGGCCGCAAGCTGGCCGAGAACTCGGCCCAGTCGAAGATTCTGGACGAGGTGTGCGAGGCCTTCGGTCTGGACGCCCGGCCCGAGCGGATCGAGGTCTATGACAACGCCCATATTCAGGGGACCAACGCCGTTGGCGGCATGATCGTCGCGGGGCCGGAGGGCTTCCGCAAGAACCAGTACCGCAAGTTCAACATCCGGGGCGAAGACCTGACGCCCGGCGACGACTACGGCATGATGCGCGAGGTCATGCGTCGTCGCTTCGGCAAGCTGGTCAAGGACGAGGAGGCCGGAGAGGCGGTCGAACGCCCCGACCTGCTGCTGGTCGACGGCGGGGCGGGCCAGTTGGCCGAGGTGCTGGCCGTCATGGCCGATCTGGGCGTCGACGACATCGCCGTGGTCGGCGTGGCCAAGGGGCCGGACCGCGACGCGGGCAAGGAGCATTTCTTCATGCCCGGCAAGCCGCCCTTCATGCTGCCCCTGAAGAGCCCGGCCCTCTACTACATCCAGCGGCTGCGGGACGAGGCGCACCGCTTCGCCAACGGCGCCCACGCCAAGCGCCGCTCCATGGACATCAAGAAGAACCCGCTAGACGAAATCGAGGGCGTCGGGCCGGGGCGCAAGAAGGCCCTGCTGCACGCCTTCGGCTCGGCCAAGGGGGTCAGCCGCGCCTCGGTCGCCGATCTGGTCAAGGTGGACGGCGTCAATCAGTCGCTGGCCGAGCGCATCCACGGCTTCTTTCACAAGTCGTGAAACACATGCATTTGCGGTTGAGCGACCAACCGTCGCGGGTTTAGGAAGCGCCTCATGACCAACGAATTGACCAAGGGCTATCACCGCTTCCGCCAGAACCGGTGGCCGTCCGAACGCGCCGAATATGAAGCCCTGGCCGCCAACGGTCAGAAGCCGCACACCCTGGTCGTGGCCTGTTCCGACAGCCGCGCCGACCCGGCCCTGATCTTCGACACGGCGCCGGGCGAGCTGTTCGTGGTGCGCAACGTCGCCAACCTGGTCCCGCCCTATGAGCCGGACGGCAAGCTGCACGGCGTCTCGGCGGCGCTGGAGTTCGGCGTCAATGTGCTGAAGGTCAAACACGTTGTCGTCATGGGCCACGCCTCGTGCGGCGGGGTGAACGCCATGATGAACGGCGCCCCTTCCAACTGCCAGGACTTCGTCGCTCCCTGGGTCGCTCAGGGCGTGCCCGCCGTCAGCGCCGCCCTGGAAGGCGTTCCCGCCGACGATCGGGAGACCGTGGCCGAGGAGGCCGTGGTGCGCCTGTCCCTGGACAACCTACGCACCTTCCCCTGGATCGCCGAGAAGGAAGCGGCGGGCGAACTGCGTCTCAGCGGCCTGCACTTCGGCATCGCCGCCGGCATCCTGACCAAGCTGACGAGCGCGAAGCGGTTCGAGCGCCTGGACTGAGACGTTCGGTCCGGCGCGGCGCCCTCGCCTCTGGCCGCGAACCGTGGCACACCCGGCGTGTTGCAACGGAAGACGTCATGGCCCCTGCCTACAAAGCCATCCCCAACATCCTGACCAGCCTGCGGCTGGCGGCCGGGATCGTCATGTTCCTGCTGCTGGCGGGCGCGACCAGTGGCTTCCCCTTCGTCTCGGCCTGGCTGAGCCCCGACGATCAGTTCGCCATGTACCGGACGGGCTTCTGGATCTTCGTCATCGCCGCCTCGACGGACTGGATCGACGGATACCTGGCCCGCCGCTGGAACGCCACCACGCGCTGGGGCGCCATCCTGGACCCAATCGCCGACAAGATCCTGGTCACCGGCGCCGTGCTGGGCGTTCTGACGAGCGGCTCGGTGCAGCAGATCATCATCCCTTGCGGCCTGATCCTGTTCCGCGAGTTCGCAGTCTCGGCGCTGCGTGAAACCATGGCTGGGCGCATCAACCTGCCCGTCACCCTGGCCGCCAAATGGAAGACGACGCTGCAGATGGTGGCGCTGGGCTGCCAGCTGTTCGCCCGTAACTGGGACGGCTGGGGTCTGCCGTTCGACTACCTGCCCGCCTTCCAGCTGTTCTCCGACGCCCTGATCTGGCTGGCCGCCATCGTCACCCTGTGGACCGGCTGGCAGTATTTCAGCGCCGCCCAGAAACAGATGCGCGATCTGTAAGCCCTTCTCCCCTTGTGGGAGAAGGTGGCAGGCGGAGCCTGACGGACGAGGGGTGTCGGCGGCGCGGGTTGAAATTCAGCCTCCGCAGCCTGCACCCTTTTTTCTTGCCGTCGCGCTCACACCCCTCATCCGAGCACCTTCGGCACCCACCTTCTCCCTCAAGGGGAGAAGGACGTCAGAGCGCCTTCTCGAGCACCACGAACTCCAGTTCGCGCGTCTGAGGCAAGCCGAAGCGTTCGTCGTCCAGCGGAAACGGCCGCGTCTCGCCGGTCAGACGATAGCCGCGCCGCTCGTACCATGCGATCAGCTCCCCACGCTGCCGGATGACCGTCATCTCCATACACTTCGCGCCGAAACGGTCGATCGCCTCGGCTTCGGCGGCGGCGATCAGCCAACGACCAAGACCGCCCGCCTGGCGCCGCGGATCAACGGTCAGCAGGCCGAGATAGGCTAGGCCTTCGCCCTGTTTGGCCACCTGGACGCAGCCGGTCAGGACGCCGTCGATCTCGGCCAGCAGCAGCACCCGCGACGCATCGGCCAGGATGTCGCGCAGCTCCGCCTCATCCGTGCGCTGGCCGCCCAGAAGATCGGCTTCATGGGTCCAGCCCGCCTTGGCGCTGTCGCCGCGATAGGCGCTCTCGATCAGACGGTGCAGCGCCGGAACATCGTCCGGCGCGGCGGGACGGAAGGTCGCTTCGCTCACTGGACGCCCAGTTCGCTGAGCAGGTGATCCATGTCGTAGACGTCGCGCAGGGCCGTGGTCACGGCCTGGGTGGTGACGATGACGCTGCGGTTGACGTTGCGGTCATAGCCGTAGGCGTTGCGCTGGGTCAGGACAGTGGAGTCGAAGTTTGCGCCGATGATCTCGCCCTTGGCGTTGACGGCGGGCGAACCCGACGAGCCGCCGATGGTGTCGGACGAGACGGCCATGTTCATCACCGCATTGAGGTCGATTCGGTCCTTGGCGGCCAGCAGCTTGGGCGCGACGTTGAAAGGCTCGGCGCCCGTCGCCCGGTCCCACAGGCCCGCGAAGGTGGTGAAGGCAGGGATGCGCTGGCCCGGAACATCCGTGCCCTCGACCCGGCCGTAGGTCAGGCGCAGCGTGCCGGTGGCGTCCGGATAGACCGCGTCGCCGAAGACGGCGAAGCGGGCGGCGGCCAGTTGCGCGGAGGCGCGATCGGTCGGGGCCTTGACCTTGTCATCCCACTCGGTGCGGACGGCGCGGGCGTCGGCGTCAATGGCCAGGACATACTGGATCAGCGGATCGGTCGAGGCCTGGACGGCGGGCAGACCGCCTTCCCACAGAGCGCGGCGCACGGCGGGATCGGCCAGCCTGGTGCCCTCGATCAAACGCGCGGACAGGGCCTCGGGGCTTTCCTTGCCCAGCAGGGTGCGGACGTATGGGCTGTCGACGGTCAGCCATTCGCGGGTCTTGGACAGCCACCACTCCAGACGGATCTGCTCCAGTTCCGGATAGGTCGGGCGCTCGGCGAACAGGCTGGACTGCACGCCCGGCAGACGGCTGTCGGCGAACTCGGGCAGGCGCTGGTCCGACGGCTTGGCGCGTTCCTGGGCCCCGCGCACGATGGCCCGCGCCCAGTTGAACAGCGGCGAGCCGCCCGCGACCGAGGTCGTGCCCATGCCGGTGCCGCCTTCCAGCAGGGCCATCGGGGCATAGAGCTCGCGCGCAATCGGTTGCACCTCGGCCAGGGCGGCCCAGGGATCGCCGACTTCGGCCGACAGGGCTTCATTCTCGGCGACGCGGCGATGGAAGACGGTCTCCTGACCGGCCAACTGGTCCATGAAGGCCGGGTCGATCAGGGCGGCCATGCGCCCGCGTCCGCGCTTGTAGGTGTTCTCGACGCCGACGATCGGGTCCATGGCGATGAAGGCCTGTTCCTCGCCCTCTTCCGAATAGCGGATCAGACGGCCGCGCAGCTCCGACGCGATCAGCTGATCCAGCGGCAGCACCACGTCGCGGATGGTCATCAGCTGGGCCTGCGTCAGCAGGCGCTGGGTCGAGCCGGGGTTGCCGGTGACGAAGACGGGCTCGCCCTCGGTCGGCTTGTTCGGGTTCCAGGTGAAGTGGGTCGGCGTCGCGGCGGGCTTGCCGTCTTCATACAGACGGATGAAGGCCGCATCGATGGCGAAGCGCGGGAAGGAGAAGTTGTCCAGGTCGCCGCCGAAGGTCGCGGCGCGGTCTTCCGGCGCCCAGGCGAGGCGCACGTCGGAGTATTTGCGGAACTTGTAGAGCTTGAACTGACCCCCGCGATACAGGCTGACGACCTGGCAACGGATCTTGGGGTCGTTCCCGCAGGCTTCGGTTTCGATGCGGCCCGCCTCGGCCTCACGCGCCTGAGTATAGGCCTGGCCGTCCAGGCCCTCGCCGGCCTTCTGCACACGCGCGGTGACGTCGGTGATGTCGGTCAGGATCTCGGCCGAGCCGCCGGGGCAATTCAGCTCCTCCTCGCGGCTCTTGGGCGTGAAGCCGGTCTCGGCGTATTGCAGCTGAGGCGTGGACAGGTTCGCGACGCAGGTGGCGACGCAGTGGTTGTTGGTCATCACCAGCCCCTCGGCCGAGATGACGCCCGCCGAGCAGCCGCCGAACTTCACCGAGGACTGGCGGACGCGGTCCAGCCAGGCCTGGTCGATGCTGGTGCCCAGCGTCTGATTGGCGCGGGCGATCGGGAAGTTGTCATAGGTCCACATGCCCTCCTCAGCCTGGGCCGACGAAGCGGCGGCGAAGGCCAGGACGGCGGCCGAGGCGAAAAGCGAAAGGGTGTGAGCAGGGCGCATGAAGTATCCTCGGCGTCGCCGCCTCGACCGTCGTCGAGGCCCAGGTTGCGGCTTCTGGAAGCCAGAGCCGCCTTGCGGTCAGTCTGAACAGAACCTGGAGTGAAACCGCAACCCCTGCCGGGCGCATTCACAGGGCGCGTTCGCAAGTCTAGATTCAGCGAATGGCGAAACGAGACAGGGTTGAGGCGATGGCTGACGACTTCCCCCAGGGCGTGGCGCATCTGGTCCCGGACGACATGCGGGCGCGGCTGTCCTTCGATCCCGCAAGCCTGGAGCTGTGGCGAAGCCTGACTCCGCTGGGCCGCAATGAGTTCATCTGCTGGGTCGAAGACGCCAAACAGGCCGCCACCCGTCAGAAACGGATCGAGCGTGCGGTCGAGGAACTGCACGAAGGCAAGCGCCGACCCTGCTGCTGGGCGGGCTGCATCCACCGCACCGACAAGGCGCCCAGCCGCTGGCAGCAGGCCGTACTCATCGAGAAGAAGGGCAAGCCGCAGTAGTCCTGAGCGGACAAAGAAAAAGGGGCGCCCGAAGACGCCCCTCAAATCTCGGACCTGAATCCGACAGGCTTAGCGACGCACGCCCAGTTCGCGCAGCAGGCGCGGCTGGTTGTAGACGGTGCGCAGGGCCTCGGTGACGGCGGCGGTCGAGACCGACACTGTGCGATTCAGTTCGCCGTCGTAGCCGAACGAGCCGCCCAGCGAGTGGATGTTGCCGTCGAAGGCGGCGCCGATCACTTCACCCTTGGCGTTAATCACCGGCGAGCCGGAGTTGCCGCCGATGATGTCGTTGGTCGAGACGAAGTCGTAAACGACGTCCTTGTTGATCCGGTCCTGCGCCGCGACGAAACGCTCGGAGGCGTTGAACGGCTCGGCGCCGGTGGCGCGCTCGTACAGACCACCCATGTAGGTGAAGGACGGCACGGTCACGCCGCGATAGGTCCAGCCCTTCACCTGACCGTAGGACAGGCGCAAGGAGAAGGTCGCGTCGGGGTACAGGTTGTCGCCATAGACGGCGAAGCGGGCCTGGGCGACCTTTTCTGCGGCGCGGGCGGTCGGAGCGTTGACGCCCGCGTCCCACTGGGTGCGAACGGCTTGCGCCGCATCGTCGTTGGCCAGGACGAAGGCGATCATCGGGTCGCCCGAAGCGGCCAGCTGCTCCGGCGTCATGGCCAGGGCCTCGGTGCGGAAGGCCGGGTCGATCAGGCGGCTCTGCACCAGGCGGGCGGCGATGACTTCGGGGCTTTCGGCGCCCAGCATGGCCTTCACGTCGGCGCTGTCGACCGTCAGATACTCGCGGGTCTTCAGCATCCAGTGCGACAGCTGGATCTCCTCGACGCCCAGCGGGATCGGCGCTTCCGAGGCCAGGCGACGGCCCAGGGCGGCGATGTCGCTGTCGGCGTAGCCGGCGCGGCGCTCAGCTGCGGGCTTGGCGCGCTCCTTCGACGCGCGGACGATCGACCGGGCGTAGGAATACAGGGTCGAGCCGCCGCCGGCGTTCGCCTCAAGCTGGCGATAGGGCAGGTAGAGGTCGCGGGCCGTGACCTGCACCTTCTCCAGATCGCCCCACGGGTCGCCGATGCGCTCGGCCACGGCCGGGTCGGCGGCGACGCGTTGACGCAGTTCAGCCTCTTCCTGGCGCTTCTTGCCCATGAAAGTCGGGTCCGTCAGGGCGCCCTGCTGGCCGTAGTAGACCTTGAAGCTGTTCTCCAGACCGAAGATGGGGTCGAGGGCGACGCGCTTCTCTTCCTCGCCGGTCGTCGAATATTCGACCAGACGGCCGCGCAGTTCGGCGCTCTGGATCAGGGTGATCGGGATCTGCTGGTCGCGCAGACGCTCCAACTGGCTGATCGTCAGCAGGCGCGAGGTCGAACCGGGGTTGCCGGCCACGAAGGTGACTTCGCCGTCGACCGGGGCGTTGGGGTTCCACTTCAGGTGGTTCGGCGAGGCGACCGGCTTGCCGTCCTCATAGGCGCGCAGGAAGGCGGCATCGAGGGCGTAGCGCGGGAAGTTGAAGTTGTCGGGGTCGCCGCCGAAGAAGGCCGCCTGGAACTCCGGCGCGAAGGCCAGGCGCACGTCTTCGTACTTGCGGAACTTATAGAGGGCGTATTTGCCGCCGCGATAGAAGCTGATGACCTGGCAGGTCAGCTTGCGGTCGTCGCCGCAGGCTTCCTTCTGGATGGCGTCGATCTCGGCCGAGCGGGCGGCGACGAAGGCCGCGCCTTCTAGGCCCGAACCGGCGCCCAGGACTCGCTCGGTCACGTCGGTGATGTCGGTCAAGACTTCGGCCGTCTGGCCGGGGCAGATCTTCTCTTCCTCGCGCGTAGCGGGCATCCAGCCGTTCTTGACGTAGTCGTTCTGGGCCGTCGACAGATCCTGGACGCAGGAGATGACGCAGTGGTGGTTGGTCAGGATCAGGCCTTCGCCCGACACGAACGACGCCGAGCAGCCCTGCAGGCGCACCGCCGCGTTCCGCACGCGATCCAGCCACGACTGGTCGATGCGCGTGCCGTATTTGTCGTTCACCGTCTGGATGGGGAAGTTGTCGAAGGTCCACATGCCCTCGTCGGCGCGAGCAGCCGAAGCGGGGGCGTTGACCACCACGACGGCCATGCCGAGGGCGGCCAGGGAAGCCGTGAACGAAAGAGTGCGGCGAAGCGACATAGGCGTCTCCGAATAGGCGGGACACCACGCCACGCCTTGCTGTTGCGCGTCACTAGCCTTGCCGGGGGCGCTTCCTCAAGCCCCGTAACAAATCCGGCCGAGCCAGCCTTACCCCGATTTAACTTGGCCCAGGGCCGAGGCGCGGTCAGATAACAGCGCAAGTCAGGGGAATGAATACGCGTCATGTCGCTCGCGCTATCCACGCTGCTCTTCGAGTGGCGCCGCTATATGGCCGCCGTCATGGCGCTGGCCCTTTCGGGTCTGCTCGTGCTGGCCATGACCGGTGTCTTCATCGGCATCGGCAAGGGCTTCACCGCCCAGATCGAACGTTCCGGTGCGGACATCATGATCCTTCAACCGGGCGCCAAGAGCTTGATCAACGGGCCGTCGGGCGTGCCGCGTCGCTTCATCCCCTTGGCCTACAACCATCCCGAGGTGGTCGAGGTTCAGCCCCTGGACGGCGCCGGCGGCACCTTCCAGTCGGTCAATGAAGTCGACCCCACCCGCAGCCAGGCCGACAACGCCAAGCAGGGCGCTCCGCGTCTGAAATTCGTCCAGTCCAGCATCATCGACACCACGCCCGGCTCGGTCACCATTCCGACCGACTATTCACGCGAACTGGTCGACGCCCTGCGCCAGCCTTACACCGTCGCGGTCGATGAAACGGCGCTGACGACCCTGGGCGTCAAGCTGGGCGACAAGGCCCTGTACAACGGTCAGACCGTCACGGTCGTCGGCGTCACCCGCGGCTATCCCAACATGATGCAGCCCGGCGTGGTCATGTCGCGCGACACCCTGCGCATGCTGGGTCAGGCCGACACCGGCCCGCGCGTCGGCCCCCTGATGATCAAGATCAAGGATCCTGCCCGCGCCGCGATCGTGGTCGCCCAGCTGAACACCATGGGCAACGGCCAGTGGAAGGCCTGGACCCGTCAGGATCTGGCCGACGCCAACGCCGGCGCCATGTTCGAAGAAGGCATCCTGGTCATCATCATCGGCGGCTGCGTGGTGCTGGGCGTCATCATCGGCGTGGCCATCACCTGGCAGACCCTGCGCGGCGCCATCATGGCCAACATCAAGGAGTTCGCCTCGCTGCGCGCCCTGGGCGTGGGCATGGGATCTTTGCGCCGCATCGTCATGGAGCTGAGCTTCTGGGTCGGCGTGGTCGGCGTGGCCGCCGCCATCGGCCTGACCTGGCTGCTGTCCCTGTTCGCCATGTCCAAGGCGGTCATCATCGCCCTGCCCCTGCCGCTGCTGATCGTGGTGGGCGGCGGTCTGATCGCCATCGCCATGCTCTCGGGCTTCCTGTCCATGGGCATCCTGAAGAAAAGCCAGCCTGCGGACCTGCTGCGATGAACACTATGGCTTTTGGACACACGAAAGTTCACGGCAAGCATGGCGAGTTCGCCATCGAGGCCAAGGGGCTGATCAAGCGGTTCAAGTCCGGCAAGAACTACGTCGAAGTTCTGAAGGGCGTGGACTTCGACGCACGCCACGGCGACCTGACCATGGTCATGGGGCCGTCCGGTTCAGGCAAGTCGACGCTGATCGCCGCCCTGTCCGGCCTGCTGCGCCCCGAGGAAGGCCGCGTCGACGCCCTGGACGTGGACGACATGTGGAAGCTGTCGTCCGGCCGGATCGACAAGTTCCGTCTGGATCACTGCGGCTTCATCTTCCAGGGCTTCAACCTCTTCCCCTCGCTCAGCGCCCTGCAGCAGGTGACGACGGTGCTGAAGTTCCAAGGCCTGACGTCCGATCAGGCGAGGAAGCGCGCGACCCTGGCGCTGGAGGAGGTCGGCCTCGGCCATCGCCTGCACCAGCGTCCGGCCGCCCTGTCCGGCGGCGAGAAGCAGCGCGTCGCCATCGCCCGCGCCCTGGCCAAGGATCCTCAGATCCTGTTCGCCGACGAGCCGACCTCGGCCCTGGACGGCGAGAACGGCCAGGTCGTGATCCGCCTGTTGCGACGGGCGGCGACCGAGCACGGCGCCGCCGTCATCTGCGTGACCCACGACCCGCGCCTCGAGGCCTGGGCCGACCGGGTCATCCACATCGAAGACGGCGTGATCATCGACGATCAGCGCCGCACCCCCAATCCCGACGCCGTTCTGGCCTCGCACTGACACCGATCCTCTGAGGACGCCTCACATGCCCGCTTTCCTGAAAAACAAATGGCTCTGGATCGGCCTCGCGCTGCTGATCGTGCTGCTCGTCGGCTTCACCATGGTCCGCTCCGCCGGCGCCGCCAAGAAGGCGGAAGCCGCCGCCGAGGCCGAGAAGAAGGTCGAAAGCCCCTATGCCGCCATCGCCAACGGCAAGGTCGACGTCGAGGGCGGCATCATCCAGATCGCCGCGCGCCGCGGCGGCGTAGTGCGCGAAGTCCTGGTGCAGGAAGGCGACCGCGTGACCGCCGGCCAGATCCTGGCCCGCCAGGAAGACGACGAGCCTCGCCTGGCGCTGCAGACCGCCGCCGCCAATCTGTCGGAAGCCGAGAGCCAGCTGCGCCTGATCAACGTCGACATCGCCACGGCCCAGCGCGAGTACGACCGCTTGCAGAAGCTGGTCTCGACCAACTTCGTCGCCGCCCAGCGCCTGGACCAGGCCCGCGACGCCATCGCCTCGGCCCAGGCGCGGCTCGGCTCGCAGCAGTCAGCTGTGCAGACCGCCCGCGCCCGCCGCGACGAGGCCGCCTACAACGTCGAGCTGACGGTCATCCGCGCCCCGGCTGACGGCCGCATCGTGCGCCGCTACGCCAACCCCGGCGCCGGCGCCTCGACCCTGAACGTGTCGAACATGTTCGATCTGGAGCCCGACGCCCCCCGCATCGCCCGCGCCGAGATCGTCGAGGCCGACATTCCGAACATCACCGCCGATCAAGCCGTGGAGATCACCCCGGAAGGCGACCCGTCGAAGGTCTATGTCGGCAAGGTTCTGCGCCGCGCCGCCGTCTTCGGCGCCCGCAAGCTGGCGTCGGACGACCCGTCGCAACGCACCGACGAGCGCGTGGTCGAGGTGGTGGTCGCCGTCGACGAGGCCCCGCTGCTGATCGGCCAGCGCGTTCTGGTCAAGTTCATGAAGCCGGGCGAGACGGCCGGCGCCAAGCGCGACACCAGCATCGCCGGCGTCCCCGCCAACCGCTCGATGCAGACCCCGGCCCGCCGCTAACGCTGACGGAAACGAATACGGAAAGGGGCCTCGCGAGAGGCCCCTTTTTTACTGTCCAGTCTCTCCCGCCCCTCCCGACGGCGAAGGACTTTAACGGATCATGCGCCTGTAAATTCCCCCGCCCTCTTCTCCAGCACCGCCGTCACGCCCTCGATGTGGTCGTCGGTCAGATGGGCCAGGGCCTGCATGGCGGCCGACAACTCCAACATCTGGTCGAAATTCATATCGCGGCCCTGACGCAGCAGGGTCTTGGCCATGCGCAGAGCCTGGGGCGGCTGGGCGGCGATCTGACCGGCCGTCTCCATCGCCTCGTCCATCAGGGACTCATGCGGAACGACGCGATTGACCAGCCCCCACTGCTCGGCCGTGGCGGCGTCGATCGAGCGGGCCGTGAACAGCAGTTCGGCGGCGCGATTGTAGCCGATATTGCGGGGCAGCAGCCACGAGCCGCCGTCGCCGGGAATGATGCCCAGTTTCATGAAGGGCACGCCGAAGCTGGCGCGGTCCGAGGCGATGCGGATGTCGCCCAGTCCGGCGATGTCGCAGCCCAGCCCCATGGCCGGGCCGTTGACGGCGCTGACCAGCGGAACCTCAAGCCCGTAGAGGGCGCGCACGATGCGGTGGACGACGCGGCGATAGCGTTCGCGGATGGCGGCGCCCGAGCCCTCGAACAGATCGCGGCGGTCCTTCATCGCCTTCAGGTCGCCGCCCGCCGAAAAGGCGCGGCCGGCCCCCGTCATCACCACGCAGCGGATCGACGGGTCGGCGTTGACGGCGTCGCAGGCGGCGGCGAAGGCCTCGCCGTCCTCAAGGTCCGGCAGGGCGTTCAGACGGTCGGGCCGATCCAGGGTCCAGACCATGACCGCGCCTTTGCGCTCTTCGACGATCAGACCCATGCCGCGCTTCCTCTTCTCCAATGAAGCCGTGGGTGTCGGCCAGGGCGCGGCGGGATGGCAAGGGCGGAATTGAAAAACCCCGGTCGTTCTGACCGGGGCTTCTGGTTGGATCATCCAGTCTCGCGACTACGCGCGCGGCCGTTTGATCGTTATGGGCACGAAGTTGGACGGATGGCTGACCACGCGGTCGCCTGCGCCGTTCATCTGCTTCGTGTTCACCAGCATCCCGCCGAATAGGGCGAAGGACAGCATGGCGTGCTGGAGATTGCGCTCTTTGTTTTCGTTCATTTTTGGCGTCTCCTTTCGCTGAACGATGAAAGAAGACACGTCGTGCTTATTGGGACTCTCACCCTGTCAGTCGTTTCGCGTCGACGATGAAGATAGCGAAGCTGTGGAAAAAGTCAAGAATTATAGTCCGTTCTCGGACTCATTGTAGCGATAGCGTCACGAATCATGACCGAAGCCCCCGCTCCTCGCCCGCCGCGCCCCGTCGCCAGCCCATGCGTCATGGTCTGCACCGTCGACGGCGCGTCGGGCCTGTGCCTTGGCTGTTTCCGCACGCTTCAGGAGATAGCGACCTGGAGCCGGATGACGGACGAGGCCCGCGCCGCCGTCATGACCGACCTGCCGGGCCGCAAGGGGCGGATCGATCCCCGCCTGCTGGGCGAATGAAGACCCTGGGTCGTCAACCTTTCGTTCGCCACGTCGCTTCACCGCATGGGAAGACCAAGGCGGCATAGTCCGCTCATGATCCGCTTTGACCCGCGCTCCGCTGTCGTTTTCGCCGCCGCCCTGGCGTCGGCGTCGGCGTGCATCGGCGCCCTGATGTGGTGGGAAGGCCCGGCCCAGGCCTACGCCGCCGTGGCCCTGAAGAAGGCGCCGTCGGTGACGCGCGCGGCCGACGGCCACTACTGGGCGGAAGCGATCGTCGAGGGGCGGCCGATGCGGATGCTGGTCGACACCGGCGCCAGCGTGGTGACGCTGAGCCGCGCTGACGCCGAACGGCTGGGCGTGCGGCTGAAACCGCATGACTTCAATCAGACGCTGAACACCGCCTCGGGCCAGGTGCCCGCCGCGCGGGTGCTGCTGACCTCCCTGTCGGTGGCGGGGGTCGAAATGACCTCGGTCGAGGCCCTGGTGGTCGATCGCGACCTGCCCGCGGCCCTGCTGGGCATGAGCTTCCTGGGCCGGCTGTCAGCCTTCGAGGCGCGGCCCGACGGCCTGATCCTGAGGGGCTGAACGCGCCTCAGCCGCGCCGCCCGAAGGGCACGACCTTGTTGTGCCGGTCATGGCCGATGTCGGCGGCGCCCAGATAGGCGATCCCCGACCGCACGCACCAGTAGCGCACGATCTCCTCCGCCGTCAGGCCGAAGTCGGGGTCGTTGGCGGTGACGTCCGACACCCGGCCCAGACGGATGCCCGCGACACGGCGGATCGAGGCCTGGCCGGTCAGGTGGAACATCATCCGGTCGACGCGATAGAGGGCCTCGGACACCTCTTCCAGCATCAGGACGTGGCCGCTCAGGTCCGGCTCGATCGCCGTGCCGACCAGTTCGTTGAGAATGGTCAAGTTGAAGCCGACGGCAGGCCGAGGATCGGTCAGCAGGGACGGCTCCAGCGAGGCCGCGTCGCCGCTCCGCAGCCAGTTCACCGCCCGTAGGCCCGTGGCGTCATGGCGCGACCCGTCCGAGGCCATCGGCCCGTGCGCGACATGGGGGAAGCCCGCGCGATACAGCGCCGCCAGCAGGCTGCCCGCGTCGGAATAGCCGAGGTAACGCTTGGCGTAGGCGTGGGCGGTCAGTTCGGGGATCACCGCCTCGGCGATGCGGCAGGCGCCGTAACCGCCGCGCGCGAACCAGACGGCGTCGATCTCGGGGTCGTTGGCGGTCTCGACGAAGGCGCGGGCGCGGGTGGCGTCGTCGCCGCCGAAATGGCCGTGCGCCTCGAACAGAGCCGGATGCAGCACCAGCTCGACCTCGCCGCTCGGCCAGGTCGCCGCCGCCCAGGCCCGGATCGCCTCGCCCCGCGCGGGGTCCAGACGGGAGCTGGCGTTGACGACGCCGATTCGGAACGGTCTGGTCTGCATGGACGGGGTGGCCTCGGGCGCCTCACGTGCTAGTCAGGCCGCCGGACATTCCCCGGTTTCCAGCCCTGAAATCAAGCCGATGAACAAAGACTATTTCTTCTGCGGCGTCGGCGGCTCCGGCATGCTGCCCCTGGCGATGATCGTTCAGGCGCAAGGCCACCGCATCGCCGGCTCCGACCGCGCGCTGGATCAGGGGCGCACGCCGGACAAGTTCGACTGGCTGCGCGCCCACGGCGTCACGCTGCACCCGCAGGACGGATCGGGCGTGGTCAGCAAGGAGCAGGTGGTCGTCGCCACCGGCGCGGTCGAGGACACCGTGCCCGACATCGGCGCGGCCAAGCGCGTCGGCGCCCTCATCAAGACCCGGCCCCAGCTGCTCAGCGAACTGTTCAACGCCGCTCCGACTTCGATCGGCGTGGCGGGCACCAGCGGCAAGTCCACCATCACCGGCATGATCGCCTGGATCCTGGATCAGGCGGACCGCGCCCCGACTGTGGTCAACGGCGCCGTGATGAAGAACTTCGCCGACGCCGACCACCCGTTCGCCAGCGCCCTGATCGGCGGACCCGATCTGTTTGTGGCCGAGGTGGACGAGAGCGACGGCTCCATCGCCCGCTATGACGCCACGGTGGCGGTCGTCTCCAACATCTCGCTGGACCACAAGTCGATGGAGGAGCTGCGCGACCTGTTCGGCGGCTTCGTCGGCCGGGCGACGACAGCGGTGCTGAATCTCGACAACCCCGAGACGGCGGCGCTGGCGCAAACGCTGGAGACGGGCAAGGCGATCACCTTCGCCCTGGGCGAGGAAGAGGCCGATCTGTCGGCGCACGACCTGCAACCGCTGCCCACCGGCATGACCTTCGAACTGCGCGTGCGCGGCGAGGCGGCGCGGGCCGCGCGATTGAATGTGCCGGGCGCGCACAATGTCGCCAACGCCCTGGCGGCGCTGGGCGCGGTTAAGGCCCTGGGCGTCGGCATGGATCAGGCGGTCGCGGCGCTGGAGACCTTCAGCGGCATCCGGCGGCGGCTGGAGGTGGTGGGCGCGCGAAACGGCGTCACTGTCATCGATGACTTCGCCCACAACCCGGACAAGATCGCCGCCACCCTGAAGACCCTGCACGCCTTTGACGGGCGGTTGCTGATCCTGTTCCAGCCGCACGGCTTCGGCCCGCTGAAGCTGATGAAGCAGGAGTTCATCGAAGGCTTCGCCGGGCTGATGCGGCCGGACGACGTGCTGCTGATGCCAGAGCCGGTCTATTACGGCGGCACCACCGACCGCAGCATCGGCAGCGAGGACATCGCGGCCGGCGTGCGCGCGGCGGGCCGTCAGGCGCAGGCCCTGGCCACCCGCGCCGACTGCGGCGACCGCATCGTCGAGATCGCCCAGCCCGGCGACCGGGTGGTGGTGATGGGCGCGCGCGACGACAGTCTGTCGACCTTCGCGGCCGAACTGCTGGCGCGTCTCTGATCTTCCGCTCTCGGAGCATATGTCAGATTATCCTTGCAAAACATTCACTTCCGGCAAAGCGCCTGTTAAGCGCCCTGGCCTAACCCTGCTCGCGCAAAACGCAGGGGACGGCTGGGAATGGCCAGAATCGGAGATTTCGTGGACGCCTCGGCGCCCATGGCGCCGGACGCGCCGGGGGCCGACGCCCTGGCCCGTTTCGAGGCCGAACCCGAGACCCTGGTCATCGCCGTGGCCGACGCTGACGGACGCCCCGTCGGCCTGATCGAGCGCAACGCCTTCACCCTGAAGCTGGCCGCCGAGTTCGGCCGCGCCCTTTACGCCCGGCGCCCGGTCTCGGCCCTGATGGACCCGGCGCCCATGATGGTCGAAGCCGACGCCTCGGCCGATGTCCTGTTCGCCTCAATGGACACGGCGGGGCTCGGCGCCCTGCTGAAGGGGTTCATCGTCGTCTCGCGCGGCCGCTATGTCGGGGTCGGCGCCGGGCTGCACGTGCTTCAGGCCGGGGTGGCGATCCACAAGCGCCGCGCCGAAGCCATGGCCGAGCTGGCCCAGAACCTGGTCCGCGCCGAGGCCGAGGCGCGCGCCTCCAGCCGGGCCAAGTCCGAATTCCTGGCCGTCATGAGCCATGAGATCCGCACGCCTTTGAACGGGGTGCTGGGGGTGGCCGCCCTGATGGAGCGGCAACTGACGCAGGAGGCTCTGCGCCCCCACGTCCGCACCATTCTGGACTCCGGAAACAGCCTGCTGCGCCTGCTGACCGATGCGCTGGACATGTCGCGCGCCGAGGCGGGGATGCTGACGCTGGAGCCCGCCCCGCTGGACCTTCAAGCGATGACGGCGGACCTGTCGGCCCTGTGGAGCCCGCGCGCCGAGGAGAAGGCGCTGGACCTGCGCGTCCACGGCGATCTGCGCGTTGCGCGCTGGATCGTCGGCGACGAGATGCGGCTGAAGCAGCTGCTGAACAATCTGATCGGCAACGCCCTGAAGTTCACGGAAGGCGGCGCCGTCGAGGTCCGCCTGGATACGGCGTTGGAGGACGGACAGGTGCGCCTGTCCGCCACGGTCGACGACAGCGGCCCCGGCGTCAGCGAGGACGCCGCGCGCGCCATCTTTGAACCCTTCAACACCGGCGACGCGGGCCGCCAGGGCGCGGGCGCGG
Organism: Brevundimonas sp. UBA7507; assembly: GCF_002478355.1. Taxonomy (NCBI): domain Bacteria; kingdom Pseudomonadati; phylum Pseudomonadota; class Alphaproteobacteria; order Caulobacterales; family Caulobacteraceae; genus Brevundimonas; species Brevundimonas sp. UBA7507. Next base: position 29,969 of record NZ_DLNP01000014.1, on the reverse strand, counting down.
GGCTGGGTCTGGCCATCTGCCGCCAGATCATAGACCGCATGGACGGACGCCTGGCGGTCGAACGATCACCCCAGGGCGGGGCGCGCTTCCGCTTCGAGCTGCGCCTGCCGCTGGCCGAGGCCGATGGACGCCGCAACGACGGCGCCATGGCCGATCCCACCGCCCACCCGACCCTGCACGTCCTGGTGGTGGACGACAACGCCGCCAATCGCTTCGTGGCGGGCAAGGTGCTGGAGTTGTTCGGCTGCACCCACGAAACGGCCGAGAACGGCCGACAGGCGGTTGAGCGCGCGACGACGGCGCCCTTCGACCTGATCCTGATGGACGTGAAGATGCCGGTGATGGACGGGGTCGCCGCCACCCGCGCCATCCGCGCCCTGCCCGGCCCGGCGTCCGCCCTGCCGATCCTTGCGCTGACGGCCAACGCCGACCCGCGCGACGAGGCGGATTATCTGGCGGCGGGCATGGACGGAGTGGCGCAGAAGCCGATCCAGCCTGAGGCCCTGCTGAACGCCATCCGCCTGGTCCTGTCGCGCGAACAGACCGCTCAGGCCGCCTGACCGGATCAGCGGCGCCGACAGTCGTCGGTTGCAAATCATTTGCATTTCATGGCAAGGCCAAGGCGTGACCGACGCCGCACTGCTGGCGCGGCTGGCGGCGTTTCCCCAGGAGAGGACCGATCCCGCGCCCGACGCCGTGGCGCGCTGGGCGGACGCGGCCTTCGACGTCCGCATCGCTGGAAAGCCGACCGAGACGACGGCCGAGGAAATCTATGTCGCCCTGCCAATGCCCGGCGGAGACGGCTGGCTGACCATCGACCGGGCGACGGGCGATGCCCTGCATGAGAAGACCACGCGCGGCTGGATCGCCTGGCTCAACGACCTGCACAAGGGGCGCAACACCGGCCGGGCCTGGTTCTGGTTCATCGACGTCTTCGCCGTCGCCTGCATCGTCTTCACCCTGACGGGGCTGGGCCTGTTGTGGCTGCACGCTTGGCGTCGCCCCTCGACCTGGCCGCTGGTCGGGCTGGGGCTGCTGATTCCCGCCGTGCTCGTCCTGTTCTTCATCCATTGAGGAGCCGCTTCATGCGCCCGCTTCCCCTGATCCTGACCGCTGCGGGTCTTTCGGCGGCCGCTGCGCCCGCCCTGTCCGCCGATCTGTCGGTGTCGATCGAACTGCCGCGCATCAACAGCGCCGCCTATCATCGCCCCTATGTCGCCGTCTGGATCGAGAAGCCTGACCAGACCGCGGTGCAGACCGTGGCCGTCTGGTATCACCCCGGCAGCCGCAACAGTCAGGGCGACGGCGCCGACTGGCTGCGGGATCTGCGCGCCTGGTGGCGTAAGGGCGGCCGGGCGATGGCCATACCCGCGGACGGAATCTCCGGGCCGACCAAGGCCCCCGGCCGCCATGCCGTCACCGTGCCGGGCGCGCGCCTGCGCAACCTGCCCGCCGGACATTACACGCTGGTCGTCGAGGCGGCGCGCGAGATGGGCGGGCGCGAGTCCGTGCGCGTGCCCTTCCGCTGGGGCGCGGCCAATACCGCCGCCGGGACGGGGTCGTCCGAACTGCGCGCCGTGCGTGTCGCCGTGACCCGCTGAACGATCCCGGTCATAAGGGGGGCTTCGTCCTCTCAGCCAGACCGTTGCGCGCCCCATGAAACGTTCCGCCTCCGCCCCGTCGCCGATCCTCATCGGAAGTGCGGACGACAGCCGACGCGACGACCGCGTCCTGATTCCGCCGATGACCGGCGCGCCCGAACGACCGCCCAGCGATCTGATCTGGTCGCTGTCGGGCGAGACCATGGGCACGACCTGGTCGGTGCGGCTGGTCCCGCCGCCGGGCGCCGCCCAGGGCGACTTCGCGGCGGCGATCGAGGAAGAACTGGCCCGCATCGTCGCCGTCTTCAGCCCGTGGGAGATCGACAGCGAGATCAGCCGCTTTAACGCCGCTCCGGCCGGAACCTGGGCTCTGTCGGACGACTTCTGGGCCCTGTTGACCCAGGCGCTAGACCTGGCCGACGACGTCAACGGCGCGGTCGATCCCAGCCTGGGCGCCCTGGTCGACCTATGGGGCTTCGGCCCGTCGGGACCGCGCTCGGTTCTGCTGCCCCTGCCGTCCGACGAAGAGATCGAGGCGGCGCGCGCCGTCTCCGGCTGGCAGAAGCTGCGGCTGCACCGCGAAGCTCAGGCGGCGATCCAGATCGGCGGCATGAAGCTGGACTTCTCGGGCATCGCCAAGGGCCATGCGGTCGATCGCGTCTCGGACCGGCTGAGCGCCCTGGGCGCGACCTCGCACCTGGTCGAGATCGACGGCGAACTGAAGGGGCGCGGCGTCAAGCCCGACGCCCAGCCCTGGTGGGTCGAGATCGAGGCCGTCGCCGGATCGCCCGCGCCGCGTACGGTGGCGGCTCTGGTCGACCTGGCCATGGCGACCTCGGGCGACGGGCGCCGCGCCTTCACCCATGAGGGGCGGCTCTATTCGCACATCCTGGACGGCGCGACGGGGCGGCCGGTCGACAACGGCCTGGCCCAGGTCACGGTCTTCGACGCCTCGGCCATGCGCGCCGACGCCCTGGCCACGGCGTTGACCGTGCTGGGACCGATCGAGGGGCCCGAACTGGCCGAGGCCCTGGGCTTGGCCGCTCATTTCACGCAACGCACGCCCGACGGCCTGATCGAGCGCATGACCCCCGCCTTCGCCGCCATGCTGGACGACGCCTGAGGGAGCGTCAGACCTCCGACCAGCGCCGCAGCAGGTTGTGATAGACGCCGGTCAGCTCGATCACCGCCGCGTCCTTCGGTCCCTTGTCCAGATTGACGCGCTGGATCGCCACGTCGAGGCGGAACAGGGTCTCGCGGTCGGCGTCGTCGCGGATCAGGCTTTGCAGCCACATGAAGCTGGAGACACGCGCGCCGCGCGTCACGGGCGTCACCCGGTGCAGGCTCTTGGACGGATAGAGGACCAGATCTCCCGCCGGCAGCTTGACCGACTGGGCGCCGTACATCTCCTCGATGATCAGTTCGCCGCCGTCATAGTCCTCAGGCTCTGACAGGAAGAGGGTCGCCGACAGGTCGCTGCGGATGCGATGGCCGTCGCGTTGGCGGATGGCGTTGTCGACGTGGGTGCCGAACTCGCCGCCGCCCTCATAACGGTTGAACAGGGGCGGAAAGATCGTGTGCGGCAAGGCGGCCGAGACGAACATCGGATTGGCGTTCAGGGCCTGGACGACCAGGGCCGACACCTCGCGCGCCTGGGCGCTGTCCTCGGGCAGTTGCTGATTGCGCTTGGCGCTCGCCGACTGATGGCCCGAGGTCATGTTGCCGTCGGCCCAGGGGCCGGCGTCCAGCGTCCGACGCAGGGCCTTCACCTCGGCCTTGGTGAAGACTTCGGGGATGTGCAGCAGCATGGCTCTCTCACCGTCTGGAAACGCGTCGGCCCCGCCGCTCGAACGAACGACGGGGCCGACATGATGGCGCGAAACGCGGCCTCTTAGTAGCGGACGTTCAGCGTCAGGATCGCCTGGCGCGCCGGGGCGACATCGGCGTGATGCACGCCGTTGGTGCGGATGATGTACTCCTCATCCCCGGCGTTCTGGACGTTCAGCTGCAGCGAGGCGCGGTCGTTGATGTCGTAGGAGGCGAACAGGTCGACGTGGGTGTATTCCGGCGCATAGACGCGGTTGGCGCCGCCGCCGGCCCCGCCCTGGTTCCCGCCCCAGGACTTGGAGACGTAATAGACGCCGCCGCCCAGGCTCAGCTTGGGCAGAACACGATAGGTGGTGAACAGGCTGGCGCTGTGCTCGGGCGTATTGGCCAGAGGATCGCCCAAGTTGACGCTGCTGTAGGCGCCGCGCACCAGTTCGGAGTCCATCCAGGTGTAGCCGCCGAAGACCTGCCACTTGTCGGTGATGTTGCCCGACACGCCCAGCTCCACGCCCTGGACCCTGGTCTCGCCCGCCTGTTCGAACAGGCCCGGCGCCACTTCGATGGCCGCGTCCTTGCGCGTCAGGTGGAACAGGGCGCCGCTGAGCGCCAGACGGTCGTCGAACAGATTGGCCTTGGCGCCGATTTCGAAGCTCTCGGTCTGCTCCGGATCCAGCACCGTGCTGGCCAGGTTGCCGCTGCCCACGCCGCCGACGCCGTTCTGATCGCCCGCCGAGATCGTGGGCGGCGTCGAAGCGGTCGAGAAGGAGGCGTAGACGCTGCTGCTCGCCGTCGGCTTGTAGACCAGACCCACCTGATAGTTGACAAAGTCCCAGTCCGCCTCGCGCATGATGGGCGACGTGGCGCCGCGCGGCAGTTCCGTGCCCTCGACGTCATAGCGGTCGTAGCGCAGGCCCAGGTTCAGCTTCCACCGCTCGCCCAGGCTGACGGAATCAAAGGCGTAAAGCCCCAAGGCATCCGTGTCCGAATAGGTCTCCGGCCCGCGCGTGATCGTACCCGTCCACGGGTCGTTCGGGTTCGGCGCATAGACCTGGGTGCAGTCCAGCCCCGTCAGCGGCGCCGGGCAGGCCGTGCCGGTCAGGGTCGTCACCGTATAGGAGGCGTTACGGTTCTTCTCGCGCGACAGCTCCAGACCGACGTCGAAGTCATGCTTGACCGACCCGGTCAGGAAGGAGCCGTGCAGGTCGGTGACGTTGGCCAGGGTCTCGGCCGGATTCCAGCGCGATTTCAGACCCCGCTTCATCCACCAGACGCCGTTGATCTGGTGGGCCGCGCCGCCGTCGCCGGGGTTGGTGACGACATAGTCGTTCAGCGTCTGCGCGTAGCGGGTGACGTTGCGCAGGGCCAGGGTGTCGCTGAAGCGGTGCTCGATCTCGAGCGTCAGGCTGTCGATCGTATTGTTCAGATAGTCGCGCGCCTTCAGGCCGTAGAAGCTGTCATAGGGCACGTCCAGGATGCCCGAAGCGTCCGGACGCGGCGCGTTCGCCCCGCCCAGCTTGGTGTAGAGCGGGACGCCGTAGTCGGGCGTCTGATTGCTGTCGAGATGGTAGTAGCTGGCCGTCAGCGTCGTCGGCGCGCCCAGACCCACGGCGACCGCAGCCCCCACGCCCCACTTGTCGAAATCGACGCCGTTGCGACCCGGCACATCGCCCTGCGAAGCCATGACGTTCAGGCGCATAGCGGCGGTCGGCCCGACCTGCCAGTTGGCGTCCACCGTGCCGCGCAGATAGTCGTCCGTGCCGACGCCGGCCGAGCCGTGGACGAAGTGGGTCAGACGCGGCGACTTGGAGCCCAGATTGATGCTGCCGCCGCCCGAACCGCGGCCCGAATAGACGGAATCGGCGCCCTTGATGACCTCGACCTGCTCCAGGTTGAAGACCTCGCGCTGCTGGCCGCCGGTGTCGCGGATGCCGTCAACGAAGATGTTGTTGCCCGACGCCTGACCACGGATGAAGGGCCGGTCCGCCAGGGGCTGGCCGCCCTCGCCCGCCCCGAAGGTGATGCCCGGCGAGGTGCGCAGAATGTCCTGCAAGGAGGTTGCGGCGGTCTGTTCGATGATCTGCTGCGGGATCACCGTCACGGTGCGCGGCGTGTCGACCAGGGGCGTAACGAACTGCGGATCCTTCGGCTCGCGCTTCACGCGATGGCCGTGCACGTCCACCGTGCCCAGGTTGGTGGCGTCCTGACTGATCACCCCATCGGCGGGCGCGGCCTCGTCAGTCGCCGCGATCGCCGGCGCGGCGCACAGCATCCCGGCGGCGCTGGACGCGAACAGGAGCGCCTTGAGGGCGGCGGAGCGGGTGTCGGACATGAGGAGGAACCGATCAATGAATGAGACCGGCTCGCATTAGCATCATTTCAGGGTGCGACAATCTGACTCTTGCGACTAAATCGCACTTGCGGATCAGGTGTCACACGCAGGTCACACCTGGGGCTTGGCGACCGCCTTGATCGACACTGTCGGATCGGCCAGCAGGGCGTCGTCCACCGGCGCCCCCTTCCCGATCAGCATCCGCCCGCCCATGAAGTCGGCGGGGGCGTTGACCGCCTCCACCGCCACGATCCTGTCGCCGCTCAGGTGGAAGACCGAGAAGGCGCCGCCGGCCGGATCGCCGCGCACCAGCTGACGGTCGGCGTCGAAGGGCACGCCGGCGATCTGCAGCTTGACGTCATACTGGTCGGACCAGAACCACGGCACTTCGGGCGCCGGAGCCGCGCGGCCGACGATGGCGCTGGCCGCCTGTTTGGCCTGTTCCAGGGCGTTGGGCACGCTCTCCAGCCGGTGCATGACGCCGCCGTGGACCGGAATCGGCCGCCGCGTCACATCGCCGATGGCGTAGATGTTCGGGTCGCTGGTGCGGGCCGTCTCGTCCACCACCACGCCATTGTCGCACGTCAGTCCCGCCGTGCGCGCCAGGGCCTCGCAGGCGAAGGCGCCGACGCCGACCAGCACCGCATCCGCCGCGATCAGCGTCCCGTCCGCCAGACGCACGCCTGCGTCCTCGAACCCCGCGACCTCGACGCCCGTCAGGATCTCGACGCCATGCTTTTTGTGTAGGTCGGTGAAGAAGGCCGACAGGGGCTGAGACGCCACGCGGGCCAGCACCCGGTCCATGCGCTCGATCACCACCACCTCGGCGCCCAGGGCGCGGGCCGAGGCCGCCGCCTCCAGCCCGACATACCCGCCGCCGACCACCGCCAGCCGCTTGCCGGGGGCGAGAACCGCCTTCAGCCGTTCGGCGTCGTCGAGGGTGCGCAGCTCCAGCAGATCGGGTCGGTCCGCGCCGGGAAGGGTCAGCTTGCGCGCCGTCGAGCCGGTGGCCAGGATCAGCACGTCGTAAGGCTCGACCGTTCCGTCGGCGAAGGTCACGGCCCTGGCGTCCGCGTCGATGGCGCTCGCCGTGACGCCGGTGCGCAGCGCGATGTCCTGCTCGGCGTAGAAGCTCTCGGGCCGCAGCAGCAGGTCTTCCAGACCCGCCTCCCCCTTCAGCCAGGCTTTCGACAGGGGCGGCCGCTGATAGGGCGGCGCATCCTCCTGCCCCGCCAGGACGATCTCGCCCTCATACCCATACTGCCTCAGCAGCGCCGCCGCCGAGCCCCCCGCGTGTCCCGCGCCGATGATCACAACCTTGCTCATGACAGCGCAGATAGAGACGCCGGAAGCGAAGCGCCACCGCCTTTGCACCCATTCTCCACGCACCAGATCGGAAAGCGGGTTGACCGTTCCATTGTTACAGCATAATGGAACGCACCATGAGCACCGACGCCGCCAAGACCGCACTGCTGGACGCCCTGCTTTCGCTGAAGACGCGAGCGGAGGCGGACGCCTTCCTGGCCGACCTGTGCACCCCGGCCGAGCTGCGCGCCATGGCCGAGCGGTGGCAGGTGGCGCGGATGCTGGACACCGGGGACAAGACCTATCGCGAGATCGCCGCCGAGGCGCCGGCCAGCCCGACCACTGTCGTGCGCGTCGCGCGCTCCCTGAAGGACATGCCGCACCAGGGCTATCGACTGGTGCTGGACAGACTGAAAGCCTGAGTTGAGATCATGAGCACGGTTCAGGGGCGGCTGCGTATCGCCGTCCAGAAATCCGGCCGCCTGGCCGAACGCAGCCTCGATCTGGTCCGCGATGCGGGCCTGCGCGTGGTCAAGGGAAACAACGACCTGCTGTATCGGATCGAAAACTATCCGATCGACCTCTTGCGGGTGCGCGACGACGACATCCCGACCTTCGTGGCGGACGGGGTCTGCGATCTGGGCATCGTCGGCGAGAATGTGCTGGAAGAGGTCAGGAACGGCGGGCCGAATGCAGAGGTGGTCATGCCGCTGGGCTTCGGGCGCTGCACGCTGAAGATCGCGACGCCGCCGGGGCTGGACTACGCCGGGCCGTCGTCGCTGCAGGGGCTGCGGATCGCCACCTCCTACCCCAAGATCCTGCGCCGCTTTCTGGATGAGGCAGGGGTACAGGCCGACATCGTCACCATGCGCGGCGCGGTCGAGGTGGCCCCCCGACTGAAGCTGGCCGCCGCCATCTGCGATCTGGTGTCGACCGGGGCGACGCTGGAGGCCAACGGCTTGAGCGCGCGCGAGACGGTGCTGGACAGTCAGGCCGTGCTGATCAAGGCGCCGACGCCGCCCGAGGCGGGGCTTCAACACCTGCTGGACTCCATCGTCGAGCGAATGGCGGGCGTGGTGTCCTCGCAAGGGGCCAAATACGTGATGCTGAACGCGCCGCGCGCGGCGCTGGACCGGATCACCGCCCTGCTGCCCGGCGCGGGGTCGCCGACCGTCATGCCCCTGTCGGGGCGCGACGACGCCGTGGCCGTCCACGCCGTCTGTCAGGAGGCGGTCTTCTGGGAGACGCTGGAGAAACTGAAGGCGGAAGGGGCGTCGGCCATCCTGGTCCTGCCCATCGAGAAGATGATGTGATGAAGCGTATCGACTGGAACCAACTCGACGCCGCCGGACGCAAAGCCGCCCTGGCCCGGCCGCAGCGCCGCACTGAAGGCTTCGTCTCCAGCGTGGTGCGCGAGATCTTCGACGACGTGCGGGCGCGCGGCGGCGAGGCCGTGACCAACTGGGCGACCCGACTGGACGGCGCCCCGCCGCGCCGTATCGAGATCACCGAGGCCGCCGCCGCCCAGGCTCGCCGCGACCTGCCGCCCGCCGCCGCCCGCGCCCTGCGCGTCGCCGCCGACAATGTGCGCGTCTTCCATCAGGCGACCCGGCCAGAGGACACGCCCTTCATCGAGACGACGCCGGGCGTAAAGTCGAAACTGGTCTGGCGGCCCATCGGCTCGGCCGGCCTCTATGTTCCGGGCGGGACGGCGCCGTTGTTCTCGTCGCTGCTGATGCTGGCCATACCGGCGAGCGTGGCCGGGGTGGGGCGGCGCGTCGCCGTGACGCCGCCGTCCAAGGACGGCTCGGTCCACCCCGCCATGATCGCCGCCGCCGCCGAGGCGGGGCTGGAGGAACTGTGGCTGCTGGGCGGGGCGCAGGCCATCGCCGCCCTCACCTTCGGCGTCGAGCTGGAAGACGGGATCATCGCCCCCGTCGACAAGCTGTTCGGCCCCGGCAACGCCTATGTGGCCGAGGCCAAGCGATACGCCGCATCCCTGCCCGGCGGCCCGGCCTGCGACCTGCCTGCGGGTCCGTCGGAGCTGCTGATCATCGCCGACCGCGACGCCGATTTCGAGATCGCCGCCGCCGACCTGTTGAGCCAGGCGGAGCATGACGCGGACGCGCAGGTCATCCTTGTCTCCGACAGCGGCACGGCGCTGAGCGAGATCATCGCCGAGGTCGAGCGTCAGATCGAAGGCCTGCCGCGCGCCGCCATCGCCCGCGCCTCGCTGGCCGAGGCCCGCGTCATCCGCGTGCGCGACATGACCGAGGCGTGCGAGATCGCCAACCTCTACGGCCCCGAACACCTGTCGATCCAGACGCAGGAAGCCGAGCGGCTGGTCGAGCGGATTAGCGCGGCAGGCGCCGTCTTCGTCGGGCGCTGGGCGGCGGAAACGCTCGGCGACTATGCGGCAGGACCGAGCCACGTCCTGCCGACCGACGGCGCGGCGCGGACGCTGGGCGGGGTCACCACCGCCAGCTTCATGACCACCATGTCGGTGCAGACCGTCAGCGAACAAGGCGCCGCCGCCCTGGCCCCCGTCGCCGCCGCCCTGGCGCGGCTGGAGGGGCTGGAAGCCCACGCCAGGGCCGCCGATCTGAGGAGCGCGGGATGACCAACGACCTCTTCCTTCTCCCCTTGTGGGAGAAGGTGGGCGCCGGAGGCGCTCGGATGAGGGGTGTGCTGGCTTCGCCCTCCTCCGTCTCGCCTATGGAAACCACCCCCTCATCCGTGTCGCTGCGCGAGCCACCTTCTCCCACGAGGGGAGAAGGATCATGACGCTGCCCGCCCCCTATCCGCCGCTCGTTTCCGGCGGCGACGGTCTGGATCGCTATCCGGTCGAGCCTGCCGCGCTGGCGGCCCGCATGGGCGCCCTCTACGGCGTCGGCGCCGATCAGGTGCTGCCGACGCGTGGGCTCACGCACGGGCTGGAGTTGGTCTGGCGCCTCGCCGCGCGCGACGGGCTGAAGGTGCAGGCGCCCGACGCCGAGCCCTATACGCAACTGGCCGCCCTCTACGCCCGGCCGGCCGCCGAAGCCGACATCGCCGCTGTAATCATCCGCGCCCTCGGCTCGCCCGACGCCGTGGCCGAGATGGCCGAGCGCGTCGCCCCCACCCTGCTGGTCGTGGATGAAGGGCTGGTCGAGTTCGCCGAGACGCCGTCCGCTGCCGCCGTGGTGAAGGACCACGCCAATCTGATCGTCCTGCGCAGCCTGTCGCTGGCCTATGGGCTGGCCGGAGCGCGGGTCGGGGCCACGGTCGCGCAGGCGCAGACGCTGGCGCGGCTGGCGGATGTGCTGGAGCCCTACGCCCTGCCCGAGGTCTCGGTGCGGCTGGCCATGCAGGCGCTGGACCCGTCGCGGATGATCGAGACGGCGTCGCGTATCGACGCCGTGCGCCGCGAACGCACCCGCGTCACGGATGCCCTGTCGCGCATCATGGCGCTGGAGGCCGGGGTCGGGCCGGTGATCATCGCCAAGCCCTCCGACCCGGCGCACGTGGTTGAGGCCCTGCGTCGCTATGGTCTGGTCGCTGATCCGGCGGGCGAGCGGGTGCGCCTGCCCGTCTCGCTGAAGCCCGAGGTCAATGACCGGCTGCTGACCGCCCTGGGCGCCGCCAGCCCCGGCGTCCGCCGCAGCCGCGTCGGTCAGGCCATCCGCGACACGAAGGAGACGCGCATCGTCTGCGCCGTCGATCTTGACAGCGCCGGGCCAGTGAAAATCGAAACCGGCGTCGGCTTCTTCGACCACATGATCGAACAGGTGGCGGCGCACGGAGGCTTCTCCATCCGCCTGTCGTGCGAGGGCGACCTACACATCGACCCGCACCACACGATCGAGGACTGCGCCATTGCGCTGGGTCAGGCGCTGAAACAGGCGCTGGGCGAGCGGCGCGGCATCGGCCGCTATGGCTTCCTCCTGCCGATGGATGAGGCCGAAGCGTCGGTCTCCATCGACCTGTCCGGGCGACCCTATCCGGTGTTCGAGGGGGCGTTCGCGACGCCGATGCTGGGCGATTATCGCACCGATCTGACGGCGCACGTCGTGCGGTCGCTGGCTGAGAATCTGGGCGCAGCGATCCATGTCCGCGTCACCGGCGACGACGACCACCACAAGACCGAGGCCGTGTTCAAGGCGCTGGGCCGCGCCCTGCGTCAGGCGATCCGGGTCGAGGGCGATGTGGTGCCCAGCACCAAGGGGGTGCTGTGAACGCCACCTTGATCGGTTACGGCTCGGGCAATGTGGCCTCGGTGCGGTTCGCGTTGGAGCGGCTGGGCGCGCGGGTGCGGATCACCGACGATCCGGCCGATGTGGCTGAAGCCGAGCGGATCATCCTGCCCGGCGTCGGCGCGGCCGGTTACGCCATGCAGAGACTGCAGGCGCTGGACCTGATCGAACCGCTGCGCCGGTTTCCACGTCCGCTGCTGGGCGTCTGCCTGGGCCAGCAGCTGTTGTTCGACGCCAGCGCAGAAGACGGCGGGGCCGACCTGCTGGGGCTGATCCCCGGTCGGGTCGAGGCCATCCTTCCCGCCCCGTCGCGCCCGTCGCCGCATATGGGGTGGAGCCGTCTGACGATCCGCCGCGACGACCCGCTGCTGTACGGGGTGAAAGACGGCGACTGGGCCTATTTCGTCCACGGCTATGTCTGCCCCGACGGTCCGGCGACCCTGGCCGCCGCCGACTATGGCGCGCCCGTGCCCGCCGTGGTCAACAGCGCCAACCGCTGGGGCTGCCAGTTCCACCCGGAACGGTCGGCCGCGCTCGGCGCGCGTATTCTAAAGAACTTCCTGGAGTTGCCCGCGTGATCATCTATCCCGCCATTGACCTGATCGAGGGCCATGCGGTTCGCCTGTTGCACGGCGATTTCAATCACGTGACTCGCTATGATTCCCACCCCGCCAACCGGCTGGCGGCCTTTGCCGCCGAGGGCGCCGAGTGGATTCACGTCATCGATCTGGATGGGGCCAAGGCAGGCGAGGCGCGTCAGTATGAGTTGATCGGCGACATGGCCCGGGCCGTGCACATCAAGGTCCAGTCGGGCGGCGGCGTCCGCTCGGCAAAGGATATCGAGCACCTGCTGGGCGCCGGGATCAGCCGTGTCGTCATCGGCTCGCTGGCCGTCACCGACACGGATCAGGTGCTGAAATGGCTGGAGCAGTTCGGCCCCGACGCCATCGCCTTGGCCCTGGACGTCCGCTACGAGGACGGCCTGCCCGTGCCCGCCCTGAAGGGCTGGACCCAGTCGTCAGGCGTGGATCTGTGGAGCGTGCTGGAGCGCTATCCGGTCGGGATGCTGCGCCACATCCTGATCACGGACGTCGGTCGCGACGGCGCCCTGACCGGCCTGAACCAAGAGCTGCTGTCCGAGGCCATCCGTCGTCGCCCCGAGCTGGAGATTCAAGCCTCGGGCGGGGCCGCCGGTCTGGACGACCTGATCGCCGCCAAGGCCATCGGCTGCGCCGGCGCCATTACCGGCCGCGCCCTCTACGCCGGCCGCTTCACCGTGGCCGAGGCGCTGAAGGCGGTCGCCCAATGACGGCGAGACGCATCATCCCCTGCCTCGACGTCAAGGACGGCCGCGTGGTCAAGGGCGTGCGGTTCGAGGGCCACGTCGACATGGGCGACGCCGCCGAACTGGCCGCGCGCTATCGCGATCAGGGCGCCGACGAACTGGTCTTCTACGACATCACCGCCAGCCCGGAAGGGCGGACGCTGGACTATGGCTGGGTGCAGGACATCGCCCGCCTGCTGGACATCCCCTTCTGCGTGGCGGGCGGCATCCGCACGGTGGAGCAGGCGGCGCGCTGTCTCGACCACGGGGCGGACAAGGTGTCGATCAACTCGCCCGCGCTGGAGCGGCCCGAACTGATCAGCGAGATGGCCGCGCGGCTGGGGCGCCAGTGCGTCGTCGTCGGCGTCGACAGCGCCTTTCAGGGCGGCGAATGGCGGGTGCACAAATACACCGGCGATCCGAACGCACGCCGCGGCGCCGGGCGGCTGACGATGGAGTGGATCGTCGAGGCGCAGGGGCTGGGCGCGGGCGAGATCGTGCTGAACTGCATCGATCAGGACGGGGTGCGGCGGGGCTATGACCTGGACCAGTTGGCCGAAGCGCGGCGGCGGTTGACCATTCCGCTGGTGGCGTCCGGCGGGGCGGGCGCGGTGGAGCATTTCCGCGACGTGTTCGTGGTGGCGGAGGTTTCGGGCGCGCTGGCGGCGAGCGTGTTTCACTCGGGTGCGATCACAGTGCCGAAGCTCAAGCGTTACCTGAATGAGCAGGGCGTGGAGGTGAGGATATGACGGCTTTCGATTTCCTTCTCCCCTCGTGGGAGAAGGTGGCCTGCGGAGCAGGTCGGATGAGGGGGCTCTGGCCGCAGGCGAGACGGCTGACGTTGAGAGCGGAGCGGACCTCCCCCTCATCCGTCTCGCTTCGCGAGCCACCTTCTCCCACGAGGGGAGAAGGAAGATGAACCTCGACATCTCCTCCATCGACTTCGCCAAGGGCGGCGGCCTGATCCCGGCCGTGGTGCAGGACGCTGACACCCTTCAGGTGCTGACCCTGGCCTATATGGACGAGGCGGCGCTGCGCGAGACGCTGGACAGCGGGCAGGCCACCTTCTTCTCGCGCGCGCGCGGCGGGCGTTGGCGCAAGGGCGAGACCTCGGGCGACGTCCTCAACGTCGTCTCGGTGACGCCCGACTGCGACGGCGACGCCGTGGTGGTGAAGGTGCGCCCGGTCGGAAACGCCTGCCACCTGAATCGCATCAGCTGTTTCGGCGAGGAGGATGCGCCGGGGCTCGGCCGCATCGGGCGGCTGGAGCGGACCATCCATGTCCGAGCCCAGGCCGATCCCAACGACAGTTGGACCGCCCGCCTCATCGCCCAGGGGCCGAAACGCGCGGCCCAGAAGGTCGGGGAAGAGGGCGTCGAGACGGCACTGGCCGGGGCGGCGGGAGATAATACGGAACTCGCCAGCGAGGCGGCGGATTTGATCTATCACCTGCTGGTGCTTCTGCACGCGCGTCACATGGTGTTTCAGGACGTGCTGGACGTCTTGGCCCAGCGGGCGGAACCGGCCAATCACTCTGGCTGATCACGGTCACGCTTGGCGGGCCGATCTTCTGCAAGGGAGGCCTCAAGATGGCGGCTTTGATCCTGTTCGGCGGCGGCGGCGACCTGGCCATGCGGATGCTTTTGCCGTCGCTCTACTTTCTGGATCATGACGGGCTTCTGCCGCCGGAGCTGAAGATCATCGGCGCCGCCCGGTCGCAGGAAACCGCCGAGGAGTATATCGCCAAGGTGCGCCAGGCGGTGCAGCCCCGCGCCGAGGCCGATGGCGCTTGGGACGAGACGAGTTGGGCGCGCCTGACCCAGCGGCTCGATTACCTGGCGGTGGACGCCACCGACGCCGAAAGCCTGCGCGCGGTGAAGGCGCTGACGAGCGATGGCCCGATCACCTCTTTCCTGGCTGTGTCGCCTTCGCTCTACGGCCGTATCGTCACGGCGATGAAGACGGCCGGTCTGGCCGGTCTCGACGACCGCATCGTGCTGGAGAAGCCGGTCGGACGCGATCTGGAAAGCTTCCGCGCCATCGACGACGCCGTGGCCCACGCCTTTGACGAGCGACAGGTGTTCCGCATCGACCACTATCTCGGCAAGGAGACGGTCCAGAACCTGATCGCCCTGCGCTTCGGCAACGCCATCTTCGAGCCGTTGTGGAACAATCTGACCATCGACCATGTGCAGATCACGGTCGGAGAAACGGTCGGCGTCGGCGACCGCTGGCCCTATTATGACGAATACGGCGCCCTGCGGGACATGGTGCAGAACCATATGCTGCAGCTGCTGTGTCTGGTGGCGATGGAGCCGCCCAGCGATCTGGACCCGGACTCGGTGCGCAATGAGAAGGTGAAGGTGCTGCGCTCGCTTCGCCCCGTCACCGCCGAGGACGCCGAACGCGTCACCGTGCGCGGCCAATATACGGCCGGGGAGGTCGAGGGTCGCCCGGTCGAGAGCTATGAGGCCGAACGCGGCCAGAAATCAGACACCGAAACCTTCGTCGCCATCCGCGCCGACATCGACAACTGGCGCTGGGCGGGCGTGCCATTCTTCATGCGCACCGGCAAACGGCTGGCCGAAAAGCGCACCGAGATCGTCATACAGTTCAAGCCGGTGCCCCACTCCATCTTCGGCCACGGAGAGCGCGGCGACATCTATGACAACCGCCTGGTGATCGAACTTCAGCCGGACGAGGACATCTCCCTGTCGGTGATGAACAAGAAGCCGGGGCTGGAGCAGCGCATGCAGCTTCAGCCGATCCGAATGAGCCTGTCGTGGGGGCAAGACGGCAAGGACGGCGCCCCTCCGCGCCGCCGCATCGCTTATGAGCGGCTGCTGCTGGACGCCCTCAACGGCGACTCCACCCTGTTCGTGCGTCGGGACGAGGCCGAGCAGGCCTGGAAATGGGTCGATGAAGTCGCCGACGCCTGGACGTGTCGCGAGTGCAAACCGCTGGACTATGCGGCGGGCGGTTGGGGACCGGAGGCGGCCGATCTGCTTCTGTCGCGCACGGGGCGGAAATGGAACGCGCGATGAGAAACGCAAACACTCTTCCTTCTCCCCTCAGGGGAGAAGATGGCCTGCGGAGCAGGACGGATGAGGGGGCTGTGTCCGCCCGCTCGACCGTTGACGTCGCGTCTGTATCCGGCCAGCCCCTCATCCGAGCCGCGCTGCGGCCCACCTTCTCCGCCGAGGGGAGAAGGAGCGTGTCGGCATGATCGAGACCTTTCCTACCATCGACGTATGGGCGGACGCCGCCGCACACCGACTGACGTCGGCGCTTGAAGAAGGCCTGCGCGACCCCGCGCAGAACGGCTGGGCGGTATTCGCTGGCGCCGGAGGCTCTACGCCCGAACCGATCTATCAACGCCTGTCCAAACTGCGCTCCTATCCCGCCTGGCAGCACACCTTCGTCACCCTCGTAGACGAGCGTTATGTGCCGGAGACATCACCAGAGTCGAACGCCGCCCTGCTCAAGCGCACCCTGCTGAGACATGAGGCCAAGGGAGCTGAGTTCCTGCCCCTGTTCCGCTCCGCCGTGACGGTGGATCGTGCTGCGGCGCTCGCGACCCATGAACTGACGGTCGAACTGGAGAACAGCCGTCTAGACGCCGTCCTGCTGGGCATGGGCGAGGACGGGCATATCTGCTCGATGTTCCCCGGCAGCCCGACGCTGACCACCCTGCTGACGCCCAGCCTCAAGCCTGCCGTCTACGGCGTGCCGGCCGGACGCGACGGCGCCGCGCCGCCGCAGGAGCGGTTGACGCTCAACCTGCCGTGGCTGGCTGGGGCTCGATGCGTGGTGCTGGCCCTGACCGGCGCCAAGAAACGCGCCGTGTTCGAGCGTGAGGCGGCGGGCGATCCCGCCGTCAGCCCCATCGCCGCCCTGATCGCGGCGAACGCCCCCCTTGAAGTCTTCTGGACGGAGGCCGACTGATGGCGCTCAATCCTGTGGTGGCCGAAGTCACCGCCCGCATCGTCGAACGCAGCCGCAAGACCCGCGCCGACTATCTGCGCCGCATGGATGCGGCGGCCGACTCAGGGTCCGGACGGGCCAAGCTGTCCTGCGCCAACTGGGCCCACGCCTTCGCCGGGCAGACGGTGGCGGACAAGCTGACCGCCATGACCGGCGCCCAGCCCAACCTCGGCGTCGTCACCGCCTATAACGACATGCTGTCGGCGCATCAGCCGTTCGAGCGCTTTCCAGAGGTTATCCGTCAGGCCGCGCGCGAGATCGGCGCCACGGCCCAGGTAGCGGGCGGAACTCCGGCCATGTGCGACGGCGTCACCCAGGGGCGCCCCGGCATGGAGCTGAGCCTGTTCAGCCGCGACGTTATCGCCATGTCCACAGGGGTGGCCCTGACCCACGACGCCTTCGACGCCGCCCTGATGCTGGGGGTGTGCGACAAGATCGTGCCGGGCCTGTTCATGGGGGCGCTGGCGTTCGGCCATCTGCCGGTGGTCTTCGTCCCGGCGGGGCCGATGCCCAGCGGCCTTCCCAACGCCGAAAAGGCCCGCATCCGCGCCGAATACGCCCAAGGTCTGATCGACCGCGCCGAACTGCTGAAGAGCGAGATCGCCTCCTATCATTCGCCCGGCACCTGCACCTTCTACGGCACGGCCAACTCCAACCAGATGATGATGGAGATCGCCGGGCTGCACCTGCCCTCGACCGCCTTCGTCCATCCCGACACCGGCCTGCGCGACGCCCTGACGGCGGCGGCGGCCAAGCGGGCGATCGAACTGGCGCGCGAGGGGCGCGGACGCATGGCCGACGTCGTGTCGGAAAAGACCATCGTCAACATGATCGTCGCCCTGCTGGCCACCGGGGGCTCGACCAACCACGCCATCCACCTGGTCGCCATGGCGCGCGCGGCGGGGGTGCGGATCGACTGGACCGACATGGACCAGTTGTCCTCGGTCACGCCTCTGCTGGCGCGGGTCTATCCGAACGGCTCGGCCGATGTGAACGCCTTCCAGGCGGCGGGCGGGGTCGCCTTCGTCACCCGCGAACTGGTCCAGGCAGGCAACCTGCACGCCGACGTGACCACCATCATGGGCCAGGGGCTCGAGCCGTACTTCAGGGAGCCCCGGCTGGAGGACGGCGCACTGGTCTGGCGCGACACGGTGAAGGAGAGTCTGGACCTGAGCATCCTGCGCCCCGCCTCGGACCCGTTCGACCGCGAGGGGGGCCTGCGGCTGGTGCAGGGCGATCTGGGCCGGGCGGTCATCAAGATCTCGGCCGTGAAGCCTGAGAACCGCATCGTCGAGGCCCCCGCCGCCGTGTTCGAAACCCAGGAAGACGCGCTGCAGGCCTTCAAGGACGGCGAGCTGAACCGCGACGTCGTGGTGGTGCTGCGCTTCCAGGGGCCGCGCGCCAACGGGATGCCGGAACTGCACAGCCTGTCGCCTGCGCTCAGCGTGCTGCAGGACAAGGGCTTCAAGGTCGCCTTTGTCACCGACGGCCGCATGTCGGGCGCCAGCGGCAAGACGCCCGCCGCCATCCACGTCAGCCCCGAAGCGCTGGCGGGCGGTCCCCTGGCCCACATCCGCGACGGCGACGTCATTCGTCTGGACCCCGAGGCCGGGGTGCTGACCATCGTGGGAATCGACGACCTGGCCGCGCGCCCGGCGGCGACGCGCTCGCGCGCCCATGCCGAAGGCTCTTCCTGGGGGTATGGCCGCGAACTGTTCGGCGCCTTTCGCCAGGTTGTTTCGACGGCGGAGGAAGGGGCCAGCGTCTGTTTCACGGCCCCTATCGGCGCGAACGGCCATGACGACGGCCCGCCCGATCCCAACGTCGTAGACCGCGCCGTGGACGCCTGAAGGAGGCCTGTATGACCAATCCCCTGTTTCTGGTCGGCGACGTCGGCGGCACCAACGCCCGCTTCGCCCTGGCCCGCAACGTCGAAGGCCGCCCCGTGCTGGAGCATGTCGAGAGCTTCCCCGCCGAAATCCACCCGACCTTTCTGGACGGCGTGAAGGCCTATCTCGACGGATGCCCGCTCAAGCCGACGGGCGGCGTCATCGCCGTGGCGGGGCCGGTGACGGACGGCGCCATCGATCTGACCAACTCGCCCTGGCGCGTGTCGGAGGACGAACTTCAGACGCTGGGGTTGAAACCGATCCGGTTGATCAACGATTTTGAGGCCCTGGCCTGGGGCGCGCCGGTCGTGCCCGAAGACGAACTGGCGTCTCTGGGCGGTCCGGCTCAGGGCGATCCCCACGCCGCCATCGCCCTGGTCGGACCGGGCACGGGCTTCGGCGTCTCCGCCCTGGCGCGCGACGCCCACGGCCGCGAGATGGCCCTGCCCAGCGAGGGCGGCCACGCCTGTTTCGCGCCTGGCGATGAAATCGAGGACGAGGTGCTGCGCATCCTGCGCCGCCGCTACGACCGCGTCTCGATCGAACGGCTGATCTGCGGGCCGGGCCTGCTGAACCTGCACCGCGCCCTGGCCGAAATCGACGGCCGCGAGACCCATATCGACGACCCCGCCCAGATCACGGCCCAGGCGCTGGAGGATCCGACCAGCCCCTGCGGCGCCACCTTGGCCCGTTTCTGCGCCATGCTGGGCGCGGTCGCCGGGGACATCGCCCTGACCACCGGCGCGCGCGGCGGGGTCTATATCGCAGGCGGGATCGCGCCGCGCATCCTGCCCTTCATCCAGGCCAGCCCCTTCCGCCGTCGGTTCGAGCGCAAGGGTCGGTTCCAGGACTATATGGCCGCCATACCGACCAAGGTGATCCTGCATAAACACGCCGCCCTTCTGGGCGCCGCGCGCGTGGCCTTCGCCGAGGCGGGCTGAAAAATGTGATCACGGGTGCGTGAACCGAATGCGAATCTGGGCGTTTCCAAGGCTCAATCATCTGGAGCACCAACATGCGCAAACTTGTTCTCGCCGCCGTCTCCGTCGCCGCCCTGACCGGTCTGGCCGCCTGCCAGAACCCAGCCGAAAAGGAAGCCGACGCCCGCGCCGACGCCGTCGAGGCTCAGGCTGATGTGACGGCGACTCAGCTTGAGAACCAGGCCGACGCCGCCCCGACTGACGCCCAGGCCGACGCCCTGAACGCGCAGGCGGACGCCGTGGAGAAGAAGGCCGATGAGAAGGCCGACGCCATCAAGGCCGAGGCCGGCAACGTCGACGGCGGCATGACCACCTCGAACACGCCGCCGAAGTCCTAAGCAGACCTCACGCAGAAGAAGGGCCCCGTCGCGATCGCGGCGGGGCCCTTTTTATGTCGAACTAGAGGAAGGCTTCAGACCTTGCCCTTTTCAAAGCCGGTCCAGCAGTCGTCGTAGTCCAACTGCATCAACGGCGTCTGTTCCGCCCAGGCCGTGGTGCGGATCGGCATCCGCGTCTCGAACATGAAGGCCAGGGTGTTCTCGATCTTGTGCGGTTTCAGGTCGGCCTTGGTCGCGCCGTCCCAGCTGGCTTGATCCGGGCCGTGGCCGCTCATGCGGTTGTGCAGGCTCGCGCCGCCGGGGGCGAAGCCGCCCGCCTTGGCGTCGTATTCGCCGAAGATCAGACCCATGAACTCGCTCATGACGTTGCGATGGAACCACGGCGGGCGGAAGGTGTCCTCGGCCACCATCCAGCGCGGCGGGAAGATGACGAAGTCGCAGTTGGCCGTGCCCGGCGTGTCGCTGGGCGAGGTCAGGACGGTGAAGATCGACGGGTCCGGGTGGTCGAAGCTGACCGTGCCGATGGTGTTGAACCGCGCCGTGTCATAGCGATAGGGGGCGTAGTTGCCGTGCCAGGCGACCACGTCCAGCGGACTGTGGTCGAAGGTCGTGGCCCACAGCCGGCCGCCGTATTTCTGAACGCACTCGGTCGAGCGATCCACGTCCTCGAAAGCGGCGACCGGCGTCTCGAAATCGCGCGGATTGGCCAGGCCGTTCGATCCGATGGGCCCCAGGTCCGGCAGGCGGAAGGGCGCGCCGTAGTTCTCGCAGACATAGCCGCGCACCTCACCATCGATCTCGACACGGAAGCGCACGCCGCGCGGGATGACGACCACGTGGCCCGGCGCCGCCTCGATCACGCCCATCTCGGTGACGAAGCGCTGCGCCCCCTGCTGCGGCACGATCAGCAGCTCGCCGTCGGCCGAATAGAAGACGCGATCGACCATCGAACGGTTGGCGACATAGAGGTGGACGCCCACGCCCGTTCCGGAATCGGCGTCGCCGTTGCCGCCATAGGTGGTCAGCCCCTCGACCCAGTCGGTCGGCTGGTCCGGCATGGTCAGCGGATCCCAGCGTATCCGGTTGGGATTGGGCGGCGTCTCGGTGAAGGGGCCGGAGCGCACGCGGCCTTGCGCGAACGGCTGATACGGCCCGTGCTGGGCCGAGGGCCGCAGACGATACAGCCAGCTGCGCAGGTTGTGGTCGCGCGGAGCGGTGAAGGCCGCGCCCGACAGCTGTTCTGCATAAAGGCCCAGCGCCGGGCGCTGCGGCGAGTTGCGGCCGACCGGCAGGGCGCCGTCCACCGCCTCGGTGGCGAAGTGGTTGGCGAAGCCTGTCTGATAGGCGGGCGCGTTGGATCGCGTCATGTGATTTCTCCCTTACCGCGAGATGTAACGAGAGAATCCCGCCCCGTCATCCTGAGCCGCACGGCTTTGCCCTGGATCAAACGGGAAGCGTCAGAATCCTTGCGCGCGGGCCAGGCGTTCAGCGTGGAAATGGGCGTCGCCAAGCAGTTCGTTCAGGACGCGGACGCGCTTCATGAACAGGCCGACGTCGAACTCGTCCGTCATGCCGACGCCGCCGTGCATCTGGACCGCCTCCTGCACCGCCAGTTCGGCGACGCGGCCGGCCTTGGCTTTGGCGATTCCGGCGGCCTGTTCGGCGTCGGGGCGGCCCGCGTCGATGGCCTGAAGCGCGGCCAGCGTGGCCGCCTTGGCCAGCTCCAGCTCGGTGAACAGATGGGCGGCGCGGTGCTGCAGGGCCTGAAACTCGCCGATCAGTTTGCCGAACTGCTTGCGGGTTTTTAGGTAATGCAGCGTCGTCCTGAACGCCTGATCCCCCGCCCCGACCAGGGACGAAGCGGCGCAGGCGCGGCCCAGCGTCAGGGCGGCGTCCAGCGGCCCTTGCCCCTCGCCTACAGCGCCGATGACGGCGTCGGCGTCGATCTGAACGTCGGTCAGGGTCACGCGGGCGGCGTTGTGGGCGTCGACCATGACGGTGCGCTCGACCGTCACGCCCGGCGTCGCCGGATCGATCAGGAACAGGGTCAGGCCGTCGTCGGTTTGCGCCGCCACGATCAGGGCGTCGGCGACGTGGCCGTCCAACACGAAGCCCTTGGCGCCGTTCAGTTTGAGGCCGTTGCCCGAGCGTTCGGCGCGCGCGGCGATTTTCGCGGGGGCGTGTTTGGGCCCTTCGTCAACGGCGAGGCTGAGAATAGCCTCGCCCGCTGCGATCCGGCCCAGCCAAGCCTTCTGCGCATCAGACCCCGCCGCCTTCAGCACCGTCGCCGCCAGTACGGACGAGCCCATGAAGGGCGACGGCGTCAGGGTGCGGCCCAGACTTTCGGCGATGACGCCCGCCTCGACGGCGCTGAGGCCCGAGCCGCCGTCCTCCTCGGGAATGACGACGCCGGAAAAGCCCATCTCGCCGAACGCGCTCCAAAGGTCGCGCGAGACGCCGTCCGCATCGCGGCTGTCGCGCAGCCGGCGCAGGTGGGCGATGGGCGCGTTTTCGTTCAGGAAGCCGTCGGCGGCGTCCTGAAGCAGGGTCTGCTCTTCGGTCAGAATCAGGGGCATGGGCTCAGGCTCCCGGCAGTTGCAGCAGGTGTTTGGCGATGATGTTCAGCTGGACTTCGCTGGTGCCGCCCTCGATCGAGTTGGCCTTGGTCCGCAGCCAGTCGCGGGCGGCCTGACCGTCATTCGAGCGCTCGCCCTCCCATTCCAGCGCGTCTGATCCGCCCGCGGCCATGGCCAGTTCGTGGCGACGCTTGTTCAGTTCCGAGCCGTAGTATTTCAGCATGGAGGCGATCGCCGGGTGGGCCTGTTTCGCCTTCATCTGATCGCCCGCCCGCTCCATCGCCAGACGGAAGGCGGCGGCGTCGATGTCATATTCGGCGATGCGGGCGCGCAGCAGCGGCTCATCCAGCCGCCCGGCCTCGTCCAGCCCCAGATTATCGGCCGCGACCTGCCCCAGCGGGCGGCCGACCCCGGTATCCCCCATGGCGCCGATCATGGTCCGCTCATGCGCCAGCAGGGCCTTGGCCACGTCCCAGCCCCGGTTCAGCGCGCCGATCAGATTCTCCTTTTCGACCCGCACATCGTCGAAGAAGGTCTCGCAGAAGGGCGACTTGCCGCTGATGAGCGTGATGAGCCGCGTGGTCACGCCCGGCGTCGCCATGTCGAACAGGACGAAGCTGATGCCCAGATGCTTGGGCGCCTCGGGGTCGGTGCGGACCAGGCAGAAGATCCAGTCGGCCTTGTCGGCGTAAGAGGTCCAGATCTTCTGGCCGTTGACGATCCAGTGGTCGCCCTGATCGACCGCGCGGGTCTGGATGGAGGCGAGGTCGGACCCGGCGCCCGGTTCGGAATAGCCCTGACACCAGCGGATTTCGCCGCGCACGATGGGCGGCAGGAAGCGCTGCTTCTGTTCTTCCGTGCCGAAGGCCAGAAGGGCCGGCCCCAGCATCCAGACGCCGAAGCTGTAGAGCGCCGGATGGGCCTTGATGCGGCGCAGCTCTGCGGCCAGCACCTTGGCCTCTTCGCGGTTCAGCCCGCCGCCGCCGTATTCGCGCGGCCATTCCGGCGCGGTCCAGCCGCGTTCGGCCATGCGCTCCAGCCAGACCTTGTGTGCGGGCGTCGGATAGACGGCGTTGCGCCCGCCCCAGACCATGTCCGCCTCAAGCGGCGGCGCGCCGCGACACTCCGGCGGGCAGTTCGCCTCCAGCCAGGCGCGCGTCTGCGCGCGGAACGTCTCCAGATCGGCCATGGCCGCCCTCCCTCGCGTTCTTGCTCGGGAAGGACGCTAGCCGGTCCTTTTTGAAAACGGAACCCTACTTCTTCGAGGGCAGGAAGGGCGAGAAGGTGATGACGGTGAAGGTGTCGCGGATGTGCGGGCGCGTCTGCACCTGCTTGGTCACGAAGGTGCCGATGTCAGCGTCCTTGGGCAGCTGGAACTTGGCCAGCAGGTCATGCTGGCCCGACGTCGAATAGACCTCGCTCACATTCTCGACATTATCGACCAGATCGGCCGCAACATCGTTGGCGTAGCCCAACTCGCATTTGATGAAGACGAAAATGGCGGTCATCATGGCCTTCAAGCCTCCCGTTCAAGCGGAGGTCTCTAGCGGATGGAGACGACATGGGTAAGGCTTTGTCGCCCGAGGCGACGCAGATGGAACGGGCCGCGGCCTATGAGGCGGCCTATAACAACCGCGCCCGCGTGCCGGGCCACCCCGCCATTCTGGATCGCTGGCGCAAGG
Organism: Brevundimonas sp. UBA7507; assembly: GCF_002478355.1. Taxonomy (NCBI): domain Bacteria; kingdom Pseudomonadati; phylum Pseudomonadota; class Alphaproteobacteria; order Caulobacterales; family Caulobacteraceae; genus Brevundimonas; species Brevundimonas sp. UBA7507. The sequence continues at coordinate 5,902 of NZ_DLNP01000014.1, read as the reverse complement.
ACTCGCTGCGGGTGATCGACGCCCGGCGGCCCGAGACGATCGAATACGGCCCGTCCGAACGGCAGAAGATGGAATGGTTCGACGCGGGCGCGGGCGCGCCCGTCGCCGTCTTCATGCATGGCGGCTACTGGCAGGCGCTGGACCGCGGCTGGTTCGCCTGGGTGGCGCCCGCCCTGCTGGAGCATGGGATCAGCATCGTCGTCCCCGGCTACGACCTGGCGCCCGCCGTCACGGTCGGCAAGATCATCGGCCAGATGCGCGAGGCGACGGAGTTCGTCCGCGCCCGCACCGGCAAACGGCCGCTGGTGTTTGGCCATTCGGTCGGCGGCCATATGGCGGCGGGCATGCTGTCCGAGGGCCGGGCGCGTGCGGCGCTGGCGATCTCGGGCGTGTTCGACCTGGAGCCGCTGGTCCACACCTCGCTGAACGAGGCGCTGAAGCTGGATACGCCGGTCGCGCGCGCCCTGTCGCCGATCCACTGGCCCGCGCCGAACGGCGCGACGCCCGGCGGCACCGCCCTGGACTGCTGGGTGGGCGGCAACGAAAGCAATGAGTTCGTCCGCCAAAGCCGCGAGATGGCAGCCGCCTGGGGCGGCAAGGGCGCCGACACCCATGTCGAGATCGTCGAGGGGGCCGATCACTTCACCGTTCTGGACCCTCTGGCCGATGCGGACAGCGCCATGGTGAAGCGGCTGGTGGAACTGGCGACCGCCGAATAGGCTTCGATCCATCAGGCCGTAAGGAGTTTTCATGCGTCACGACCGCCTCGCCGTGCTGACCGCCATCGAGACGCAAGGGGTGGTGCCGGTCTTCTATCACCCCGACGTCGAGGTCTGCGCCGAGGTGATCCGCGCCTGCGCCCGCGGCGGCGCGCGGGCCGTGGAGTTCACCAATCGCGGCGACTTCGCCTGGGAGACGTTCACCGCCCTATCGAAGGAATTCGCGCGGACCGACCCCGACATCATCATGGGCGTGGGCTCGATCCTGGATGCGCCGACGGCGGCCCTCTACCTGGCGTCAGGCGCGCGTTTCGTCATCAGCCCCTGTCTGGTTCCCGAGGTGGCGCAGGTCTGCAACCGCCGCCAGACAGCCTATTCGCCCGGCTGCGGCTCGGTGCGCGACATCTCCGAGGCGCAGGAGCTGGGCTGTGAGATCGTCAAACTGTTCCCCGGCGCCTCCGTCGGCGGGCCGGACTTCGTCAAGGCTGTGCTGGGCCCCATGCCCTGGAGCAAGATCATGCCGACCGGGGGCGTCGACCCGGACGAAGCCTCCATCGCCAAATGGTTCGGCGCCGGCATCGTGGCGACCGGAATGGGGTCCAAGCTGATTACCGAGACCGCCATTCAGGCGAAGGACTGGGCGGGCATCGAGAGCAAGGTGCGCCAGACCGTCGAGGCGATTGCGGCGTTCCGGGCGAAGTAGAAACGGCTCTCCCTCCCCTTCATGAGGAGGGCGGCTGAGGCCGTCAGGCCGACCCGAAGGGCGGCGCGGAGCAGCCAAGTCGGTGGGGACGGCCGGTCATTCAGGCCAAGGTCAGGATCGCCTCGCCCTCCCCACCCGGTCTCCGCTTCGCTCCGACCACCCTCGCCAAGAAGGGGAGGGAGAAGCGCCGCGCTCAAGCAGAACCACCGCGCCCAAGAAAAAGGCCCCGCCGTTTCCAGCGGGCCTCTACATATTCAGACGCAAGCGCCAATCAGGCGGCGACGTCGCCCTTGGCGGCCAGCTTGGCCTGATGGGCGGCCATGCCGGCGGCGATCAGCTCGGCGGCCTCGCCAGCGTCGCCCCAGCCCTTGACCGTGACCGATTTGCCCTTCTCCAGATCCTTGTAGCGGGTGAAGAAGTGCTCGATCTGCTCGATCAGGATGGCGGGCAGCTGACGGTAGCTGGAGACCTCGGTATAGTAGGGGTTCAGCTTGTCGACCGGCACGGCCAGGATCTTTTCGTCGCCGCCGGCTTCATCGACCATCTTCAGCACGCCGATCGGACGCGAACGGATGACGCAGCCCGGCACCACCGGCGTCGGGTTCAGCACGATCACGTCGCAGGGATCGCCGTCGTCCGACAGGGTGTGCGGCACGAAGCCGTAGTTGCCCGGATAGTACATGGCTGTGTGCAGGAAGCGGTCGACGAACAGGGCGCCCGATTCCTTGTCCATTTCGTACTTCACCGGCAGGCCGCCCTGCGGGATCTCGATGATGACGTTGATGTCCCACGGCGCGTTGGGGCCGACCGGGATGGCGTCGATGTTCATGATACGCTCTTGTTGCAGGTGCGAACGGGGAGAATTGACGCGCGTGATAAGCTTTGCGCGGCTTTACGGCAAGCGTCGCGGCGATCACGCTTGCCTTGCAGCGGCTGACGTGGCGTCAATCAGGCATGAGTCTGTTCGATTGGATCGCCCTGTTCGTCTTTGTCGTCGCCTGGCTGGGCTACGGCCCGCTGATCCGCCTGGTGGCGCGGCGCAGCGGTTCGCTCAACATGGACATGCTGGCGGTGCGCGACGCCTGGATGCGCGCCATGACCCACCGCGAGATGCGGCTGATCGACAGCCAGCTGATGGGCCATTCGATCAACTCCGGCTCCTTCTTCGCCTCGACTAATCTGCTGTTGATCGCCGCCGTGGCCGGGGTGCTGTTCGGGGGCGAAGCGGCCCTGCGCGGTTTCGCCGCCGTCGGCGCCGAGCCCGTCACGCCGCGCCTGATGGAGGCCAAGCTGGCCCTGGTGCTGCTGTGCCTGGCGCGCGGCTTCCTCGACTTCATCTGGTCGCTGCGTCAGTTGAACTACACCGTCGCCCTGATCGGCGCCGCGCCGGAAATCCACGAGGAAGCCGACCGCGTCGCCTATGGCCGCGCTGTGGCGCGGGTGCTCAACCCGGCCCTGACCAACTTCAACCAGGGCGTTCGCGGCTATTATTTCGCCCTGGCCGCCGCCGCCTGGCTGTTCGGGCCGCTATGGCTGATGTTGGGAGCGGTGTCGGTGTTCGCCCTCCTGGCCTGGCGCCAGCTGGCCTCGCCCGCCGCCAGCGCCATTCGACAGGCTCGCCGTCTGCTGGAGCGGGGCTGACCATCTCGCAACTGCGAAATCAACGAAGCGCGCCCCCATTTCAGGATCATCGGATTGAGCGTCGAACTTCGTAACACCCCGTGATTGTATATGATTGAATCGGGGCTTGTGTTTTTGTGCGCTGCAAACTAACTTGGCTTTCGACGCTTTCGAGCGTCTTGCCCTTCCTGGGCGTTTCCTCCCTATAGACTTTCCAAAGCCGCGCCGTTTGGCGCGGCTCTTTTTTCGTCTCGACCGCCGCTCAGGCGCGCTGGTCGGCGCAAAGCTCGGCGATCACCCGCCGCAGGGCCGAGCGGCAGCGCTTCCATCCCGGCGACGGCGCCCAGGCCGCCTCATCCCAGTACAGTCCCCGGCTCAGCTCCACCTGAACCGCCTGAAAACCCTCGTCCGGCCGCCCCCAGATTTGGGTCGCATAGCCGCCCGCATAGGGCCGGTTCAGCCCGACCGTCAGCCCCTGCGCCTCGAACAGCCGCCGCAGACGCCGCGTCAGCAGCGCCTCGCAACTGGTCCCGTGCCGGTCGCCCAGCACCACGTCCACCGCCCCGTTCGTCGCCCGTGCGGGCATGGAATGCCAGTCAATCAACACCGCCCGCCCGAACTCGGCCCGCGCCGCCTGCATCATCTCCGCCAGGGCCGCGTGATAGGGGGCGTGCACCCGCGCCACCCGCGCCTCCGCCTCGGCCCGCGTCAGCCGTCGCCCATAAAGCGGCGTCCCATCCCCCGCCAGCCGCGCCAGCACGCCATAGCCGGCCTGGGCCTTGGCGCTGACGCGCGACGCGACCGCATCGACGATCAGGGCCGGATCCCACTCGTCCGGCGCCCGGTTCAGATCGACATAGGCCCGACCGACGCGCGCCGCGATCAGGCTCGCCCCCTCCTCGGGCCCGCAGTCGATCAACTGATCCACCGCCGCGTCTTCGGCGCTGCGGACCGCGCGCGTCGAGGCCGTCGTCCCTATGTCCTCGGGGTAGAGATCGCCCGAGTGCGGCGAGGCGAACACCAGAGGCGTCGCCCGCCCGGCGTCCGCCGGAACAATCCAGAAGGGCGGCTGAGGCGCATCCATGCCTTCGCCATAGCCTGCTTCGCAGCGGAAGGCGCGCCCCGATGCCGCCGCGCGCCCGTTCGTCTTCATCGCCGGTTTACCCGGCTAGGCCTAGGTTGGTCGCCAATTCCCCAACGGTTTCGATACGATCATGGCGCGCATTCTTCTGGCCGAAGACGACAATTCTCTTCGCGGCTTCCTGACCCGCGCCCTGGAGCGGGCCGATCATGAGGTCGTGGCCTGCGAGAACGGCGACGACGCCATAGACGCTCTGGACCAGGGCCCCTACGATCTGCTGCTGACCGACATCGTCATGCCGGGCGCCGACGGCATCGAGGTCGCTCGCGTCGCCGCCGCCCGCCAGCCGGGCCTGCGCATCATGTTCATCACCGGCTTCGCCGCCGTCGCCCTCAGCGCCGCCCAAGCCTCCCCCCAGGCCAAGGTTCTTTCCAAACCCGTCCACCTGCGCGACCTGGTGAACGAGGTCGAACGCATGATCGCGGCCTAAGCGAAAGAAAAGTCGAAGAAAGGCGTCAAAGCCCCTTGCAGCCCCCGCAAATGGCGGGTTATAGACGCCGCCTTCCCGCCCACCGGCTCAACAGCCGAGGGGCCGCAGAACAGGCGGACGCGTAGCTCAGCGGGAGAGCACTACGTTGACATCGTAGGGGTCACAGGTTCAATCCCTGTCGCGTCCACCATTCTTTTCCCTTTTAAAATCAAGGCCATAGACCAGTCACCTCCCGGCGTGGCGCTGCTGGTTTCTGGCCTGCTGCCCAGAATACTCCCCAGATTGCCTCCTCCATAGCGATGGAGGGACTTAAGCCGCCCGCAACCGGAATTAGAACAAAACCAGAACAATTGACTCGCAATCTTCAATCTCCGGCCATAGGAGTCCGCCTCGGTCGGTGCTTGAGGAGGACGAAGATGGAAACGAAACCCCTTGGCCCAGACGAGGCCTTCGCTCGCGATCTGGAGCAACTGGACCGCGAGCTTGAACAGCGCGACGGAGCAGACATTCCCGCACCCACGGTCGAACTGATCGCCGGGCTGGTCGCGGGAATGCGGCTTGTGGGGCGCCCCCAATGAGCGACTTCGTGCCAACCGCTACCGAGCTTCAACTGGCGCAGATGGTCGCCGTCTGGCGCCAGGGCGAGGCCGCCAAGCACGACCCGGTGTTAGTCAGTATGCTGGCCCGCCACGCGGCCACGCTGAACCGGATCGCTCCAGGCGCTGCCGAGAAGGTTCTGGCTGCCTTTGAGGACATGAAAGCGCAGGGATTATCGCTTCGCGCCGCGTCAGGAGATCATCCATGACGCGATACAAGGGCATGTCGAGCAAGCAGGTGCTGGACGCGAACGACCTGGCGGAGCTGGACGACATCTACCGACGCCTCCAGCGACTTCATGGCCAGTTGAACCCGGTATCGTCTCAGCGCTTTCCGCTGATGGCCGCGTCGGCAACGGTGAAGGCCGCCTGGACCGACCTCAGCGGCGCTGCGTTTAGTTGGAGCTACCCTTACGAGGGCATGGCGCGCGCCGTCGATCGGTCCAGGAGCAAGCTTCAGGAGCCGGACTCCACAACCGGCTGAGGGCGTGAGAGGCTTCGCCCATGTGCAACAACTATCGCCTGCACGTCCCAGCCAACCAGATCGCGGCGCCGTTCCGCGACGCGGGCCGGACGCTCGTCTTTCCGAGCGGTCTGCCCAACTTGGCGCCGGCCGACTACCGCATCGGCGACGCCGCGCCCGTCGTCACCCAGGGCGCCGATGGCCCGCAGCTGACCATGACGCCCTGGGCG
>NZ_DLNP01000015.1:14554-14827 GCF_002478355.1 Brevundimonas sp. UBA7507 | reverse complement strand
GCGCGCACGGCCACGACGCCGCCGATGGCGACGGCGATCAGGGGCAGAAGGCGGGGCAGCTTGCTCATCGGTCAAACTCAGCGAACGGTCGGCGCCAAGCGCCGGGCAGGAAAAACACTTCGCCCCTCAAGTCGCCTGACGCCGCGCGTCAGGCATAGGGGCCAACATGAAAACACATCACCCCTCAAGTCGTCCGACACCGCGTGTCGGACATAGGGGCTCTTCAAGCATCAGGCGGCGAAAAGGTCGTCGTCCAGACTACGGCGGGCGCGG
>NZ_DLNP01000015.1:0-14306 GCF_002478355.1 Brevundimonas sp. UBA7507 | reverse complement strand
TGGTTAGCGGCCAGGGCCTGCATCACCGGCGAGGCGCGCTCGGGGACAGGCGCGGGCTTCGGCGACGGCGCCTTCATGACCGCGCGGGCGCCCTCGATGCGCTCCATCAGCGAGGCCATCCGGCGCGCGCGCGCCTCGTCGTCCAGCAAGGGGGCGACCGACGAGGTGCGGACGGTCTCGCGCTCGACCTCCATCATCGGCTCCATGTCGGCCAGGGCCTTGGCGGCGGCGCGACGCTCGTCCTCGCGCGTCTCGATGCGGCTCTCGGCCGGGCGGGCAGGCGCGCGGGCGATCAGCACCTCCAGCTCCTGCTTAACCGCGCGTGCCTTGATGATGCGGTCGTGCAGCAGGTCCGTCTCCTGCCCCGAGGCGCGCAGGGTGGCCAGCGCCTGTTCGGCGCGCCCGGCGGCGCTGTTCAGCTCGGTCACGGCGGCGGCGAAGGCCAACTGCCCCTCGCGCAGGGTCTTGAGCTTGCGCTCCAGCTTGATGCCATAGCCGATGGCCGCGACCAGCAGCAGCATGAGGATGGAGTCGAGGATGATGCCGGTCATGTCAGCTGTTCTCCCTGGCGAGGCGGGCAGCGGCGTCGGTGCTGATGGGGCCTTCGACGCGGACGGCGATGTGCTGGCCCTTGCGGCCCATGCGGCCGGTGGTCAGCGGAATGGAGCCCGCCCGCACCGACACTTCGGACTCAGGCGTCACGTTCAGCATCAGGGTGTCGCCGACCTTCAGATCAAGCACCCTGGACAGGGGCATCTGCTGCTCGTCCAGGACGCAGCGCACCTCGGTTTCCGTGGTCCAGAGTTCGGTGGCCAGGTGGCCTTCCCAGATGTTGTCACGGCCGAACTTCTCGCCCATGAACTGCTGCAGCAGCATCTTGCGGATCGGCTCCAGCGTCGAATAGGGCAGCAGCAGCTCGACCCGGCCGCCGCGATCTTCCATGTCGATCCGCAGCTTGACCAGGATGGCGGCGTTGGCCGGGCGCGCGATGGCAGCGAAACGAGGGTTGGTCTCCAGCCGGTCCAGGTTGAAGTGGACGGGGGTCAGCGGCTCGAACGCCTGGCGCGCGTCGTTCAGGATGACCTCGACCATGCGCTGCACCAGCACCCGTTCGATGGTGGTGTAGGGCCGCCCTTCGATCCGCAGGGCCGCCGTGCCGCGACGCCCGCCCAGCAGCACGTCGACGATCGAATAGATCAGGTTGGAATCGACCGTCAGCAGGCCGTAGTTATCCAGCTCCTCGGCCCGGAACACCGCCAGAATGGCCGGCAGGGGGATGGAGTTCAGATAGTCGCCGAAACGGATCGAGCTGATGGTGTCGAGGCTGACCTCGACGTTGTCGGAGGTGAAGTTGCGCAAGGACGTCGTCATCAACCGCACCAGGCGGTCGAAGACGATCTCGAGCATCGGCAGGCGCTCATAGGAGACCAGGGCCGAGTTGATGATGGCGCGGATGCCGCTGCGTTCGGAATCGTCCCCGCCGCCCATGTCGAAGCCCAGCAGGCTGTCGATCTCGTCCTGGTTCAGCACCCGTTCGGACAGGCCCGCGCCCAGGTCAGCGCCCAGGTCGCCGGCCAGCCCGGCGTCGCCGCCGAAGGGGTCCAGTTCCGTCTCGGGGGCCAGGGCGTCGGTCATGACTACTGGACCAGCATTTCTTCGATCAGCACGGCGTCCACCTTGCCCGGCGCGGCGATCAGATTGACCCGGCGCAGGATCTCGGCGCGCAGCTGATACGACCCGGCCGACCCGGCCAGATCCTCGGGGCGCAGTTCGCGCAGGAAGCCCTGGAACATGTCCTGCATGCGCGGCGCCTCAGCCTGAAGATGCGAGGCGACGGCGGCGTCCTTCATCTCCAGCGTCAGGCGCAGCTTCAGATAGGTCGGGCGTCCGTCGGCCGACTGAATGTTCACGATCATGTCCGGCAGGGTGTAGAAGGTCACGCCGTCGGGACCGGCAGCGATCTTGCCCGCGCCCTCGGCCGCCTCGCCTTCCTTGGCGCCGCCCCCGTGGCCGCCGCCTTCCTTCTTCTCTTTCTTCTCTTCCTTGGCCGGAGCGGCATGATCGCCCGCCGCCTCGGCGGATTTGGGCTTCATCATCAGGAAGGCCGTCGCGCCGCCGCCGCCCAGCACCACCAGGGCCGCCGGAATGATGATGAACAGCAGCGGGATCTTCTTCTTGGCGGGCGCGGCTTCGCCGTCCTCGCCCTCGGCGCCGGGCGCGCCGTCGCTCACGGCGGGCAGGTTCGCGTCGTCGCCGGTCGGCGCTTCGCTCTTCTTCTTGCCCAGCTTCAGTTTCAGCATGCGTAAGCCGCCCCGATCCTCACATGCCGGGTGTGGCCCTGTTTTGGTTAACGAGGCGTTTACGATCGGCAAATCCTGCCGGGCGCCGCAGGAGCGAAAACCGCTCAAATCCCCATTCCACGGGCGTTAACCCTGTTGGCACGGTCGTTGCGACGGGAAACGGCGAAAGGAGCCCGCTCGTGGAAAACGCCGCCTATATCGGACTGTCGCGCCAGATGACGCTTCGCCGCGAGCTGGACATCGTGGCCAACAACATCGCCAACGCCGACACCACCGGCTTCAAGGTCGAACAGCTGATGGTCGGGACCGAAGTGGGCCAGCGCGCCCGCAACGACAATATCCGCCCCTCGGCCAGCTTCGTGCTGGACAAGGGCGTGGGCCGCGATTTCGGCCAGGGAACGCTGAAGCAGACCGGCCGCGAGCTGGACTTCGGCATCGAGGGCGAAGGCGCCTTCTTCACCGTGCAGACGCCGAGCGGTCCCGCCTATACCCGCGACGGCGCCTTCGTGACCGATCCCGAAGGGCGGCTGACGACCAAGCAGGGCCTGCCGGTCCTGGCCGACGGCGCCGAGATCGTTCTGGACCCGCAGCGCGGCCCCGCCAGCGTCGGCGCCGACGGCACGATCAGCCAGGAAGGCCAGCCCGTCGGCCGCCTGACCGTGGTGCGCTTCGACGCCCTGTCGGTGCTGCAGAAGTCCGGCGACGGCCTGTACCGCAACGCCTCCAACGCCCAGCCGATGGACGCGACCGACGCCCAGGTCCGCCAGGGGATGCTGGAAGGGTCGAACGTCAACACCCTCGTGGAAATCACCAACCTCATCGAGATCAGCCGCGCCTATGAGCGCGTGACCAAGATGATCGAAAACGCCAACGACCTGTCACGCCGCTCCGTCGAGCGGCTGGGCCGGGTTTCGTAAGGGAGAGCTGAGACATGCGCGCGCTTCGCACCGCCGCCACCGGCATGGCCGCCCAGCAGCTGAACGTGGAGGTCATCTCCAACAACATCGCCAACATGAACACGGTCGGCTTCAAGCGTCAGCGGGCCGAGTTCCAGGATCTGCTGTACCAGAACGTCGAGCGCATGGGGGCCCAGTCCTCTTCGCAGGGCACCGTGGTGCCGACCGGCATCCAGATCGGCTCGGGCGTCAAGGCGGGCAGCGTCTATCGCATCACCGAACAGGGCAGCCCCAACCGCACCGGCAACACCTACGACATCGCCATCCAGGGCAAGGGCTACTTCCAGATCACCCTGCCCTCGGGCGAACTGGCCTATACCCGCGCGGGCAACTTCACCGTCAACGGCGAAGGCCAGCTGGTGACGGACGACGGCTATGCGGTCGAGCCGGCCATCGCCATTCCGCAGGACGCCCTGGACGTCTCTATCTCCAAGTCGGGTCAGGTCCAGGTCACCACCGCCGGCCAGACCGAGCCGCAGGTCGTGGGCCAGCTGGAACTGGCCACCTTCTTCAACGAGGCGGGTCTAGAAGCCATCGGCGACAACCTGCTGCTGGAGACGGCGGCGTCCGGCCCGGCCACGGTCGGGGCGCCCGGCGAGGTCGGCTACGGCAATCTGCTGCAACACTACACTGAGGCGTCGAACGTCGACGCGGTCAGCGAGATCACCGCCCTGATCGTGGCCCAGCGCGCCTATGAGATGAACTCCAAGGTCATCACCACCGCCGACGAGATGCTGTCCGTCTCGGCCCAGGTGAAGAGCTGAAGGGAAGGTCTGAGCCATGAAGCGCGCCCTGATCCTCGCCGCCGCCATCGCCGCATTCGCCGCACCCGCCTTGGCCGGGCCGGTCAATCTGCTGTCCGATCCGGTCGACGACGACGGCCGCATCACCCTGGGCGAGCTGTTCGACGACGCGGGCGCCGCCTCGAACGTCGTGGTAGGCCGCCGCGCCGGAGCCACCGCCGTGCTGGAGGCCTCTCAGGTCCAGATCGCCGCGCGCCGCGCCGGGCTGGAGTGGAGCAATCCGACCGGCCTGCGCCGCATCGTGGTGCGCGAAGGCGGCGCCCTTTCTGCCGGCGCCCTGCCAGCCGAAGCCTCGGCCCGCCCCGCCGCCGCCAGCGTCAGCGCCCGCGCAGGGACCAGCGTCGAGGTTCTGACCTACGCCCGCAGCCTGGCCGCCGGCGACGTGATCCAGCCCGAGGACGTGGTCTGGGCCTCGGTCCAGTCGCACCTGGCCCCCGCAGGCGGCCCCCAGGACGCCGAGGCGGTGATCGGCCTGCAGGCCAAGCGCGCCCTGCGCGCCGGATCGCCCGTCGGCCCGCGCGACCTGGCCTCGCCCCAGGTCATCGCCCGCAACGACATGGTCGAGGTCGCCTATATCAGCGACGGGGTCGAGCTGACCGTCACCGGCAAGGCCACCCGCAACGCCTCGGCGGGCGAGGCCGTGCCGATCCTGAACGTCCAGTCCAACCGCACCATCGACGCCGTGGCCGTGGCCCCCGGCCGGGCCGTCGCCGGTCCCGCCGCCCAGATCGCCCGCCGCAACCCGCAACAGTTCGCCGCCCGTTGAGCGAGAGTTCCATCATGCGCCCCATCACCGTCGCCGCCCTGTCCTTATCCGCCCTGAGCCTGGCCGCCTGCTCCACCGCCATCGAGGCGGTGAAGGGGCCGGAACTGGCGCCCATCGGCTATCCCGCTGCCCTGGTCCCGGTCGAGCAGGCCTATCTGCCCGAGCCGACCTCGGCCAGCGCCAACAGCCTGTGGCGCACCGGCGCGCGCAGCTTCTTCGGCGACCAGCGGGCGCGCCGCGTCGGCGACATCCTGACCGTCGCCATCGACATCAACGACCGCGCCCAGACCCAGAACACGACCCAGCGCAACCGCACCAACAGCGCCTCGGGCGGCGTCACCAACTTCTTCGGCCTGGAGAACAGCCTGGGCCGCGCCTTCCCCGGCGGCTTCGATCCGGCGAACATGATCGGCACGGAGGGGGCGGTGAACGCCAACGGCTCGGGCATCGTCAACCGCTCGGAACGGGTTAACCTGACGGTCGCCGCCGTCGTCACCGCCGTCATGCCCAACGGCAACCTGGTCATCCAAGGTCGGCAAGAAGTGCGCACCAACCGCGAGGTGCGCGAGCTGACCGTGGCCGGCATCGTCCGCCCCGAGGACATCTCCAGCGCCAACACCATCCGCCACAGCCAGATCGCCGAGGCGCGCATCAGCTACGGCGGGCGCGGCGACATCAGCCGGATGCAGGCGACGCCCGCCGCCCAGTCCCTGGTCGAACGCTTCAGCCCCTTCTGACCCGCGTTCACCGAAACGTGTGATTCCGGCCGCACCGCATCACTGAATCGCGCGCGATCCAGCGGAGCCGTGAACCGTTAACAAGCGACCCGCGTTTGATCTGTCGAACGCGAGTGGACTTGTCATGCGTAAAACCGTCTTTCCCATCCTGGCCGCCGTGGGCCTGGCCGCCGTCGCGGCCCATGCGGCGACCTATTCTCCGTCCTCGCCCCGCAGCGGCGGCGAGGCCGTTCCCGGCTGGCATATGCTGCACGAGGGGGCGATGGCCAAACTGGCCTATGGCCTGCCGGATTCGGACCAACTGGCTCTGATGCTGACCTGCGCGCCGGGCGACGGCGCCGCCGTGGTCTACGGCGACGTCCAGCCGCGCAGTACGGGCCTGATCCTGGCCTCGCACGAACCTCAGCCCATCGACCCGCTGTCGAACGGCGAGGCCTTCGAGACGCGTCTGCCGCTCGGCGACGCGGCCCTGACCGGCCTGGCGCGCGGCGGCCGCATGACGGTCCAGACCGAGGCCGGGGACCGCCAACTGACCGCCACCCGCGCCGAGCGGCGAATGGTCCAGGGCTTTCTTAGCTATTGCGCTTCGGGACATGCCTGACCACAGTCCCCCGTCTTCCTCAGCGGGGGCTGAAACATGACCTCAATGCTCGGCCTGGTTCAGGCCACGTTGCTCTCATTGGCCGTGCAGACGGCCCCTCAGACCGGAGCGTACACGCCCGCAGAGCGGCCCCAGGCCGCATCGCCCGCCCGGTCCGCCCGCGCGTCCGAGGGCTGGACCTGGACCCTCTATAGCGGCGACGGTCCCCTGGTCCTGGCCAATGAGATTCCCGACACGCCGCGCCTGCGCACCACCCTGGAATGCGCGCCCGGCTCCAGCATCGTCCGCCTGGCTTTCCATGACGCGCCCGGCGCCGACGGCTTCGCCGTCATCCGCTCCGGCAGCGCCTCGGCCGAGGTCGAGGCCCGCGCGCGACGCGGACGGCTGGAGGCGACGCTGCGCGCCGACCATCCCGTCTTCGCCGCCTTCCTAGCCTCCGGGCGACTGACCCTCGCCCTTGGCGACCAGACGACCGCCATCGAGATCGATCGGGCGAATCTGTCCAAGCTGCGCCGCTTCGCTGAACTGTGCACCGGATAAGGACAAGGATGCGCCCTGCCCGCTGGCTGACCGCCGCCGCCTTCATCACCATGAGCGCAGCTTTGACCGCTGCTCTGGGCGCCTGCGCCCCCAGCATCGCCCCGCTGAACATGACCGGCGCGCCCTTGCCCGTCGCCGGCTACGACTGGTTCTTGAACGAAGACCCGGACGAGCCGCGCCTGTCCTATGGCCTGGCCCAGTCCGACGACGTTCCGCTCAGCCTCATGTGCGCGCCCGGCTCCGGCAAGATCGGCCTGTCCCTGGCCGCCGATCAGGCGCCGAACCGTCGCGCCATCACCCTGGAATCAGGCGGCGACACCGAGACCTTTCCCGCACGCGTCGAAGCGGCCGACATGCACGACGGCGTCCACCTGGTCGCCACGGCGCCCGCCTCCCACCCCGTCTTCCTCCAATTTCGCCGCGTCGGCTGGCTGGCGGTGTGGGACGGCGACCAGCGCGCGATGATGGCCGCCCAGCCGGGTTCGGAAGGCCGCGCGGCGCGTTTCCTGGAGTTGTGCCGCTGAAGGCTTGACCGCAGCGGCGCGGTCCGCTCCCCTCCCCGCCAGTTCTTGGGAGGGCTTTAGTTCATGCGTCATCTTCTTCTCGCCGCCGGTATCGGCCTGTCGGGCCTTGCGGGCGCCGCCGCCCTGCCGGCCCAGGCCGCCGTCGTTCAAGGCCAGTCGTCGGCCGCCGCTGCGCTGGACGCCCTGCTGGTCGATTACGAAGCCTATCTGCGCCAGGTCGACCCCATTGGTTCGGGCATGGACGGCGACCGCGCCGCCCTGTCGCGCCTGCCCGACGCCAGCCGTGCAGGCGAACTGGCCCGCCGCGCACCGCTGAACGCCCTGAAGGCGCGGCTGGACGCCATCAACCCTGCCGCGCTGGACGAAGCCCACCGCCTGAACCACGCCTTCGTCGGCTATCTGATCGGCCGCGAGTTGGAGCGGATCGAACTGGATCCGTCGCGTCTGGCCTTTGATTCCGAAGGCGGTCCCGGCCAGCTTCTGGCCTATCTGGCGCCCGCTACGCGCATCGCCACGGCCGCCGACGCCGAGGCCTGGTTGAAGCGCCTGGAAGCCGCGCCCGCCTATTACGACGCCGGGATCGCCAACACCCGGCGCGGGCTGGAGACCGGCCTGATTCAGGCCCGTTCGGTCGTCGACAGCGCCCTGGCCCAGGCCGAGCGCGACCTGACGCCGGGCGAGGCGGGCGACGTCCTGCTGCGTCCGTTCAACACCCTGCCCGCCTCCATCCCCCCCGCCCAGCAGGAGCAGTTCCGCGCCCGCGCCCGCGCCATTGTCGAGGGACCGATCACCGCTCGCCGCACCGCCTGGCGCGACCTGCTGCGCGACGAATACGCGCCCAAGGCCCCGCAGGAGCCCGGCCTGGTCCACCGCCCCGGCGGCCGCAACCTGTACGCCTTCCTGGTCCGCAGCCACACCACCACCGACCTGACGCCCGATCAGGTGCATGAGATCGGCCAGCAGGAAGTGGCCCGCATCCGCGCCCGCATGGAGACGGAGATGCGCGCCGCCGGCTGGACCGGCGACTTCGCCGGCTTCCTGACCTTCCTGCGCACCGACCCGCAATTCTACGCCCAGACGCGCGAGGAACTGCTGGAGAAGGCGTCCGAAATCGCCAAGCGCTCGGATGACCGCCTGCCGTCGCTGTTCGCCACCCTGCCGCGCCTGCCCTACGGCGTGCGTCCGGTGCCGATCGAGATGGAGGAGACCTACACCACCGGCCGCTACAACGCGGGATCGATGAAGACCGGCGTGGCCGGGGGCTACATCGTCAACACCGGCAAGCTGGACCAGCGGCCGCTGTATGAACTGCCCGCCCTGACGGTGCACGAGGCCGTGCCGGGCCACCACCTGCAGGTCGCCTTGCAGCAGGAAGCCGCCGACCAACCCTATTACCGCCGCGACGCCTCGGTCACGGCCTTCAGCGAAGGTTGGGGCCTCTATTCCGAGTTCCTGGGCGAGGAGATGGGCATCTATCGCACGCCCTATGAGCGGTTCGGCCGCCTCAGCTATGAGATGTGGCGCGCCTGCCGTCTGGTGGCCGACACCGGCCTGCACTGGCTGGGCTGGAGCGAGGAACAGGCTCGCGCCTGCTTCCGCGACAACTCGGCCCTGTCCACGCATAACATCGAGACCGAACTGCAGCGCTACATCGGCGACCCCGGTCAGGCCACCGCCTACAAGATCGGCGAGATCCGCCTGCGCGAAATCCGCCAGAAGGCCGAGCGCGAACTGGGCGACCGCTTCGACGTGCGGACCTTCCACGACGCCCTGCTGGTCGACGGCGCCCTGCCGCTGGCCCTGCTGGACGCGCGCATGGCCCGCTGGATCGCCGAACAGAAGACCAAGACCCGGTAAGAAAGCGTCCCTCCGACATGAATTTCGTCAAGCGCATCTTCGGCTCGGTGCAGCCGCGCTATCTGATCCGCGCCTATGTGCTCAGCGCCGCCTTCATGGCCTTCATGACTTGGATGATGCTGTCGCTGGACGGCGCCAAGCCCCTGCATGATCGCGCCGCCACCCTGGCCGTCTTCGGCGTCGGCGCCCTGCTGTTTCCCTTCTCGAAGCTGGTCTGGGACGAGATCAAGCGGGTGATGATGGGCGAAACCGTCTTCTTCATGAACGCCATCGTCCTGATGGTCCTGAAGGTGCTGGTGAACTTCTTCCTGTGGGGCTTCTCGATCTTCATCGCGCCCGTGGGGATTCTCTACCTGTGGTTCCGATCGCGGAACGCCGCCGCCTAAAGCCCCAGCTCGGCCCGCGCCTTCTTCGTCAGCTTGGCGGCGATCAGGGCGTGGGCCGACTTGAGGTGATCGGTCAGTTCAGCATCCGGCCAATCGCCCGGATCGGCCAGGTGCACCCACTTCGCCCGCGCCAGATAGGGGGCCGGCGCCGCCCGCCCCGCCTCGGTCAGCACCTCATAGGCGATGTCCGAAACCTTGAACGACAGCCCGCCCTCGGCGCCGACGATGGCGAACATCTTGCCCCCGACCTTATAGGCGTCATGGCCCGGCCCGAACGGGTGATCCATCGTAGCCCCCGGCAAGGCCAGGCAAGCCTCGCCCACGCCCGCGCGATCCATCCTAGGCCCCGACGCCCAGGCCGATCGGGCAGACCACGCCCGTCCCGCCGATGCCGCAATAGCCCGCCGGATTCTTGGCCAGATAGCCCTGATGGTAGTCCTCGGCGAAGTAATAGGGTCCGGCCGGTTCGATCTCGGTCGTGATCGCCCCGCGCCCCGCCGCGCTCAACGCCGCCTGATAGGCCTCGCGCGAGGCCAGCGCCTCCGCCTGCTGCACCTCGTTCAACGTGTAGATGGCTGAACGATACTGCGTGCCCTGATCGTTGCCCTGACGCATGCCCTGCGTCGGATCATGGTTCTCCCAGAAGGCTTTCAGCAGGTCGCCATATGAAATACGGGCCGGATCAAACACCACCTGCACCACCTCCGTATGGCCGGTGCGGCCCGAGCAGACCTCCTTATAGGTCGGATTGGGCGTGATCCCGCCCGCATAGCCCGCCGACGTGACCCACACGCCCGGCAACTGCCAGAACACCCGCTCCACGCCCCAGAAACAGCCCATGCCGAACACGGCCGTCTGCATCCCCGCGGGGTGCGGTCCCTTCAGCGCATGGCCCAGCACGAAGTGGGTCTCATCGGTCGACGACGCCTCGGCCCGGCCCGGCAGAGCCGTCTCAGGCGTGGGCAGTTCAGCATTCTTCTTCAACAACATGGCGCGAACTCCGCGAAAACAGCGTCTTCGCCTATATGGAGGCTTCAAGGGCGCTTGCCCATGGGGTCGTCATGCTCTAATCAGCCCCTCCCGTCGGTCCGCTCCCGACGGCTCCGCCCCGGACGCATCCGGGACCAGGTGGAATGGACAGGTGGCCGAGTGGTTGAAGGCGCACGCCTGGAACGCGTGTATAGGGGCAACTCTATCGAGGGTTCGAATCCCTCTCTGTCCGCCACATCCCAGTCCATCGGCGTCCGCAGCTATCCACACCCCCCCCGCTGAAACCCTTGCGCCACGGGCATTTTCGTCCGTTGGTGTCCGTCAGCGTCCACGGGCAGTTGCGCTCTTCGGGTAGGGAGAGAGTTAGGGAGGCGACCGCTCCCGTCGTGATGCTATGTTCTGGTTCCGTTCTCGGAGAGGATATGGCTTCCTACAACCTTCTCACCAACGTCACGCTCAAGGCGATCCGCGAGCCAGGACTGCACCTCGACGGGCGCGGTCTCTATGTGCGCGTCGATCAGGCCGGCGGACGGTTTTGGGTGCTGATCTTCAAATTCCGGGGGCGGCGCCGTGAGATGGGCCTGGGCTCACTGATCGACGTCGACCTCAAGGAGGCCCGGCACCGTGCCGATGACGCGCGACGACTCCTTCGCGACGGCATCGACCCCATCGAGACGCGGCGCGAGGAACGCGCGGCTGTAGAGCGCACGCCTTTCGCACGCGTCGCTTCGGATCTGATGGACGATCTTGAGCCGACCTGGCGGTCCGCCAAGCAGCGACCTCAATGGGAGGCATCGCTCAAACAGCACGCTCCTACGGTGTGGCGTTCATCAGTCACGGACGTGGATACCGAGATGGTTCTCCGCGACCTGCGGAAAGTCTGGACTTCGCGGCCGGAGACCGCTCGGCGCGTGCGCAATCGCATTGAACGCATTCTTGATGCAGCAACAGCCAAGGGCTTGCGAACAGGCGACAACCCCGCTCGGTGGAAGGGGCACCTCGACAAGCTGCTACCGGCGACCAAGCGCGGCGGCGGCCATCATGCGGCCATGCCCTATCAGGGCGTCCCCGCCTTCATAGAGCTACTCGGCACCCGGAAGAGCGTCTCGGCGTTTGCCATAGCCTTCCTCATCTTCACCGCGGCCCGCTCCGGCGAGGTGCGAGGGGCAGTTTGGGAAGAGATCGATGGCGACGTGTGGATTGTCCCCGCCGCCCGCATGAAGGCCGGTGCCGAACACCGCGTTCCACTTTCTGAAGCTGCGCTAAGCGTTCTTGCTCGCGTCGATCGAGGCCACCGAAGCGGCCTGATTTTCCCCGGCCTCAAGGGGCCGCTCTCCGACATGGCCATGGCAATGGCGATGCGGAAGATGGGCGTGACAGACGCCACGCCGCACGGATTCCGGTCCGCCTTCAAGGACTGGGCTGTCGACTGCACGAGCTTCGCGGACGAGATCAGCGAAGAAGCTCTCGCCCATACTGTCGGATCGGCCGTGCGCCGAGCCTATCGACGCGGACAGGCCATGGAAAAGCGCCGCGCGCTCATGGACGCCTGGAGCGACTACTGCACCGGGAAGGCCGGCACCGTCACCCCCTTCCAGAAGCGCGCATGAGGACGAACATGGAAACGAAATCCCTTGGCCCAGACGAGGCCTTCGCCCGCGATCTGGAGCAGTTGGACCGTGAGCTTGAACAGCGCAACGGCGCAGACATTCCCACCCCAACGGTCGACCTGATCGCCGGGCTGGTCGCGGGAATGCGGCTTGTGGGGCGCCCGCAATGAGCGACCGAGACAAGGAACTCGCCGCTTTGATGCTGCAGCTGACCGGTCTGGACCTGACCACGGCGGACGGCCGAGCCGGCGCCGGGTGCATCCTGCGCGAGATCGAGACGAAAGCCCCAGGGGCTTTCGCCCGGCTCCGCTCGGCCTGCACGACGCGGGGCGCGACGGCGCATTGAGCCATGTCTCAGGAAGAAGACACCCCCTTCTGGCGCGGCATCGGATCAACGCCTGACGATCATTTCCCCATCGGCCTGCACCACTTCCCCCTGATCGAGGTGCCGGATCGAGGGTCACAGCTCCAAGTCCTATGTTGCGTCTGCCGCCGTGAGGGGCGCTTCACCGGTTTGGACCTGATCAGGCAGTTTCCCGACTGGCTGACGCGCGACGCGTGCGAGTGGGCTTGCTCCCTGCGCTGCGACAACTGCGGCTCGCGCCGACTGTCGGTGTCGATGGCGAACGATCCGAACGCCGACGGCTTCCGCTCAAGTCACCGCGACACCTCAGACGTGCTGAGAATGCGCCGCCTGATCGCCTGGCTGCCCGAGGGCGGCCTGCGTCTGGACGACGTGGCCTACCTGTTGCGCGACGTCGACCACGTCCGCCTTAAAGAAGCGGGGATGCCGCAAGAAGTGGTCCGCCTGTTCAGCTACGGCGGCCATCACTGCGCGGACTATTGGCCCAGATCTCGTCTGGCGGCGAAACGCGGCGCCTGACGGGCGACTCAGCTAAACCCCACCCCATGAGCCCGAACAACTGACAGCCGCCCTAGACGCCCTGATCACCGCCGCCGGCGACAACACCGATCTCCTGCCCGGCCTCATCGAGGTCAACAGCACGGAATGGTGCGAAACGCTCTATCAAATAGAGCGCACGGCCAAGTCGCTGGACGAAGGCGTCAGGCACCGAGGCATCAAGGTCGCCATCTCCTCGTCGTTCGAAACGCGGGTGCTGACCAGATCTGAGGCGGGCGATCGGGGCGAGCCTTATCGGGATGTGACGCGAGCCGCCTGACGCCGAATCATGGAATCCTTTTCTGGCCCCCTGCGTTCAGACAGAGAGGAGCCGCGAATGATTGAACCCGAACAGCATCGCTATTTCGCCTATGCTGAAGGTCTCGGCCGGGCGCACGGCCACGTCCTGGAAGCCCGCAGTTTTGAAGCGGCAGCCGTCGGATTTACCGAACTCTACTCTCCGCCCGTCGACGCCGACGACGAGATCCGCATCTTCGTGGCGGACCTGGACGGCGGACAGGAACACTGCTTCGTCATCGACCTCAGCGACGGGCAGGCGGAGCCCTGCGACTGAGCATCAGGGAGCGAATCACCGGGCCCGGTGTTGAGTCGGCGGCGCATGCGGCGCCGCCCGGAGGTCCGACATGGCTTATCGCCCCACCTGGCAGGGACACCTGCGCCTTTCCCTCGTGACATGCCCGGTCGCGCTCTACACCGCGACCAGCTCCGGCGGCGATGTGCGGTTCAACCTTATCAACCCTGAGACCAACAACCGCATTCGCATGGTGACGACCGACCCCGACACCGGGCCGGTCGAACGGTCTTCGCTGGTCAAGGGCTACGCCGTCGCCAAGGACGAGTACATCCTGCTGACCGACGAGGAGATCAAATCGGTCAAGCTGGAGAGCACGAAGACGATCGACATCGAACGCTTCGTGCCCGAGGAGGAGATCGACCGCCTGTATTGGGACAACCCCTACTACCTAGCCCCGGCAGGGGCCCTGGCCGAAGAGGCGTTCGGGGTTATCCGCGAGGCTATGCGATCTGAGGGCAAGATCGCTCTCGGTCGTGTCGTTCTGTCAACGCGGGAACGCCTGCTGGCGCTTGAGCCGCGCGATCGCGGCATTCTGGCCTATTCCCTGCGCACACGCGACGAGGTCAGGGCGTCGCGGGAAGTGTTCGGGGCCATCACGGACCAGGCTCCCGACCCCGCCATGGTCGATATCGCCCGCCGCATCATCGAGCAAAAGGCCGGCCCGTTCGATCCTGACCAGTTCGTCGATCGTTACGAGGAAGCGCTCAAGGCGCTCATTGCAGCGAAGCAGAAGGGCCAGA
>NZ_DLNP01000007.1:0-11705 GCF_002478355.1 Brevundimonas sp. UBA7507 | reverse complement strand
GGAGATCCGGAGGCGGAGATCCGGTCCTACATCCGCAGAAAGCTCGAGATGTCGCGCGATTTCCCGCGCGAGAGCCGGCTCTTTGCAAACGAGATGCTGCAGGGCGCGCCCCATATCGAAGATGATCTCAGCGGGCCGCTCAAGGCGCTGGTCGACGAGAAGGCGGAGGTGATCCGGAGCTGGATCAAGAACGGCAAGATTGCGCGCTGCGATCCCTACCACCTGATCTTCGCGATCTGGGCGACGACGCAGCACTATGCCGATTTCGATGTCCAGGTGCGTGCCGTTCTGGGCGAAAGCCGCGCGGGCGAGGGGCGTTTCGAGGACGCGGCGCGGTTCCTTGAGCAACTGTTCTTCGAAGGGCTTCGCCCGAAGAAGGCTTGAAGAGGACGGTGTTCAAAGCTCCGTTCGGCGCAGCAGATAGTCCAGGCCGCCGACCCGGAACCAGCGATAGGCATGGGCCTCCAGAAGCAGGCGGTGGCGTCCCTTCTCGTCCGCCTTGCTGCTTTCGCTATCGGCAATATCGATCAGCAAGTTGCCGTGCTCGCCACAGCCGACGTCGAGATGGATTTCGACCGGCTCCGGCTTCAGGTTGTGGACGATCAGGACGGAGTTGTTGCGCCAGTCGTACCGGATGGCGAGCACCCCCGGTTTTCCGGTATCGAGCACGGTATAGTCGCCCCAGCCGATCTCGGGTACCTCCTTGCGCATGCGGATCAGCCGCTCCATCCAGTTGAGCAGGGATTCCGGATCGCGCCGCTGCTCCGCGACGTTGACGTGGTCGAAGCAGAAAGGTCCCTTGGAGATCACCGGCAGTACCGGCTTGTCGCTCTTGGTGAAGCCGCCCTGGGGTTCGTCAGACCATTGCATCGGTGTCCGCGCGCAGTTGCGCTCCGGCAGGTCTAGGTCGTCGCCCATACCGATCTCGTCGCCATAGCGGATGACGGGCGTTCCCGGCAGCGAGAACATCAGGCTGTAGGCAAGCTCCAGCCGGCGCTGGTCGCCACCCAGCATTGGCGCGAGCCGCCGGCGGATGCCCCGGTCGTAAAGCTGCATGTGCTTTTCGGGTCCGAAGGCCGCGAAGACGGCCTGCCGGTGATCCTCGCTTAGCCGCCCGAGATCGAGTTCGTCGTGGTTGCGCAGGAACATGCCGAACTGCGCCGTATGCGGCTTTTCCCGCGTCTGCTCCAGCGCCTCGACCATCGGTTCCGTGTCGCCGCTCGCCAGCGCGTAGAACAGCGTCTGGTTGACGGGAAAGTTGAACATCATCTGGATGCGGTCGCTATCGTCGCCGAAGTACTTGATGTTGTCCTTCGGCAGTATGTTCGCTTCTCCCAGGATGATCGAATCTCCCTTCCGCCACTGCAGAAACTCGCGGAAGGTACGCAGCATCTCGAACTGCTCCTTCGGCTTCTTGATGTCGGCTCCCTTCTCGGCGATCACGAAGGGGACGGCATCCATGCGGAAGCCGCTCACACCGAGCTGTATCCAGAAGCCCATGATCTTGAGGATCTCCGCCTGCACATGCGGATTGGCGGTGTTGAGGTCCGGCTGAAACTTGTAGAACCGGTGGAAGTAGTATTCGCCCGCTTTCTCATCGTACGTCCAAGTGCTTTCCTGGACGCCGGGAAAGATCATCCCCTCGTCGGCATTTGCCGGCTTCTTCTTCGACCATAGGTACCAGTCGCGATAGGGCGATGTGGGATCGCTGCGGGCCGACTGGAACCAGGGATGCTGGTCGGAAGTGTGGTTGACGACGAGATCGATCAGCACCCGGATGCCGCGCTGCTTGCAGCCATGGGTGAAGTCGACGAAATCCCCTAGCGTGCCGTAGCGCGGGTCGATGTTGTAGTAATCGGCAACGTCGTAGCCGTCATCCTTACCGGGAGAGACCTGGAACGGCATCAGCCAGATGGCATTGACGCCAAGACCCGCGAGGTAGTCGAGCCGGCGCGACAGTCCCTCGAAATCCCCGACGCCGTCGCCGTTGGAATCCATGAAGGTCTCGACCGACAGGCAGTAGATGACGGCGTTCTTGTACCAGAGGTCGCTGATCACGATGGCTCTCCTTGAGGCAGACCTCGTGGCAATGTGGAGCAGGGGAGGTTTGTTCCCGTCCGTTCCGAAGCCACTTGCCCGGGGGCACAAACGCAAACGGCCCGAAGCGGTGCTCCGGGCCGTGGTTTGCTGATCCTCAGCGGAATCAGGCCGCGTTGCGCATCCGGCGGGCTGCCGTGGCCGGCTGGTGCTGGCCTTCGAGCCGGAAGTTCGCCAGCATCGACTGCAGATGCGCGCTCTCCTGCGCCAGTGTTGCGCTGGCGGCCATCGTCTCTTCCACCATGGCTGCGTTCTTCTGCGTCATCTGGTCCATGTGGTTGACGGAGGAGTTGATCTCCGCAAGGGCTGTTGCCTGTTCGCGGGCGGCGGTGGCGATCGACTCGACGTGGCCGTTCACGCGGTTGACGAGGTTCTCGATCTCCAGCAGCGCATCGCCCGTGGAGCGGACAAGCGAGACGCCGCCTTCTACTTCCGATGCCGAAGCGGTGATCAGGGTCTTGATCTCCTTGGCCGCTCCGGCCGAACGCTGGGCCAGGGCGCGCACTTCAGAGGCCACGACCGCGAAGCCACGACCGGCGTCGCCCGCGCGCGCCGCTTCGACGCCCGCGTTCAGAGCCAGAAGGTTGGTCTGGAAGGCGATCTCGTCGATAACGCCGATGATGGCGCCGATCTGGTTCGACGACTGTTCGATGGCGGTCATGGCGGCGACCGCCTCGCCGACGACCAGGCCCGAAGCCTCGGCCTCGCCGCGCGTCTTCTGCACCACGTCGGCGGCCTGACGGGCGCCGTCGGCGGTGCGGTTCACCGTCGTCGTGATCTGGTCCAGGGCGGCGGCGGTTTCCTCCAGGCTGGCGGCCTGCTGTTCGGTGCGGCGCGACAGGTCGTCCGACGCCTGGCTGATCTCGCTCGAGCCCGAACGGATGGCCGCGACATTGGCCGCCACCGAGGCGACGGCCTTCTCCAGCTGCGCAATGGCGTCGTTGAAGTCGGCCCGCAGCTGTTCGGCGTTCGGCGCGAACGTCACCTCGATGCGGTGGGTCAGGTCGCCCGACGCCATGGCGTTCAGGCCCTGGCCCAGGGCGGTGATGGCGATGCGGTCCTCTTCGGCGGCCTTGGCCTTTTCGGCCTCGACGCGGGCGCGCTCCTCGGCCGCCGCCTGGCGTTGCGCCACGGCCTCGGCTTCCAGCCGCTCATTGGCGATGGCGGCGTCCTTGAACGCCAGGACGGCGGCGGCCATCTGGCCGACCTCATCCTTGCGGCCCATGGCGGGCACCTGGATCGACTTGTCGCCGCCGGCCAGGCGACGCATCGCAGCCGTCATGGCGGCGATCGGCTTGGCGATCGACTGGGCCAGAACCAGACCCGAAGCCACCGACAGGATCAGCGCGACCAGCACGCCGACGCCCAGGGCGATCTTGGTGGTCAGGAAGGCCGCATTCTGGGCCTCCATGGCCTTGGCCTTACGCTCGCCCTGGGCGTCAGTGATCACCGTGAAAGCGGCGTCGACCGGGTCCATGAACTGAGCGGGCAGAGCGCTGGCGGCCAGCGCCAGAGCTTCGGAATGGGTCTCAGGCCGACCGGCCAGCGCGATCTCGGGGTTGATGACCGAGGCCTCATAGGCGGCGACCGCCTTGTCCAAGGCGTCCATGCGGCCCAGGGCGCCCGGGATATGCGACACCATCTGGCGCATCTCGGCCGAACCCTGCTTGTAGCGGGCCTGGTGCACCTTGACCCGTTCAAGATAGTCCGGGGACAGCGTCAGCAGATAGGCGCGGGCGTTGCTCTCCTGCTGGTCCACCGACCGCTTCAGCACATTGGTCTGGCCGATGACGGTCTCGGCCAGGGTGACCGTGGCCTTGGCCTTCTCCAACTGCCCCACTTCAAACAGCACCACCCCGCCCAGCGTCACGATGACGGCCAGGATCAGGGCGAAAGCGCCCGCAAGCTTGCGCGATATTCTGACGTTGTCCAACTGCACGAAAGTTTCCTGTTCGAAAACGCCGAGCCCCCCCGGCGGATAGCTAAGGTAAAGGAGAGAGGGTTCAGAAAGCGTAAGTGAGAGCGCCGACCAGACGCCCGTCATAGTTGTCGCCCAGCGCATGGCTGTCGGTGTCGTACCAGCGCACATCTGCGGCGAAGCGCTCGCTCAGGTTGTGCTTCACGCCCAGGTTCCAGGCGTTGTAGTCGGCCCCGCCGTCCGCCGAGCGCACACCGTAGGCCGCGGACGCCTTGGTGCGCGGCCCCAAAGCCGTCGACGCCTGAGCCTCGATCCACCAGGCCTCCTTGGTCGCGGCGAAACCGTCGGGCGTGTAGTTGACCCGCAGCCGCCCCGAAACGCGCCCGAATTTGCGCGAAGCGTCAGCCTGATACTCCCAGAAGTTGGAGTCGATCCCGGCGCGCGTGCCCGGCAGGTCTCGGTTGGCGGCCGAAAGATCAAAGGCGAAACCGGCCGCCTTGGGCCGCCAGCCCAGACTCGTGACGATCTCGGCGTCCGACCCCTGAGACAGTTTTGCGGTCGAGGCGGAAACGGCGCCGTAGAAATCGCCGTGCGAGAGTTCGAGCGAGCCGTTCAGACTGGGATCGCCGGCGCTCTTGCCCAGCCCCTTGCCGACGTATTCGCTGGCGACGCCAAACTGGCCTTCGACCGACTGGGCCCCCGCAGGGGCCGCTAGCGCCGCTGACAGAGCGATGATCAAGCCGCCCGCGAGCGGATTACGAAACGCGCGAGCGCCTTTCTGGCGCCGAGCGATGAATTGGAAGGGCATTCAGACCTCTTTGAGACTGGTCCCCTTCTGCGTGAGACAACGGTAGGCAATCGTAAATTCCGCCGTACGTAGAAATCCGCAATTCTCACTGTCGCTGTGTAGATTTCTCTTATCAGAACATTGTTCTATTTATTAACACTCGAGTAACCATGATGACGAAGATCACACATACCAACGGTATGACAGAAATGGTCGTTTTTTCAGCTCACAAAGAACTGTGAGCGATAATTGCATGTTAGCCGAGACCTATTTAAGAGGTCCCCTCTTACCTGGCTCATGACGACGACGACACGGAAGGGCTCGCCTCCTGATCTAGCGGGAAGCGAGGACAAGTTCGATTTACTCAGTATTGGACCGCCGCTCCCGTGACATCACGCCATTCCCGCCTCCTTGGGCGGCGGCTGTCGCCTTGGCGTGCGCCCTGTTCGCCGTTGCGGCTCTGACCATGGGGCTGGCGGCGCCGTCCTTCCCGCGCGACCTCGCCCTGATCGCCTTGACGGCGGCGCTGGCGGCTTCGACCGCCTTGATCCTGGTCTGGCGGCAGGCCTCCCGTCTCGCAAAGGCCCTGGCGGCGCGCGACGCCATGCTCCAGGTCGCCTTCCTGTCGACGCCGACCCTGATGCTGACCCGCGAGGGCGTCATCTCGCGCCTCAACGACACGGCGCTCTCCATGTTCCGGATCACCAAGGAGCAGGCCCTGGGGCGCCCCTTCGCCGATATGGTTCCAGGCTTCACCATGGCCGCCCTCGCCGCCTCGGGCATGCCATCCGGCCTGCT
Source organism: Brevundimonas sp. UBA7507 (assembly GCF_002478355.1). Lineage (NCBI taxonomy): Bacteria > Pseudomonadati > Pseudomonadota > Alphaproteobacteria > Caulobacterales > Caulobacteraceae > Brevundimonas > Brevundimonas sp. UBA7507. The sequence goes on along the minus strand of NZ_DLNP01000007.1, from coordinate 6,105 downwards.
GAAAGCCGACGCCGACTATTGGGTCGGCCGACGGTCCGACGGCTCGACCTTTCCGGTCGGCGTGCAGTTCGGCCTGGCGCCGGACGGGCCAGAGCAGGATTTCGTGGCCCTGGGCCTAGCCGACCTGACGCTCCATTACGCCGCAGAGACGCAGGCGCGCGAATTGCATGCGCAGTTGAACACCGTCTGGCGGCTGAACTCCCTCGGCGAGATGGCCGCCACCCTGGCCCATGAACTGAACCAGCCGCTGAGCGCGGCCAGCGGCTACATGCACGCCAGCCGGGCCGACATGGAGAAGGCCGGATCCCTGGGCGACAGCGCCTGCCGCACCCTGGACCTGGCCCAGGCCCAGCTGTTGCGCGCGGGTCAGATCATTCGCCGCATCCGCGCCTTCCTGAGCCAGGAGACCGGCGGCATGGGCGACGAAAGCGTGTCGGCCATGATCGAGACCATGAAGCAGATTCTGACGCGAATGGGCCAGGACAAGGATGTCGCCGTCCGCATCGATCTGGACGCCGACGGCGACCGGGTGCGGGCCGACCGCATCCAGTTCCAGCAGGCGGTCGTCAACCTGGTCCGCAACGCCGTCGAGGCGGCTGCGGGCGGCGTCGGCGCCCAGGTGCGCATCCTGGGCCGCGCCGAGGCCGACGGCTATCGCATCAGCATCGAGGACAACGGCCCCGGCGTCGCCGACGATCAGCGCGACCGTCTGTTCCAGCCCATGACCAGCACCAAGCCCGGCGGCATGGGTCTGGGCCTGTCCGTCACGCGCACCATCGTCGAACGGCACGGCGGCGTCCTGAACGTCGGGCGCAGCGAGGCCCTGGGCGGCGCCGCCTTCTTCTTCACCCTGCCCAAGGATCAGGAGGCCAGGACCGCGTGAGCGATCATTCCGTCTTCGTCATCGACGACGATTCCGCCGTGCGCGACGCCCTCCTGCGGGTGTTGCGCGGCCGCGGCGTGCGCGCGCGCGGCTTCTCCAGCGGGACCGAGTTCTTCGCCGCCCTGCCCGAGGACGCCTCGGCCTGCGTCATCACTGACGTGCAGATGCCGGGCATGGACGGAACCGAGATCGTACGCCGCCTGGCCGAACTGCGCGGCGAGACCTGGCCCGTCATCGTCATCACCGGCCACGCCGATGTCTCCATGGCGGTGCAGATGATGAAAAACGGCATCGTGGACTTCATCGAAAAGCCCTTCGATCCCACCCGCCTGGTCGAAGTGGTGAAGGGTTGTCTGGCCAGGCTCGGAGAGCTGGACGCCCGCCAGCAGGCGCGTCAGCAGGCCCGCGTGCGCCTGGGCCGCCTGACCCCGCGCGAGCGGCAGGTCTTCGACGCCCTGGTCGCCGGCGCCTCCAACAAGGAGATGGCCCTGAACCTGAAGATCAGCCCGCGCACGGTCGAAGTCTTCCGCGCCAAGGTCATGACCAAGATGGAGGCCGACAGCCTGCCGGCCCTGGTCCGCATGGGGCTGATGCTCAGCTAGGCGTTTCGTCTTCTTGCAGCCGCGCCCGCTCCGGCGCGTTATGTCGGCTCCCCGACCGCGACCAAGGAGCCGCCCCATGTCCGATCCCGCCCGCCTGCTGCGCCGTCAGGCCTATGTCGACGGCCGCTGGATCGACGCCGACGGCGGCGGGACCATCGAAGTGACCAACCCGGCCACGGGCGAGGTTCTGGCGACCGTCCCCGACATGGGCGCCCTTGAGACCCGCCGCGCCGTCGCCGCCGCCGAAGCCGCGATGAAGCCGTGGGCCGCCAAGACGGCGGGCGAACGCGCCCGCATCCTGCGCCGCTGGTTCGATCTGATGATGAGCGAGCAGGACGCCCTCGGCCGCCTGCTGACCCGCGAACAGGGCAAGAGCCTGACCGAGGCCAAAGGCGAAATCGCCTACGCCGCCAGCTTCATCGAATGGTTCGCTGAAGAGGGCAAACGCACCTATGGCGAGGTCATTCCGACCTATGACGTCTCCAAGCGGCTAGTGACGCTGCGCCAGCCGGTCGGGGTGGTGGGGGCCATCACGCCGTGGAACTTCCCCGCCGCCATGATCACCCGCAAGGTCGGCCCGGCCCTGGCCGCCGGCTGCGCCGTGGTGCTGAAGCCCGCCAGCCAGACGCCGCTCTCGGCGCTGGCCCTGGCCGCTCTGGCGGAAGAGGCGGGCCTGCCGCCCGGCCTGTTCAACGTCGTCACCGGCTCGGCCTCGGCCATCGGCGGCGAGCTGACCTCCAATGAAACCGTGCGCAAGATCAGCTTCACCGGCTCGACCGAGATCGGCCGCCTGCTGATGAAGCAGTCATCGGACACCATCAAGAAGATGAGCCTGGAGCTGGGCGGCAACGCCCCCTTCCTGGTCTTCGACGACGCCGACATCGACGCCGCCGTGGCGGGCGCCGTGGCCTCCAAATACCGCAACGCAGGTCAGACCTGCGTCTGCACCAACCGCTTCTATGTGCAGGCCGCCGTCCACGATGAATTCGTCGCCAAGCTGACACAGGCCACGCAGGCCCTGAAGGTCGGAAACGGCCTCGACGACGGCGTGCAGATCGGCCCCCTGATCGACGAAAAGGCGGTGAAGAAGGTCGAGGAGCACATCGCCGACGCCCTGGCCAAGGGCGCAAGCCTGCTGACCGGCGGCGCTCGCCATGAGCTGGGCATGACCTTCTTCCAGCCGACCGTCCTGTCGGGCGTGACCCAGGACATGCAGATGTGCCGCGAAGAGACCTTCGGCCCCGTCTCCGGCGTCGTCCGCTTCGAGACGGAAGAAGAAGGGATCGCCCTGGCCAACGACACCATCTTCGGCCTGGCCGGCTACTTCTACGCCCGCGACCTGAGCCGCGTCTGGCGCGTGGCCGAGGCCATGGAGACGGGGATGATCGGCGTCAACACCGGCCTGATCTCCACCGAGGTCGCGCCCTTCGGCGGGATCAAGCAGTCGGGCCTGGGCCGCGAGGGCTCCAGCCACGGCATCGAAGATTATCTGGAGATCAAATACCTCTGCATGGGCCTCTGACCCTCTCCTGTTGGGAGAGGGCTTGAGCCTCCAAGAGCGAAGCGATTGGCTAAGGCGAAAGGGTGAGGGTTCGCGGTGAACGGCTTTGGCGCGCGACTTAAACCACCCACCCTAAACCACCGATAGTCGCCTCGACATTTTGCGACGGCTTGCGCCGACTGAAGGGACAAACCCCTCACCCTTTCGCGCCAGAACGATCGCTACGCTCTCGTGCGCTCAAGCCCTCTCCCGCCGGGAGAGGGTGGCGCATCATTCGACCAAGGTCGCTCTCCGCAAACCTGCGTTCCTGCTGTCACTCTCCCTTCCGACGCTCGGCGCAAAGCACGCCGGGCGCGAGGGAACGCGCCGCGCATCGCGGCCGCACAGGAAGGGAACTGCCCATGACCGACCGCACCATGGGTGCGGCGGACGGCGGCGAGCACACGGTCGACAAGAACGACCGGCTGGTGATTCTCGCCTCCTCCGTCGGCACCGTCATCGAATGGTACGACTTCTATCTTTACGGCTCGCTGGCCGCGATCATCTCCGCCCAGTTCTTCTCGGGCGTGAACGAGACCACCGGCTTCATCTTCGCCCTGATGGCCTTCGCCGCCGGTTTCGCCGTGCGTCCGTTCGGGGCCATCGTCTTCGGCCGCATGGGCGACCTGTGGGGACGCAAGAACACCTTCCTGGTGACCATGCTGCTGATGGGCGTCTCGACCTTCGTGGTCGGCCTGCTGCCGCCCTATGCGGCCATCGGCATCGCCGCGCCGATCATCCTGGTGCTGATGCGTCTGATCCAGGGCCTGGCTCTGGGCGGCGAATACGGCGGCGCCGCCACCTACGTCGCCGAGCACGCCCCGCACGGCAAGCGCGGCTTCTACACCTCCTTCATCCAGATCACCGCCACCGTGGGCCTGCTGCTCAGCCTGATGGTGATCCTGGGCGTGCGCTTCGCCGTGGGCGAGGAAGCCTTCGTCGAGTGGGGCTGGCGCATTCCCTTCCTGGTCTCGATCCTGCTGCTGGGCGTGTCCCTGTGGATCCGTCTGAAGCTGTCGGAAAGCCCGGCGTTCAAGCGCATGAAGGCCGAAGGCAAAGGCTCGACCACGCCCCTGAAGGACAGCTTCATGAAGTGGCCGAACCTGAAGCTGGTGCTGATCGCCCTGTTCGGCCTGGCGGCCGGTCAGGCCGTGGTCTGGTACACGGGCCAGTTCTACGCCCTCTTCTTCCTGGAGAAGACGCTGAAGGTCGACCCGGCCCTGTCGAACATCCTGATCGCCGCCGCCCTGGCGCTGGCGACGCCCTTCTTCGTCTTCTTCGGCTGGCTGTCGGACAAGGTGGGGCGCAAGCCGATCATCCTGCTGGGCTGTCTGCTGGCCGCCCTGACCTATTTCCCGCTGTTCAACGCCCTGACCGGCGCCGCCAACCCGCGTCTGGCCGCCGCCGTGGCCGAGTCGCCTGTGACGGTGATCGCCGATCCTGCCGACTGCCACTTCCAGTTCGATCCCGTCGGCAAGACCGTCTTCAACAGCTCTTGCGACATCGCCAAGACCCATCTGGCCAAGGCGGGCGTCACCTATGTCAATGAAGCCGCCCCGGCCGGAACCACAGCCCAGGTGCGCATCGGCGATCAGGTGGTCGACAGCTTCAACGGCAAGACCATGCCTAAGGCCGACTTCGACGCCCAGAAGAAGACCTGGGACGCTGGCCTGACCGCCGCCCTGACCGAGGCCGGCTATCCGGCCAAGGCCGACAGCGCCCTGGTCAACAAGCCCATGGTGATCGGCATCCTGTTCCTGCTGGTCCTGTATGTGACCATGGTCTACGGGCCGATCGCCGCCGCCCTGGTCGAAATGTTCCCGACCAAGGTGCGCTACACCTCCATGTCGCTGCCCTATCACATCGGCAACGGCTGGTTCGGCGGCTTCCTGCCGACCACGGCCTTCGCCATGGTCGCGGCCACGGGCAATATCTACTACGGCCTATGGTACCCCATCGCCATCGCCGTGCTGACCCTGATCGTCGGCGTCCTCTTCGTGAAGGAAGGCAAGGACGTGGATATCCACGACTGATCGAGCGGCTTCGCAACAACTGACTTTCGCCAACCTGCGGGCGGTCCGGCTTCGGCCTGGCCGCCCTCTTTTTCACTTGCCCGCATGATCGCGCCCGGCCCAGATGACGCCCATGTTCAGCCTCGCCACCCTGGCCCTGACGGCCTTCTACATGGCCGCCCTGTTCGGCATCGCCTGGTGGTACGAGCGGCCGCAGATCAAGGCGCGGCGCGGGATGCTGGGGCCTTCGCTCTACGCCCTGTCGCTGGCCATCTACTGCACGTCGTGGACCTATTACGGGGCGGTGGGCACGGCCGCGCGCGACGGGTGGGAGTATCTGCCCATCTACGTCGGGCCGATCCTGGGGCTGACCCTGCTGCTGCCGCTGTGGCGGCGCATCGCCTCGGCCGCCCGGCGCGAGAACGTCGGCTCGATGGCCGACTTCATCTCGTCCCGCTACGGCAAGAGCCCGGCGCTGGGCGCGGCGGTGGCGGGCGTCGCCATCCTGGGCTCGGTCCCCTACATCGCGCTTCAGCTCAAGTCGCTGTCGATGGCGGGCGAGATGATCACGGCGGGCACCCCCGTCGCCGGGTCCGAGAGCCTGACCGTCCTGGTCATGGCGGCGGTGCTGGCCGGGTTCGCCATCCTGTTCGGCGCGCGGCGGCCCGACCTGACCGAGCACAACCGCGGCCTGATCCAGGCCATCGGCATCGAGTCCATCGTCAAGCTGGCCGCCCTGCTGGCCGTCGCCGTCTTCGCCGTCGCCCTGCTGGCCGCCTCGCCCTCGCGTCAGGCCGCAGCCGACAGCCTGGGGCAATTGGGAACGTGGCCGCACATCGACGCCCGCTTCATGGCCATCACCCTGGTGGCGACCCTGGCCATCTTCTGCCTGCCGCGTCAGTTTCACGTCGCCTTCGTCGAGGGCGGCGATCCGGCCCAGGTGCGCCGGGCGCGCTGGATCTTCCCGTTGTATCTGATCCTGACCACCCTGGCGGTGCTGCCGCTGGTGGCGGCGGGCGGCCTGTTCCGACCCGAGACCAACCCCGACCTGCTGGTGCTGGCCCTGCC
>NZ_DLNP01000004.1:178263-178528 GCF_002478355.1 Brevundimonas sp. UBA7507 | reverse complement strand
GGCGGCCTGGGCGGCGGCGGCGCGGCGCGTGGCCACGTCCTGAATAGCGGCGGCTTGAGCGGCGTTCGGCGGCGGCGCCGTGTTCAGGCTGGCCAAGGGGGCTGCGTTCAGCGCGTTCTGATCCGCCAGCTGGCTGAAGTCCTGGAACAACAGGACGCGCACATAGTCTATGGCCGTGCGGTCGCTGTAGAGCTTGACCCGCCAGGAGCCGTCCACGCCCTTGGCCACCACGCCGACCGGCAAGCCGCGCGGGAAACCGCCGCCG
>NZ_DLNP01000004.1:12809-178045 GCF_002478355.1 Brevundimonas sp. UBA7507 | reverse complement strand
GCCGCGCGGGAAACCGCCGCCGTCGCCCGAGGTCAGGATGCGGTCGCCTTCCTGCACCGAGCCCTGCCCGCGCACATAGTCGAGGCGCGGGCTTCGGCTGCCGTCGCCGGTCAGCATGGCGCGGGCGTCGGTGCGCTCGACCATGACCGGAATGCGCGAGGCCACGTCGGTCAGCAGCACCATGCGGCTGTGCGCGCCCGAAACGCCCGAGATGCGGCCCACCAGGCCATGCTCGCTCAGCACCGGATTGCCCACGCGCACGCCCTTGCCGGCGCCGACGTTCAACAGGCGCGACCGGGCGAACGGACCGCGCGCGTCAGTAATGGCGCGTCCGGCCGTCATGGCGATGGGCGGCTCAGTCTGCAGGCCCAGCAGTTGTTCGTAGCGGGCGTTGAGGTTCTTCAGCGCCAGGGCGTCGTCGCGCCAGGCGCTCATCTCCGCCAGTTCGCGGCGCAGGCGGCGGTTCTCCGACACGGCGAAGAAATAACCTGTGACGTAATCCACGGCGTCGCCGCCCCAGCGGACCGGCGCAGCCAGGACGCCGCCCGTGGTTCCGGCGGCGCTGTCGAATGCGGCGCGCGCGGGCTCCAGGTCGTCGGCCGCCTGTTGCGGCCGATCGGCGAGCAGAAGCATGACCGCAGCGACGATGCCGCCGACGACCATGACCGCGGCCGTCCAGGCCAGCGGCACCTTCAGATTCTCGAACGGTCCGTCGCGAAACGCCACGGCCAGCCTTCCTGCTAGAGCTTAGGAATCGGCGGGGCGAAGCCCGCCGAAAGCGTGAGCCTGCCCCAGAAATCCGCTCCTTTTCAGGAATGCGGCGCCTGCGGCAGGCCGATCAGTCTCAGAGCGACGACTCGAGGACGCCCTTCATCCACGACGGGTGCTCCAGCACCTTGCCGCAGCCGATGGCGACGCACGACAGCGGATCGTCCGCCACCTGCACCGGCAGGCCCGTGTGGTCGCGAATCTCGGCGTCCAGGCCGCGCAGCAGAGCGCCGCCGCCCGTCAGCATGATGCCCTTGTCGGCGATGTCGGCGGCCAGTTCCGGCGGCGTGGCTTCCAGGGCGACCTTCACGGCCTCCACGATCTGCGAAACCGGCTCAGCCAGGGCTTCAGCCGCCTGACGTTCGCTCATCTTCACTTCGCGCGGCACGCCCTGCATCAGGTCGCGGCCTTTGACCTCGATCGACAGGCCTTCGCCGTCGGCTGGGATGCGGGCGGTGCCGATGTCCTTCTTGATGCGCTCGGCGGTCGTTTCGCCGATCAGCAGGTTATGGTTGCGGCGCATATAGGCGATCAGGGCGTCGTCCATCATGTCGCCGCCGACGCGGACCGAGCGCGAATAGACGATGCCCGACAGCGACAGAACGGCCACTTCGGTCGTGCCGCCGCCGATGTCGACGACCATCGAGCCGGTCGGCTCGTGGATCGGCAGACCGGCGCCGATCGCGGCGGCCATCGGCTCGTCGATCAGGCCGACGCGGCGGGCCGAGGCGTTCAGGCAGGAATCATTGATGGCGCGGCGTTCGACGGCCGTGGCGCCCGACGGGACGCAGACGATCATCTTGGGGTTCACGAAGCCCTTGCGGTTGTGAACCTTGCGGATGAAGTGCTTGATCATCTCCTCGGCGACTTCGAAGTCGGCGATGACCCCGTCGCGCATCGGACGGATGGCTTCCATGTGGCCGGGGGTGCGGCCCAACATCTGCTTGGCTTCCAGGCCGACGGCGTGGACGATCTTGCGGCCGCCGACGTTACGCAGGGCGACGACCGACGGCTCGTTCAGGACGATCCCCTTGCCGCGCATGTAGATCAGGGTGTTGGCCGTCCCCAGATCCATAGCGATGTCATTGGAAATCATGCCGAAGAGGGGTGAAAGCATGGGCGTCGGTACCGCTTTAGTTCGGGCCTGCAAGGGCGTGAATTTCATTCGTCCGCTGTGGCGACGCCCTACCCCCGCTTCACGTTGATCGCAAAGCTGTCCTGACCGTCTTCGCCGAGCCGACTACAGGCCCGTTTGCCCTCATGCCGCAGGGATTGCAAGCGCCTATGACCTCTCGATCACAGGCTTGTCACGGCAAGGCTTGAAAGCCTTTCCGCTCAAGCTTTCCAGCCCCGCTTGCGGGTTCGCAGCTCAGACCGCTGTGATGCCCTCGGCATGGAGCACGCGCTGCACGGCCGGGCGCGACTGAACAAGGTCCAAGTGAGCGTTGAGCTTCGAGAAGCGGGCCTTGTCCAACAGCCCTGCCTGGCGCGCCCAGCGCGTGAAAACCATCAGATAACCGTCCGCCATCGAATGATCTTCGCCCATGACCCACGGGCCGGTCAGCAGATGATGCTCGGCCAGGTCGTATTTTTCCAGCGCGATCCGCACGGCCTCGTCCCTGGCCTCGCCTTCCAGCGGCGGCTTGGAGAACAGCACCTTGCCGATCGCCGGGTGCAGCGACGACGCCAGCCAGCCGTTGAAGGCCTGGAGTCGCGCGAATTCGAACGGATTGTCCAGGTCGGCCAGTTGAGCATGCGGATGCGTCTGGGCGACGTAGGCCAGGATGGCGGCGTTCTGGGTGATCACGCCCTCGGAGGTCTGGAGCGCCGGGGTCACGCCCGCCGGGTTGATGGCCAGATATTCCGGCGTGCGCTGCTGGCCGGCGCGCAGGTCGATCTTCTCGATCACATAGTCGGCGCCCGCCTCTTCCAGGCCGATGTGCGAAGCGACGGCGCAGGCGCCGGGCGAATAATAGAGCTTCAGCATCGTCGTTCTCCGATCAATCCACTTGCAGGCTGCGCGCAGCCTCACGGCGCTTCACCCACTCACGCACCGCCAGCATCAATACAAGCCAAACGCCCGCGACGGCCGCCAGGATCACCGAGGTCCATATTCCGTCGCCGCTGACCGCCGCCATGAACGACCCGCCGAAAAAGGCGACCAGCGCCGTCTTGGGCAGCACTCCTAAAGCGCACCCCGCCAGATAGGCCGGGAAGGAGGCGCGCACCGCGCCGAAGGCCATGTTCACGACGATGAAGGGCGCCGAGGGCACGTTGCGGATGATGAAGCTGGCCGAGAAGGCGTTTCGGCCCACGAATTTGCGGATGCGCTCGACCGTCCCGCCGCCGTAGCGTTCCAGCGTGCGCGCGGTCGGCCCGCGCCCCAGCCAATAGGTGACGGCCGCCGAAGCGATCGTGGCGATCCAGCTATAGAGAAAACCGAACCACGGCCCGAAGGCCACGACGCAGGCCGCGATCAACAAGAACTGCGGCACGCCGATGAAGGCCGACAGGGTGAAGACGAGCACCGCCGCCGCCAGCCCCCACGGGCCGATGCGATATCCGGCCAGCCAATGCTCCAGTCGGTCCTCCGTCCCCAACGCCAGTTGCGTCTTGCCCAAGGCGAACAGGGCGATGATTCCCGCCAGCAGCAGCAGGGTCACGGCCAGGGTGCGCCACCGCTTGGCCTCCATATTCAGCAGAAAATCGACGACCCGCCGCATAAATTTCGCCCAAATCGCCTTTTGATCGTCCGGGACGCGCACAAACGTTGTGCGCCCCTGCGGGGTTGCGTATCAAGCCTCAGCCTCCCCGGCCCATCACTTCCACCAGACGGGATAGACATGTCCAGCCTTCAGTCCGCCTCCCTCGCTCGCGTCAAGCCGTCGGCCACCCTGGCCGTGACCGCCCAGGCGCGCGAACTGAAACGCCAGGGACGCGACGTCATCGGCCTGGGCGCCGGCGAGCCGGACTTCGATACGCCTGACAACATCAAGGCCGCCGCCATCGAAGCCATCAATCGCGGCGAAACGAAATACACCGAAGCCGACGGCATGCCTGAGCTGAAGGCCGCCATCGTCGCCAAGTTCGCCCGCGAAAACGGCCTGACCTACGAAACCAACCAGATCCACGTCGCCTCGGGCGGCAAGCCGGTGATCTACAACGCCCTGGTCGCCACGCTGAACCCCGGCGACGAAGTGATCGTGCCGGCGCCCTACTGGGTCTCCTATCCCGACATGGTGCTGCTGGCGGGCGGCGAGCCCGTCACCGTGGTCGGTCAGGAAGCCGACGGCTTCAAACTGCGTCCCGAGGTGCTTGACGCCGCCATCACGCCCAGGACCAAGTGGATCATCCTGAACTCGCCGTCGAATCCGACCGGCGCCGCCTATACCCGCGCCGAACTGGAAGCCCTGGCCGTGGTGCTGCGCAAGCACCCGCAGGTCTGGATCCTGACCGACGACATGTATGAGCACCTCGTCTATGGCGACTTCGACTACGTCACCATGGCCCAGGTCGCGCCGGACCTCTACGACCGCACCCTGACCTGCAACGGCGTGTCCAAGGCCTACGCCATGACCGGCTGGCGCATCGGCTATGCGGGCGGCCCCAAGCCGCTGATCGACCTGATGCGCAAGGTGGCCAGCCAGACGACCTCCAACCCCTCGTCCATTAGCCAGTGGGCGGCGGTCGAGGCCCTGAACGGCCCGCAAGACTTCCTGGCCCCGCGCGCCGCCGCCTTCGAGAAGCGCCGTGACCTGGTCGTCTCCATGCTGAATCAGGCCGACGGCATCCGTTGCCCGAAGCCGGAAGGCGCCTTCTACGTCTATCCGTCGATCGAGGGCCTGATCGGCAAGACGGCGCCGTCGGGCGTGGTCATCACCGACGACGAGACCTTCACCGCCGAACTGCTGAACGCCGAGGGCGTGGCCGTGGTCCAGGGCGCGGCCTTCGGCCTCAGCCCCTATTTCCGCATCAGCTACGCCACCTCGGAAGCCGTGCTGGAAGAAGGCTGCACCCGCATCCAACGCTTCTGCGCCAGCCTGAAGTAAGCCTTCAGTGAACCGGCGCCGGCGGAATGTTCAACGTCGGCGCCGTTTTCAGAATGAACCCCGCGCACCACGCCAGCGCGCGCTCCGAGTTGTCGATCTCTCCGTCGGGAATGCGTGACAGACGGCAGGCGGCGTCCGGTTCGCCCTCCACCTCAGGCCCGGCGTAGAGCACGATCGGGCCGTCCGGCAGACTGCCCTCGCGATACAGCATGATGATCGGCGGCACGGGGCGCACCACCAATTCGGCGTCGTCCCGCATCATCGCCTCGCCCAGCAGGGCGCGCGCCTGACCGCCGGGATCGCCCGGCTCCAGACGGAACAGCTCAGCTTTCAGCCCGTCCCCCGGCCTTTGCGGCATGAGGAAGCGCGGCGGCTCCTGCGCGGCCAGTTGCCCGGCGACGAGCAGCGCCGCCAGCATCACATCGCCCGGCTGACGGCGAAGTCGGCCAGGGCTTCCAGCGCCGAACGCCACGGCCCGGCGGGCAGAACCTGCAAGGCCGTCTTGGCCCGGTCGGCGTACTCCGACGCCGTATCAAGCGTGGCCTCGACCGCGCCGCTGGCGACGATCAACTGCCGCGCGCGGTCGAAATCCTCGGGCTTGCGGTCGCCCTTGGTGATGACGCGGTCCCAGAACAGATCTTCGGTCCCCTTAGTGCGCTGAACGGCCAGCAGCAGCGGCAGGGTCGCCTTCCCCTCGTTGAAGTCGTCGCCCGCGTTCTTGCCCAATGTCTCGGTCGCGCCGCCGTAATCCAGGGCGTCGTCCGCCAGCTGGAAGGCTATGCCCAGACCCATGCCATAGTCGCGCAGAGCCTTAACCTGCTCATCGGTCGCGCCCGCCCCTACAGCGCCGGATTCAGCGGCGGCAGCGAACAGCTCGGCCGTCTTGGCGCGGATGATCTGCAGATAGGTGTCCAGATCCAGGCTCAGATCGTGAGCGCGCGTCAGTTGCAGCACCTCGCCCTCGGCGATCACGGCCGAGGCCCGCGCCAAAATGCCCAGAGCGCGCAGGGAATCCGTTTCGACCATCAGTTCGAACGCGCGCGCGAACAGGAAGTCGCCGACCAGCACCGAAGAGGCCGCGCCCCAGATCAGATGCGCCGCGACCTTGCCCCGACGCATTTCCGAACCGTCGACAATATCGTCATGCAGCAGGGTGGCGGTGTGGATGAACTCGACGGAGGCGGCCAGTTTCTTGGGGCCTTCGATGGCGCCGGTCTGGCCCACCGCCCGCGCCGCCGCGACGGTCAACAGGGGACGCAGACGCTTGCCGCCCGCCGACACCAGATGCTCAGCCAACAGAGGGATAACCGGCACATCGGACTGCATCCGCGCGATGATCAGGGCGTCGACCGCCGCCATGTCGTCCTTGGCCAGATGAACCAGGGCGTCCACATCGCCCTTGGGACGGGGAGCGACGGCGAGAGCTGCGTCCACGGAAATCTCTTTCAGCACAGGGGCGAAGGGGGAGATTCGCCCGAAATTCACACGCATCCGCTTGCCCGGACGCGATGCGGCGCACAATGGTGGCGGCGTTATGATGGGTCAAGCCGAGTCATCCCTTACTGCCGCCGCAGATGTGGCCGAATCCGCCTTTCTGGGCGGACGCATCCGCTTGCGCCAACCGACGAGGGGCTATCGCGCGGGCATGGACGCCGCCCTGCTGGCCGCCGCCGTCGAGGCGCGCCCTGGCGAACGACTGATCGAGGCGGGCTGCGGCGCGGGCGCCGTCCTGATGCAGATCGCCGCCCGACGCCCCGGCGTCCTGCTGACCGGACTGGAGCGCGACACAGCCGCCGCCGCCCTCGCGCGTCAGAATGCCGAACTGAACAACGCCGAGGCGCGCACCGCCATCGTGGAGGGCGACGTGGCGCGGGGGTTTCGCGCCCTGGACCTGCCGCCGTTCGACTGGGCGGTCAGCAATCCGCCCTTCTTCGACGACCCGGGCGCCCTGCGCGCGCCCGCCGAAGGCAAGCTCGGCGCCTGGATGGCCGACGACGGCCTGACCGCCTGGGCGGGCTTCCTGCTGAAGGCGGTGCGCGAGGGCGGACGCATCGTCATCATCCACCGCGCCGACCGCCTCGCCGACATCCTGAGCCTGCTGGCGCCCAAGGCGGGCTCCTTCGCCGTCCGCCCGATCCACCCCTACGCCGATCAACCCGCCAAGCGCGTGCTGGTCCAGGCCATCAAGACCGGCAAGGCGCCCTTGCGCTTGCTGCCGCCCCTGATCCTGCATGACCGCGACGGCGCCAAGCACAGCCCGCAGGCCGAAGCGATCCTGCGCGGCGAGGCGAGTCTGGGCTTCTGAACCCGCCTTCACTCGCCCTTCATCCCTTGCGGCAGAAGGAAGAAAAATAGAGTCCAATTCGTCTGAATCGTCTGAAATCTCCTGCGGCGCGCGACGGCGCTTTCCGAGACCGCGAGGAGCCTAGCACAGACGGAAGGATAGGCTGGTCGATTGCGGGGCGGCGTCTCTTCTCCCCTTGTTGGAGAAGGGCTATTGCACCTCCCATGTCCTTGCGATCCCTCTTCGCCACCCAGGTCTATGACGCCTCCCTCGCCTCTTCGCGCGGCTGGGCGGAACTGCATGAGGAACTGCTCGACCTTTGCCTGGTCATGGCCGAGGAGGACGAGGCCGGGATCGAGTGGTGCCGGGCCAACCACTATCCGGGCTACACCTCCTACGGCTCGATCAACGACCTGCCGCAGCGGTTTCCCGAGTTCGCCGAGCTGAAGAAGCTGCTGGACAAGCACGCGGCGAGCTTCGCCGAGAGCCTGCATTTCGACCTGGCCAAGAAGCTGCGGCTCGACAATCTGTGGGTCAACGTCCTGATGCCCGGCGGGGGCCACACCGGCCACATCCACCCGCACGCCGTGCTGTCCGGCACCCTCTACATCCACGTGCCCGACGGCGCCTCTTCGCTGAAGATCGAAGACCCGCGCCTGGTCATGATGATGGCCCGCCCCGGCCTGACCGCCGCCGCCGGCGAGGCCGAGCAGCCCTTCGTCTATCTGAAGCCCGCGCCCGGCACGGTGCTGATGTGGGAAAGCTGGCTGCGCCACGAGGTGCCCGCCAATCGCGCCGAAGAACAACGCATCTCGATCAGCTTCAACTACGCCTGACGCCGGCTCGCCCTTCCCTCGCCGCATTTGCCCCGAACCTTGCGTCAACGGCGAAGCTTTGGAGGGAATGGATGCGGGTTTTCAGCGCGGCGGCGGCGATCGCCATGTTCACGACGGGCGCCCTGCTTCTGGGCGCATGCGGCGAAAAGGCGGATGCGCGAACGGCCCCTGCCCCTGATCCCGCCCTCGCGACCGAAGGCGCCCCCTATGTGCTGACCGGCACCCAGGTCTGGAGCGTGCCCGATCCCGTGTCCGGGCGGAACTATCAGGTCTTCGTCAGCCTGCCCGCCGGCTATGAAGCCAACCCCGGCCGCCGCTATCCCGCGCTCTATGTCACCGACGCGGACTACGCCTTCCCCATCATCCGCCAGATCGCCAGGCGGGTGAATCTGGAGGGGCCGGTCGTGCAGGAGTTCATCCTGGTTGGCCTGTCCTACGCCGACGGCGACAAGGGCGCCGACAGCCGCCGCCGCGACTACACGCCGACGCCCAACGGCCCGCGCAGCTCAGGCGCCGCCGTGCATGGCGGCGGCGCGGCGTACCAGACCTATCTGAAGACCCAGGCCCTGCCCTTCATCGAGAAGACGTTCCGCGCCGACCCGGCCCACCGCGTTCTGCTGGGACATTCCTACGGCGGCTTGCTGGGCGCCCAGATCCTGTTCAGCGACCCGACGATGTTCCAGTCCTACGTCCTGGGCAGTCCGTCGCTCTGGTACGACAAGGGCTATATGATGGGGGTCGAGGCCGACTACGCCCGCAGCCATCGCGACCTGAACGCCCAGGTCTTCATGTATGTGGGCGGTCACGAGAAGCCCGGCCCGACACGCCGCAACAGCGAGGCCGACATGGTCGGCGACATGCAGGCTCTGCACCGCAACCTGGAATCGCGCGGCTATCCCGGTCTGAAAGTCAGCTCCGTAGTGCTGGAGGACGAAGACCACCTGACCGTCGCCCCCGTCGGCTTCACGCGCGCTCTTGAGGCCGTGCTTCCCGCCCGCTGAGGCCGCCTCCGAAAAGCCGCGCGCCTATCCGAAGATTTGCCCAAAGGCGTCGGGATCGCTACATCCCCCGTCAACTTCCCCATCCGCACTGAATCAAGGGCGCGACGCGACGCATGGCGCAGCAATATATCTTCCAGATGCAGGGTCTGACCAAGACCTTCCCCGGCGGCAAAAAGATCTTCGAGAACATCTGGCTGAGCTTCTACAACGACGCCAAGATCGGCGTTGTCGGTGTCAACGGCTCGGGTAAATCCACCCTGCTGAAGATCATGGCCGGCCTGGACAGCGAATTTCAGGGCGAGGCCCGCGCCGCCGACGGCGTCAAGCGCGGCTATCTGGAGCAGGAGCCCCACCTCGATCCGGCGCTGAATGTGCGCCAGAACGTCGAGGCCTGGTGTGAAGAGAAGCAGTGGGTCAACCGCTTCAACGAAGTCGCCGCCGAACTGGGCGAGAACTACACCGACGAACTGATGGAGGAGATGACCGCCCTCCAGGAGAAGATCGACGCCGGCGACGTCTGGGATATCGACAGCCGCATCGATCAGGCCATGGGCGCCCTGCGTTGTCCGCCCGACGACTGGGAAGTCACCAACCTGTCCGGCGGTGAAAAGCGCCGCGTGGCCCTGGCCCGCCTGCTGCTGTCGAAGCCCGACATGCTGCTGATGGACGAACCGACCAACCACCTGGACGCCGAATCCGTCGCCTGGCTGCAGCACCACCTGGAGAACTTCCCCGGCTGCGTCATCCTGGTCACCCACGACCGCTACTTCCTGGATCAGGTCACGAAGTGGACGCTGGAGCTGGACCGCGGCAAGGGCCACCCGCACGAGGGCAACTACTCGTCGTGGCTGGAAGCCAAGCAGAAGCGCGTCGTGCAGGAACAGTCGGAATCCGAAGCCCGTCAGCGCGCCCTCACCCGCGAACTGGAATGGGTCCGCTCGGGCGCCAAGGCCCGTCAGGCCAAGTCCAAGGCCCGTCTGGCCGCCTATGAGAAGATGGTCGCCGAGCAGGAAAATTCGCGTCAGGCCCAATCCTTCGCCGTCATCCAGATCCCGCCCGGCCCGCGCCTGGGCAACGTCGTGCTGGAAGTCGACGGCCTGAAGAAGTCCTATGGCGACAAGCTTCTGTTCGACAACCTGACCTTCAAGCTGCCGCCCAACGGCATCGTCGGCGTCATCGGCCCCAACGGCGCCGGCAAGTCGACCATGTTCAAGCTGATCACCGGCCAGGAAACCCCTGACGGCGGCACGATCAAGGTCGGCGAAACGGTCAAGCTGGCCTACGTCGATCAGTCGCGCGACGACCTGAAGCCGGACGACACCATCTGGCAGGCCATCTCGGGCGGCACCGACATCATGATGGTCGGCAAGCGCGAGATTAACACCCGCGCCTATGTCGGCAGCTTCAACTTCAAGGGCGGCGACCAGCAGAAGAAGGTCGGCCAACTGTCGGGCGGTGAGCGCAACCGCGTCCACCTGGCCAAGACCCTGGCCACCGGCGGCAACCTGATCCTGCTCGACGAACCGACCAACGACCTGGACATCGAAACCCTGCAGAACCTCGAAGAGGCTCTGGAAGAGTTCGCCGGCTGCGCCGTGGTCATCAGCCACGACCGCTGGTTCCTGGACCGTCTGGCCACCCACATCCTCGCCTTCGAAGGCGACGGCCACGTGGAATGGTTCGAGGGCAACTTCGAAGCCTATGAACAGGACAAGATGCGCCGCCTGGGCGCGGACAGCATCATTCCCAAGCGCATCCAGCACCAGAAGTTCGGTCGCTGATCGAACGGACAAGATGACAAGCGGCCCTCCGAGCAATCGGGGGGCCGTTCTGCTTTGGACTGGCGCTCCAGCGAAAGCGGGATAGTCTGTCCCCATGACCCAGCGTCCCGCCGTCCTGATCATGCAGCGGCATCTGGCCCCGCTGAGCGCCTTCCTGGAAGGCGCCTACGACGTCTATCGCTTCTGGGAAGGCCCGCCGATCGAGGCCGCCCATGATATCCGCGCTCTGATCGTCGCGGGCGAGTTCGAACTGGACAAGAGCCTGATCGAACGCCTGCCCAATCTGTCGCTGATCGCCTGCTTCACGGCGGGTTATGACGGCATCGACGTCGAATGGTGCCGCGCGCGCGGTCTGCCCGTCACCCATGCCCCCGGCGTGAACCACGAAGACGTGGCCGACCACGCCATCGGCCTGATCCTGGCCGCGCGCCGCCAGATCGCCGAGGGCGACCGCACGCTCCGCGCGGGCGGGTGGAGCCTCTCCACACGCAGCATCACCACCTCCTTGAGCGGTCAGAGACTGGGGATCGTCGGTCTGGGCCATATCGGCGAGGCTGTGGCGAGACGCGCCGACGTCATGCGGATGGACGTCCGCTGGTGGGGCCCGCGCGAGAAGGACGCAAGCTGGCCTCGCGCCGACACCTTGATCGACCTCGCCCGAGGTTCCGACATTCTCGTCGTCGCCTGTCGCGCGGATCAGAACAATCGGGGGTTGATCTCGGCCGAAGTGATCGAGGCGCTTGGCCCGTCGGGCCTGCTGGTCAATGTCGCGCGCGGGCAATTGGTCGATGAGGACGCCGTCATCGCTGCCCTGAAAGAGGGCCGACTGGGCGGCGCCGCGCTGGACGTCTTCGCCCAGGAGCCGACCGAAGCCGCGCGTTGGGCGGGTGTGCCCAACACCGTCCTGACGCCCCACACCGGCGGCGCCACGACCGAAGCGGTGCAGGGTATGCTGATGCTGCTTCTACAGAATCTCTCGGCCCACTTTGCCGATGAGCCGCTGAAGACGCCTGTCGCAGACTGAAATTCCGCCCCTCGGGGCCGTCTCGCCCCCTGTTTTCGACGCAGAACGAACGATCCGTGCCTGCATTACGCGGATAGAAGACGCATGCGACCAGATTTTGCTTGCATAAGCGTATAAGGATATCTTTATACGACCTATGACACTGACCGCTGACCAGACTGTAGAAGCCCTGCGCGCCGCCGGCGAACCGACCCGCCTGCGCGTCCTGTCCCTGCTGGCTGCGGAAGAGCTTTCGGTGATGGAGCTGTCGCGCGTTCTGGACCAGAGCCAGCCGCGCGTCTCGCGCCATCTGAAGCTGATGGCGGACGCCGGGCTGATCGAGCGATTCCCCGACGGCGCGCGTGTCTTCTACCGCCTGTCGCACGACGCCCTGTCGCGGCGTCTGATCGACACCGTGCTGGACCTGCTGGACGACGGCGAGGGCGAGGCCGACCATCGCCGTCTGGACGAGGTGCGCAAGGAGCGCGCCATCGACGCCGCCCGCTACTTCGAACAGATCGCGCCTCAGTGGGACCAGATGCGCAGCCTCTATGTCTGCGAAAGCGCCGTCGAGGCGGCGGTTGAGCGCGCCGCCGGCTCCGGTCCGTTCGAGCGCGTGGTCGATCTAGGCACCGGCTCGGGCCGGATGCTGACCCTGTTCGGCAAGAAGGCGAAGATGTCGGTCGGCCTCGACCTGTCGCAGAACATGCTGAACATCGCCCGCGCCAACGTCTCCAAGGCCGGGCTGGACAAGGTCGAGCTGCGCCACGGCGACATCTTCTCGACCCGCCTGCCGCACGAAAGCGCCGATCTGGTGATCGTCCATCAGGTGCTGCACTATCTCGCCGATCCGGCCGCCGCCGTGGCCGAGGCTGCGCGTCTGGTCATGCCGGGCGGCAAGCTGCTGATCGTCGACTTCGCGCCCCACAAGTTCGAACATCTGCGCGAGGCGCACCAGCACCGCCGCCTGGGCTTCGCCGACTCCGAAATCCGCGAATGGCTGACCAAGGCGGGCCTGACGCCCTCGGCGCCCATCGCCCTGCCGCCCGACACGGAAGGCCTGACCGTTCACATCTGGACCGGCGAACGCGCCGCGAGCCCTGCCCGAAAGACCGCCTGATGGCCCCCTCATCCCTCGCTGAAGCCCGCGCCCTGCTGCTGTCGCCGCTGGGCCCGGTGGCCCGCGCCGGTTCGAACCGCAGCGCCGTCAACGTCTCCTTCGAGTTCTTTCCGCCCAAGTCTGACGAGGCAGAGGCCAATCTGTGGAAGGCGATCCGGCGGCTGGAGCCGCTGAACCCGGCCTTCGTCTCGGTCACCTATGGCGCGGGCGGCTCGACGCGCGAACGCACCCACCGCACCGTCCAGCGCATCATCAGCGAGACCACCCTGCACCCCGCCGCCCACCTGACCTGCGTCGAGGCCAGCCGCGACGAGGTCGATGAGGTCATCGAGGGCTACAAGGCCATCGGCGTCGATCACATCGTCGCCCTGCGCGGCGATCCGCCCGGCGGAGACGGCATCGGCGGCGCCTATGCCCCGCGCGCCGACGGCTACGCCAACGCCACCGAACTGACCGCCGCCATCAGCCGCGTCGGCGGCTTCGACATCACCGTCGGCGCCTATCCTGAGCGCCACCCGGAAAGCCCATCGATCGATCACGACATTGATGTCCTGAAGGCCAAGGTCGACGCGGGCGCCACGCGCGCGGTGACCCAGTTCTTCTTCGATATCGAGGCCTTCCTGCGCTTCCGCGACCGGGTGCGGGCGGCGGGCGTGACCATCCCCCTGATCCCGGGCGTCATGCCGGTGTCCAACTTCAAGGGCCTGAGCCGGATGAGCGCCGCCTGCGGCGCCAGCATCCCCGACTGGCTGGCGGCCCACTTCGACGGGCTGGACGACGACCCGGAGACGCGCAAGCTGCTGGCCGCCTCCATCGCCGCCGAGACCTGCGCGCGGCTGCAGGAAGAGGGCTTCTCGGACTTCCACTTCTACACCCTGAACCGCGCCGAGCTGGTCTATGCGATCTGCCGGGTGCTGGGCGTGCGTGAAACCAAGGCTGTTGCGTAAATGACCTCCCCCCTCACCCGTCCCGAACGGATCGCCGCCCTGCACGCGGCGGCCAGGGAACGCATCCTCGTCCTCGACGGCTCGTGGGGCGTGATGATCCAGCGGCGCGGGCTGGAGGAAGCCGACTTCCGCGGCGACCGCTTCGTCGCGGCCAACGGCTATGACGAAAAGCACCAGATGAAGGGGAACAACGACATCCTCTGCATCACCCGCCCCGACATTATTTCCGACCTGCACGACCAGTATTACGGCGCGGGCGCGGACATCAGCGAGACCAACACCTTCTCCGGCACGGTGCTGGCTCAGGACGACTATCATCTGGACGCCCAGGCCGTCTGGGACATCAATCTGGAAGGCGCCAGGCTGGCCCGCGCCGCCGCCGACCGCTGGACGGAGAAGGAACCGCACAAGCCGCGCTTCGCCGCCGGCTCCATCGGCCCGCTGACCAAGATGCTGTCCATGTCCTCGGACGTGAACGATCCCGGCGCGCGCAGCGTCACCTTCGATCAGGTCTATGAGGCCTATCGTCATCAGGTGAAGGCCCTGAATGAGGGCGGCGTCGACCTCTATCTGATCGAAACCATCACCGACACGCTGAACTGCAAGGCCTGTATCAAGGCCATCAAGGACCTTGAGGACGAGGGCCTGCCCGCCCTGCCCATCTGGATTTCCGGCACCATCACCGACCGTTCGGGCCGGACGCTGTCGGGCCAGACCGCCGAGGCCTTCTGGAACTCCGTGCGCCACGCCAAGCCCTTCGCCGTCGGTTTCAACTGCGCCCTGGGCGCCGACCTGATGCGGCCCTTCATCGCCGAGTTGAGCCGCGTGGCCGACACCCTGGTCGCCGCCTATCCCAACGCCGGCCTGCCCAACGCCATGGGCCAGTACGACGAACAGCCCCACGAAACCGCCCACTTCATCGAGGAATGGGCCGCCTCGGGCCTGGTCAACATCGTCGGCGGCTGCTGCGGCACGACCCCCGACCACATCAGGCACGTCGCCGAAGAAGTCGCGCCGCTGAAACCGCGCGAAATCCCCGAGCGCCCCGTGGCCATGCGGTTGGCGGGCCTGGAGCCGTTCGAGCTGGTGGCGTGAGCAGTCCGTTGTTGCTGGCCCGGGCATACGAGGCCGATTGCGCCGAGCGCTTCGTCGAAGCCGGAAACCTCTACTGGCGGGCATTTGAGGCTGGCGAGCCCTTTGATGTGCCGACGACGCTCCGCGCCCTCTTCATATTCTTCGACAGCACCGACCCCGGCGTGGGGCCAGGCAATGGACTATCGAATGACGAGATGGATGCCGCGCGGCAGCGTTTCCACGTCATGCTCGATCGCTTGCGAGCGTTAGGGCACGAAGATGACGCCGAGGTCTGGCGCAACTGGATCGGCCAACTCGGCATGGATTGGGAGTACGAACTTCCGTCCGACGCCATGGAACAATTCGTACTCCGTGGCAGCCGCGAGGCCGCGTGGCGTCTAGCGGCTGACGGTGATCGAAGCGGGGCCGTTGTGGATCTGGCTTCGAGCCTAAGGGCCGAGCTAGCCGGCGAGACAACTTTCCGAGCCGCCTACATTCTTCATATGCTTCGCAAATTGCCGGTAAACTGATGCGTCCCATCTTCATCAACGTCGGCGAGCGGACCAATGTCACCGGCTCGGCCAAGTTCCGCAAACTGATCGTCGATGGCGACTACGCCGCCGCCCTCGATGTCGCCCGCCAGCAGGTCGAGGCGGGCGCGGCCATCATCGACATCAACATGGACGAGGGCCTGCTGGACGGCGCCGTCGCCATGCGCACCTTCCTCAACCTGATCGCGGCCGAGCCCGACATCGCCCGCGTGCCGGTGATGATCGACAGCTCCAAGTGGGAGGTCATCGAGGCGGGCCTGAAGTGCGTTCAGGGCAAGCCGATCGTCAACTCGATCTCGATGAAGGAGGGCGAGGCCGCCTTCCGCGAGCACGCGATCAAGTGCCTGCGCTACGGCGCCGCCGTCGTGGTCATGGCCTTCGACGAGGTGGGTCAGGCCGACACCGCCGCGCGCAAGATCGAGATCTGCACCCGCGCCTACAACATCCTGGTCAACGAGGTCGGCTTCCCGCCCGAAGACATCATCTTCGACCCCAATATCTTCGCCGTGGCGACGGGGATCGAGGAGCACGACAACTACGCCGTCGACTTCATCGAGGCGGTCCGGGCCATCAAGGCGACCCTGCCCCACGCCCGCGTCTCGGGAGGCGTGTCGAACGTCTCGTTCAGCTTCCGCGGCAACGAGCCGGTGCGCCGGGCCATCCACAGCGTATTCCTGTACCACGCCATCAACGCCGGCATGGACATGGGAATCGTCAACGCCGGCGACCTGCCGGTCTATGACGACATCGACGCCGAACTGCGCGAGGCGGTCGAGGACGTGATCCTGAACCGGCCGCAGCGGACAAACGTGTCCAACACCGAGCGGCTGGTCGACATGGCCCCCCGCTACAAGGGCGAAAAGGGCGCGGCCAAGGTCGTGGACCTGAAGTGGCGCGACGCCCCGGTCGCCAAGCGCATTGAACACGCCCTGGTCCACGGCATCACCGACTATATCGTCGAGGACACGGAGGAAGCCCGTCAGGCGTCCGAACGCCCGCTGCACGTCATCGAAGGCCCCTTGATGGACGGCATGAACGTGGTCGGCGACCTGTTCGGCTCGGGCCGGATGTTCCTGCCCCAGGTGGTGAAGTCGGCGCGGGTGATGAAGCAGGCCGTCGCCCATCTGGAGCCCTTCATGGAGGCCGAAAAGGCAGGTCAGGAGCGGCAGGCCGCAGGCAAGATTCTGATGGCCACGGTCAAGGGCGACGTCCACGATATCGGCAAGAACATCGTCGGCGTCGTGCTTCAGTGCAACAATTACGAGGTCGTCGACCTGGGCGTCATGGTCCCGGCCGACCGCATCCTGGACGCCGCCATCGAGCACAAGGTCGACATCATCGGCCTGTCGGGCCTGATCACGCCGTCGCTGGACGAAATGACCTTCGTCGCCGCCGAGATGGAGCGGCGCGGCTTCGACATTCCCTTGCTGATCGGAGGCGCAACGACCAGCCGCACCCATACGGCGGTGAAGATCGAACCGGCCTATCGCAAGGGCTCGACCACCTATGTCATCGACGCCAGCCGGGCGGTCGGCGTGGTGTCGGGCCTGCTGTCCCCCACCGACAAGGCCAAGAACGAGGCGGCCACCCGCGA
Source organism: Brevundimonas sp. UBA7507 (assembly GCF_002478355.1). NCBI lineage: Bacteria > Pseudomonadati > Pseudomonadota > Alphaproteobacteria > Caulobacterales > Caulobacteraceae > Brevundimonas > Brevundimonas sp. UBA7507. The sequence continues at coordinate 161,037 of NZ_DLNP01000004.1, read as the reverse complement.
CGAATACATCCGCATTCGCGAGCAATACGCCCGCGGCCAGGAAGTGAAGGCCCGCGCCACCATCCAACAGGCGCGCGACAACCGCTGGCGACCTGATGAGGCGCAGAACCCTGCCCCGGCGCCCTCCTTCCTCGGCGTGCGCGCCTATGAGGCGTGGGATCTTCAGGATCTGGCCGACCACATCGACTGGACGCCCTTCTTCGCCAGTTGGGAGCTGATCGGCCGTTATCCGCTGATCCTGGAAGACGAAATCGTCGGCGAGGCCGCCCGCGACCTGTTCCGCGACGCGCAAGGAATGCTGAAGCGCATCGTCGAAGAGAAATGGTTCACCGCCAAGGGCGTCGTAGGCTTCTGGCCCGCCAACGCCCGCGACGACGACGTGGTGGTCTGGACCGACGAAACCCGGACGACCGAAGCCGCCCGCTTCCACGGCCTACGTCAGCAGATCAAGAAGTCCAACGGCAAGCCGAACCTGTGCCTGTCCGACTTCGTGGCCGAGGACGGCGCCGACTATCTGGGCGCCTTCGCCGTCACCGCCGGTCACGGCGAACTGGAAAAGGCCGCCGAGTTCAAGGCGGCGGGCGACGACTATTCCGCCATCATGGCCACGGCCCTGGCCGACCGCCTGGCCGAAGCCTTCGCCGAGCGTCTGCACAAGGAGGTCCGCACCCAGTTGTGGGGCTATGTCCCCGACGAACAGACCTCGGTGCAGGATCTGATCGAGGAAAAGTATCAGGGCATCCGCCCCGCTCCCGGCTATCCGGCCCAGCCCGACCACACGGAGAAGGCCACCCTGTTCCGCCTGCTGGACGCAGGCGCCAACGCCGGGATGGAGTTGACGGAATCCTTCGCCATGTCGCCCCCGGCCTCGGTCAGCGGCCTCTACTTCGGCCATCCGGGCAGCCACTATTTCGGCGTCGGCAAGATCGACCGCGATCAGGTCGAGGACTACGCCGCCCGCAAGGGCTGGGACGTGGAGACGGCCGAGCGCTGGCTGGCGCCGATCCTGAACTACGACCCCGACGCTGTCGCACGGAACGACGCGGCCTAGGCGGCAGGCCTTTCGCCGTGCGCCTGCTGTTCGGCGCAGCCTGCGACGAGGAAGTCCAGCAGCATACGCACGGACGGCAGAAGGCCGCGTCGCGACGGGAAGACGGCGTGGACGATCCACTTCTTCGGTCGCCAGTCCGGCAGCAGGTCGACTAGTTTCCCGGCGTCCAGATCGCGGGCGACGGCCACCGTCGGCAGCAGGGCCACGCCCAGACCATGAACTGCGCCTTCGTGCAGCATGTGCAGGTCGTCGGTCACAAGACGCGGCGCGTGTCGCACCGAGGCCGTCATGCCTTCGACGTGATGCAGCGCCCAGACGTGGTCACGGTGCGCCGGGCCGAAGTCGAGGCTGGGCCAGCCCGCCAGATCGGCCGGGCCGGTCGGCCGTCCCATGCGGGCGATCAGGTCCGGACTGGCGACCAGACGATGCACGCTCTCGTCCAGCTTGCGCATGACCAGATCGGTTTGTTCCAGCGGCGGCTCGCGGACGCGGATCGCCAGGTCGAAGCCCTCGCCGATGACGTCCACCCGGCGACTGGTGCTGTGCAACTGCACGTCCAGATCGGGAAACAGGGCCATGAAGCGGACGATCAGACTGCTCATCTGATAGGTCAGCAGACCCGGCGCGCAGGCGACGCGGATCGTGCCGCACGGCTCGGACCGGGCGCCGTCGATCAAGGCCTGCGCCGCCTCGGCCTCGATCAGCATGGCCAGACAGTGCTGATAATAGGCCAGCCCGATCTCTGTGACCGAGAATTTGCGTGATGAGCGCTGGATCAGCCGCGTGCCCAACTGGTCTTCCAGCGCGGCGATGCGGCGGCTGAGCTTGGACTTCTGCATGCCCAGCGCTCGCGCCGCCGGAGCGAAGCCGTGGTGATCCACCACCTGCACGAAATAATAGAGGTCGTTGAGGTCTCTCATCGTCCTATTGATAGAACGCAGCGAGGCGATTTCGCAATCTGCCCGCCTCATCGTTTCGCAGGCATAAGGTCTTCAACGCGATCGGCCTCTTCTTCTGACGGCCGGTCCATCGAATGGAGACAAGACCATGAAGAAGGTTCTGGGCCGTTACGGCAACGACCGCGGCCATTGGGTCGGCGACGGTTTCCCCGTCCGTTCGCTGTTTTCCTACAACGCCGCAGGCAAACAGGTCAGCCCCTTCCTGCTGCTCGACTACGCCGGTCCGTACAACTTCGAGCCGACGACCGAGCGGCGCGGCGTGGGCCAGCATCCGCACCGCGGCTTCGAGACCGTGACCATCGTCTATGACGGCGAGGTCGAGCATCGCGACTCGACCGGCCAGGGCGGGATCATCGGCCCCGGCGACGTCCAGTGGATGACGGCGGGCGGCGGCATCCTGCACGAGGAGTTCCACTCCCCGGCCTTCTCGCGCACCGGCGGCCCGTTCCGCATGGTTCAGCTGTGGGTCAACCTGCCCGCCAAGGACAAGATGACCCGTCCCGGCTACCAGTCGATCCTGAACGCCGACATTCCGACCGTTTCCCTGCCGGACGACGCAGGCACGGCCCGGATCATCGCGGGCGCGATGGACGGCTCGAAAGGCCCGGCCAGCACCTTCACGCCCATCAATGTGTGGGACGTGCGGTTGAACCGGGACGCCGAGACGACGCTGGACCTGCCCGAAGGCCATACGGCCATGGTGGTGGTTCTGTCAGGCCATGTCACCGTCAACGGCGACCAGCCGGCCGGCGCCGCCGAGGCCCTGCTGCTGGACCGCAAGGGCGACAGCGTCACCCTGAGCGCCGATGCGGACACGACCCTGCTGATCCTGACCGGAGAGCCGATCGACGAGCCCATCGTCGGCTACGGCCCCTTCGTGATGAACAGCGAGGACGAGATTCGCACCGCTATCACGGACTTCAACAGCGGCCGCTTCGGCGACATCCCCGCCGCCGCGTGACAGACTGAACAACAGGCGGCCCGGCAATGACCGGGTCGCCGCCCATTCGAGGAAAGAGCCATGATCGAACTCATCATCGACCAGCGCCGCAAGGATCTCGGTGGCTTCGAGGTCGGCCGCGTCCTGCCCTTCGCCAAGCGTCGCGCGGTCGGTCCCTTCGTCTTCTTCGACCACATGGGGCCGGTGGACATGCCCGCTGGCATCCCCAAGACGGTCGACGTGCGACCGCACCCGCACATCGGCATCTCGACCCTGACCTATCTGTTCGACGGCGAGATCACCCACCGCGACAGCCTGGGCGTCCAGCAGGATATCCGCCCGGCCGAGGTCAACTGGATGACCGCAGGCAGCGGCGTCACCCACTCCGAGCGGTTCGAGCGCGCCCGCATGGAGGGGCTGCGGCTGGAGGGCATTCAGGCCTGGCTGGCCTTGCCGGACGGTCAGGAAGAGGTCGATCCGTCCTTCCAGCACGTCGGCTCCAGCGACCTGCCGACCTGGATTGAAAGGGGCGTGAAGGGCCGTCTGGTGGCGGGCGAGACCATGGGCATGAAGGCCGGAGTCAGCACCTTCTCGCCCCTGCACTACATGCACCTTGAGATGGAGCCGGGCGCCCGGTTCCAGACGCCGACGGATCACGCCGAAAGCGCCGTCTATGTGGTCCAGGGCATGGTCGAGATCGACGAGGGCCGCCCTGTCGGCCCCGGTCAGATGGCCGTGCTTGAAAAGGGCCTGCCCTCCATCATCGTGGCGCAGCAGCCGACCACCCTGATGGTGCTGGGCGGCGAGCCGGTGGGCGAGCGCTTCATCGAATGGAACTTCGTGTCGTCTTCGAAGGAGCGGATCGAGCAGGCCAAGGCCGACTGGCGCGCCGGTCGCATGAAACTGCCCGACATGGACGATCAGGAATTCATCCCCCTGCCCCCCGATCGGACGCCGCCCCCGCCCATGTCCTGACCGGAACTGGGAGCTAGGGACAAGGCCGACGCAGTATCCCCTGCGTCGGCTTTTCCTATGCGACGGCCGGCGCAGCAGGCGGCTCGTCGGCGTCCGTATCCTCTTCTCCGCGCGACACCACGGCGGCGACGACCAGGTCGCCCGTGACGTTCAGCGAGGTCCGGCACATGTCCAGGAAGCGGTCGACGCCCAGGATCAGGCCGATCCCTTCCGGCGGCACCCCCACCATGGCCAGGATCATGGCGATGACCGGCAAGGAGCCGGCGGGCACCCCTGCCGTGCCGACGCCGCCCAGGATGCAGACCAGCATGACGATCACCTGCTGGCCCAGCGTCAGGTCGACGCCGAAGAACTGGGCCAGGAACAGCACCGTCACCCCCTCGAACAGGGCCGTGCCGTTCTGGTTGGCGGTGGCGCCGACAGTCAGGACGAAGCGGGCGATCTTGCGCGGCAGACCCAGATTCTGCTCGGCCACGCGCAGCGACACGGGCAGGCTGGCGTTGGACGAGGCGGTGGAGAAGGACACCACCATGGCCTCGCGGATGTCGCGGAAGAACTTCAGCGGCGACATGCCCCCCATCAGCCAGATCACCAGCGGATAGACCACGAACATATGGATCGCCATGGCCCCCACGGCTACGGCTACGAACGCGCCCAGGCGGATCAGCAGCTCCCAGCCGAACAGGGCCGCCAGGTTGAACATCAGGCAGGCGATGGCGATCGGGGCGATGCGGATGACGAGGTTGATGAGCTTCATCATCACCTCGAACAGCCCCTCGATGGTCTGTTGCAGCCGGTCCGTGGCCGGGCTCTTGGTCATGACCAGGCCGACGCCGAAGAACAGGGCGAAGACCATCACCGGCAAAATCTGGTTCTCGGCCGCCGCCGTGAAGACGTTGGACGGGATCAGCTCCAGAAAGAAGTCGCCCGCCTGCACCGACTTGGGCGCATTGCCGACGATGGAGGCCGCGCCCGCGCGCCCCTGATCCAGCAGTTGTTGCGCCAGAGCCGGATCAACCCCGTCGCCGGGCCGGAAGACGTTGACCATGACCATGCCGATCAGCACGGCCACGGCGGAAATGAAGACGGTGAAGCCCAGGCTCTTGGAGCCCGCCCGGCCCAGAGCCTTCAGGTCGCCCATCTCGGCCACCCCGATGACCAGGGCCGAGAACAGCAGCGGCAGAACCAGCATGAACAGCAGACGCAGGAAGATCTGCCCGGCCGGTCCTGTGATGTTGGAGGTCAGCCACTGCACCCAACCGACGTCCCCTCCGACGGTCAGATTGACGATGAGCCCGCCCGTGAGACCGACCAGAAACCCGATCAGCATCAACATATGGAGCGGCAGTCCGCGCTTGGCTTTGATCTCCATCCGATCCCTTCCCCTATTCCCTCACCCCCTTGGACTAACGGACAGGAAGGCCATAGATCAACCCACTGGGCCGTGACGACCATTGAGCATTCAATCCGCGCTCCAGATCCAGAGACGACTGTGAGCCCAGGTTCCGATTGAATATCTCGCCGTAATTTCCGCCAGCAGAAACAGCGTCTTTCGCCCATGTTCTCGACAGATCGAGGCTCGGGCCGAAGTCACCTTCGTCGCCGAGCAGACGACGGACTCTAGGGTCTGCGGAATTCTTATCCATGTCTGCGGCATTTGCACGCGTCACGCCCAATTCCTCGGCCAAAATCAGAGCGTTGAGCGTCCAGCGAATAACCGCCGTCCAGCGGTCGTCGCCGCTACGCACCACGGGCCCCAGCGGCTCCTTGGAGATAACGTCCGGCAGAATGACGTGCTGCTGCGGGTTCGGCAGGGTCGTGCGCGCCGCCGCCAGGGCCGAGATGTCGGCGGTGAAGGCGTCGCATTCCTCGCGCGCATAGGCTTGGCGCGCCTCGCCTTCGGTGGCGACCACGACGGGGCGATACTCGATGCCCCTGCGGCGGAAATAGTCCTCGACATTCAGCTCAGTGGTCGAGCCGGACTGAACGCAGATGCGAGCGCCGTTCAGTTCGGCCGCGCTGCTCAGATTGAGCGCGCGGCGCACCATGAAGCCCTGGCCGTCGTAGTAGTTGATCCCGGCGAAACTGAGCTGCGCGCCCGTATCCCGGCTCATGGTCCAGGAGGTGTTGCGCCACAGCACGTCCACGCGCCCGTCGCGCAGGGCCTCGAACCGCTGTTCCGTCGTCAACGGCACGAAGCGCACGGCGTCAGGATCGCCGAAGATGGCGGCCGCCGTAGCGCGGCAGAAGTCGACGTCAAAACCGCGCCAGGCGCCACGATTGTCAGTATAGGCGAAACCGACCAGCCCCTCGTGCACGCCGCAGTTCAAGCGACCGCGCTGGCGCACCGCCGCCAGGGTCGGGCTGGACTTCGTCTCGGTCGCGGCGGTCGGCGCCTGGCGTGAAGGTTCGCGCGGCTCCGGCGCCTGCGGCTCAGCCGATCTCTGACAGGCGCCTGTCGCCAGGGTCAGCATCGCCGCCACGCCTGCTGTCGCTCGCCATCTCCGCATCCGATCCACCGCTCCGTCTTGCGCCCCGGAACAGTTTAGAGCCCTCTAGGCCCCGAACCGCAACCCGCCGGAGCCTTCATGCCGCCCATTTCCGACCGAACCCGGCTGATCGCCGGCGCCACCCGGCGCGGCCAGGGCCGTCGCCCGGTCAATCCTCCTGTGGAGCGCGCCTCCACCATGCTCAGCGACGATCCGGCCCGGATGCAAGATGCGTCGGACGGCCCCGTCTATGGCCTCGACGGCACGAGCGCGGCGCGCGAGCTGCGCGCCCTGCTGGCCCAGATGGAGGGCGGGACCGACGCCTTCCTGGTCCCCTCGGGCCTGGCGGCCGTGACCGTGCCCCTGACCGCCCTGCTGCGTCCCGGCGACGAGGTGCTGACCACCGACGCCGTCTATGGACCCACGCGCCGTTTCCTGACCCGCCACCTCGCCGCGCGCGGGATCACCGCCCGGTTCCACCCCGCCGACGCCTCGACCGAGGCCGTTCTGACCGCCATCACCCCGCGCACCCGACTTCTGCTGATCGAAGCGCCCGCCTCTCTGACCTTCGAGATCGCAGACGCCCCCGCCCTGGCCGCCGCCTGTCGCGAACGCGGCGTCCTGACGGTCATGGACAACACCTGGGCGGCGGGGCTGGCCTTCCGTCCGCTGGCGCATGGCCTCGACGTCAGCGTCCAGGCCCTGACCAAATACGTCGGCGGCCATTCCGACCTGCTGATGGGCGGGATCGCCGCCGGCGCGCCGTCCGTCCTACGCGCCATCGCAAACACCATCGAGGACATGGGCTGGCACGTCTCGCCCGACGACGCCTGGCTGGCGCTGCGCGGCGTCCGCACCCTGCCCCTGCGCTACGAGGCCCAGGCGCGCTCGGCCCTGACGGTGGCGCAGTGGCTGCAAGCCCAGCCGGAAGTCGCCGACGTCCTGTATCCGCCCCTGCCCGGTTCGGTCGGACACGACCTGTGGCGGCGCGACTTCGACGGCGCGGCCTCCCTGATGGGCGTGGTCATGAAGGGCGGCGACACAGCGGCGGCCCACGCCCTCATGCGCGCGCTCGGCCTGTTCGGCATGGGGTATTCCTGGGGCGGCTTCGAGAGCCTGATCACCCACGAAACGCCGCAACTGGCCCATCGGCAGCATGCGCCCGACCTGTCCGGCCAGTTGCTGCGTCTACATATCGGGCTGGAAGATCCCGCCGACCTGATCGGCGATCTTGAGAAGGGATTGAAGGCATGGCGCGCCCTGCAGGACTCGAACCTGCAACCGTCCGCTTAGAAGGCGGGTGCTCTATCCGGTTGAGCTAAGGGCGCAAAGGGCCGCAGTTCGGACTTAGTGCGTCCAGGACTGCTTGCGGTTAGTAGCGAAGTTGTCGGCGTAGGCCTTGATGATGACCGGCGCCTCGTTCGGCTCGTGCAGACGGAAGGCGATGCCGTGGCGTTCGGCGTATTCGACCGCCTCTTCCTTGGTGTCGAAGGACAGGCGGACCTGGCCGTTCATGTCGGTCGAGCTGGTCCAACCCATCAGCGGATCGATGGTGCGAGCCGAGGCCGGCTCGAACTCCAGGCGCCAGTCGCGCGTCTTGGCCTTGCCGGACTGCATCGCGGTCTTGGCCGGGCGATAGATGCGAGCGAGCATGGACGGAATCCTTCGGACGGGGAACTCGCGGGGTGCATACCCCGCCGCCGCCGCCCGGTCCAGACGCCGCAAGACTTCATCAGACCGCCTGGATCAGGCGGCGAGCGTAGAAGAGCCGGCGTCAATCCAGCGGCGTGCGGCGCGCTGGGCCTCGGCGATCTCGTCGTGCTCCATCTCCTGGCTGATGTCGCGTCGGTATTCCCGCGCCTCGATCGAGCCCTTCATGGAGGCCAGGTTGAAGATCATATGGGCCGACACCCGATCGATCGGGCATCCGTCCAGTCCCGCCGAATAGGCCAGACCCAGACGGAACAGGGCGTCGCCGTCCATGTCGGGCGTGGGCAAGGGCAAGGTGTCGCGCGCCTGGGGCGCTTGATCGTCATGCAGCGGATTCATCAGCAATCCTCCCCCGCGGCGTCGTTCTGACCCCGCTATCGGACACGCATTCAAGTATCGTTGGTTTGAAATTAGCGTTAACGCGCTCAAGCCCCACGCAGCGCGGCCCTTGTCCGCATGCGGACGCAAGCTGACAGGCCGGTTCAGCGACGGTTCATTCGACCAGCGTGAAAGTCGACGCCAGACAGGGATTTCGCTTCTTGAATGGAGTTGCCAAATGAACCGCCTGACCAAGGCCGCCGTCGTCGCGCTCGCCCTGGCGACCACAGCCGCCCCCATGATGGCCCAGGCGCAGGATCATCGCGGCGACCGCCGCGAGTGGCGCCATGATCGCCGCGACGACCACCGTGAGCGACGTCATGATCGACGCGAGGACCGCCGTGAGTGGCGCGAAGACCGCCGCGAGTGGCGTGAGGACCGCCGCGAATGGCGTCAGGACCATCGTCGTTACGACCGCTGGAGCCGTGACAACCATAACTGGTGGCGCGGGCGGCCCGAGTTCCGCGACTATCGCGGCGCCCGCAACGGCTACTGGTATGCGCCGGGACACGGCTATTATCGGGTCGAGCCTCGCTATTACGGCTATCGCTGGCGCACGGGCGCCTACCTGCCGCCCGCCTATCGCTCCTACTACGTCAACGACCCCTATTTTTATAATCTGAGACCGGCTCCGCGCGGCTATCGCTACGTCCATGCCGGCAACGACATCCTGCTGATCGCCGTCGCCACAGGCCTGATCGCCAGCGTGTTGAGCGACGTCTATTAAGGCGCGCTGGACCAAGGTATCGCTTCGCCCCGCAAGGCTCTGTCTTGCGGGGGCTTTTTCATGACAATGCTCTGTGATCGACGTTCAGCAGCAGTTCATGGCCCAACGTCCATTCTGTCCGTAAGCCGTCCAAATTCGGACGTGCGAGGACTTCGACCATGAAACGCTCGCTTCTCATGTTCGCGGCGGCCGCCAGCTTCCTCGTGCCCGCCGCAGCCCCCATGGCTGTTCTGGCCCAGGATCGGCCGCAGGCGCGCGAGGACGGTCCGCGTCGTCCTGATCGCGGCCAACCTCAGCGCCAGCACCGCGACGCCGACCGCCCGCGCCAGGAAGGCCCGCGCCCGGAACGCCGGCCCGATGGGCAGCGCCCTCAGCGACCGGAGCACAGGCCAGAGCAGCGAACGGACTGGAACCGCCCCGATCGTCCCAACCGACCGGACTGGCCACAACGCCCGGATCGGCCGGACCGGCCTCAGAGACCCGATCAACCGCGGCCTGACAGGCCCAATCGCCCTGACCGGCCCGACGGGCATCATCCCGACCGCCCCGACTGGAATCGACCGGACAATCATCGTCCAGATCGCCCTCAACGCCCGGATCGACCCGACTGGAACCGGCCGAATCGACCGGATTCACATCGCCCGGACCGTCCCGATCGCCCGGACAGGAACAGGCCCGGCCGCCCAGACGCCCACCGTCCGCACCGACCGGATCGTCAAGGCCATTGGAACCGGGATCGCGACTATCGCGAGTTTCACAACCGCTGGAACCGCGACCAGTGGCGCCGCGACTGGGATCGCCGTCATCGCAGCGACTGGTGGCGCCATGACCAGCGCTTCCGCAGCTGGAACGGCGTGCGCATCGGCTTCTATTTCGCGCCCGGCTACGGCTACTACAGCGTGCCGCGCACCTATTGGAACCGGCAGTACTATGTCGGCCAGTATCTGCCGGACGTCTTCTGGCGCTATCAGGTGAACGACTGGCGCACCTACGGCCTGGGCTATCCGCCTCCGGGCACGCGGTGGGTCTATGTCGACAACGCGATCTATCTCATCGACGACTACGACGGCTACATCATCGAAGTCGTCCGTGACGCCTGGCGCTGGTAGCGCAAAACAGGAAGGCCCCGGAGAGCGATCTCCGGGGCCTTTTTTCGTGCTGCGGTCAGAAGGCTCCGACGCAGTCCTCCGTCGCTCAAGCAGCGAGCGACCGCGTCGCGAGCGTTAGCGACCAGCCGGGGGTTTGGGGGCCGCAGCCCCCCAGCATCAAAGCCCCAGCTTTGATTTAAGGATGTCGTTCACCGCGGCCGGGTTGGCCTTGCCGCCGGTGGCCTTCATGACCTGGCCGACGAACCAGCCGATGGCCTGGGGCTTCTCGGCGACAGCGGCGGCCTTGTCCGGGTTGGCGGCGATGATCTCGTCCACCGCCTTCTCGATGGCGCCGGTGTCCGTGACCTGCTTCAGGCCGTGCTTCTCGACCACCTCGGCGGGGCTGCCCTCGCCGTTCCAGACGTAGTCGAAGACTTCCTTGGCGATCTTGGACGAGATGACGTTCGTCTCGATCAGTTCGACCAGCTGGGCCACATGGGCGGCGGGCAGCGGGTTGTCGCTGAAGTCCTTGCCGTCGGCGGCCAGGCGGGCCGAGACCTCGTTCGTCACCCAGTTGGAGACCAGCTTGGCGTCGCGACCCTTGGCGGCGGCCTCGAAATAGTCGGCCTTGGCCTGCTCCGAGATCAGCACGCCCGCGTCGTATTGCGACAGGCCGTATTCGCTCATGAAGCGGCGACGCTTGTCGTCCGGCAGTTCCGGCAGGCTGGCCTTGATGTCATCGATCCAGGCCTGTTCCAGCACCAGCGGCAACAGGTCGGGGTCGGGGAAGTAGCGATAGTCCTGCGCCTCTTCCTTGGAGCGCATGGAGCGGGTCTCGCCCTTCGCCGCGTCGAACAGGCGGGTCTCCTGCGTGATCGAACCGCCGTCTTCGAGGATCTCGATCTGGCGGCGCGCCTCATACTGGATCGCCTGAGAAATGAAGCGGAAGCTGTTGACGTTCTTGATCTCGCAGCGTGTGCCCAGGAAGCTGAAGTCGCCCGTTTCCTTGAACTTGTCATAGTTCCCGGCGCGGCAGACCGACACGTTCACGTCGGCGCGCAGGTTGCCCTTCTCCATGTCGCCGTCGCAGGTGCCGAGGTAGATCAGGATGGTCCGGATCTTCTTGACGTAGGCGACCGCCTCTTCCGGCGTGCGGATGTCTGGGCGCGAGACGATCTCCATCAGAGCCGTGCCCGCCCGGTTCAGGTCGACGTAGGATTCGGTCGGCGACAGGTCGTGGATCAGCTTGCCCGCGTCCTGTTCCAGGTGCAGGCGCTCGATGCCGACGTTGAAGAAGCTGCCGTCCTCAGCCTCCACCTCGACCACGCCTTCGCCCACGAGGGGGTGATACAGCTGGCTGATCTGATAACCGGTCGGCAGGTCGGGATAGAAGTAGTTCTTGCGGTCGAACTGGCTCTTCAGATTGATCTGGGCGCGCAGGCCCAGGCCCGACTTCACCGCCTGCTCGACGCAATACTTGTTCAGGGTCGGCAGCATGCCGGGGAAGCCCGCGTCGACCAGCGACACCTGCTCGTTCGGCCCGGCGCCGAAGCCGACCGCCGCGCCCGAGAACAGCTTGGCGTTCGAGGCGACCTGGGCGTGGATCTCCAGACCCATGACGATTTCCCAGGCGCCCGTGCGGCCTTGGATCAGTTTGGAGTTCTCAGTCATGCTCACCACCAACGGTCCGGCTTGGCGACGAAGCCCGCCGCGTCTTCGAGGGCGCCCGCCACCTGGAAGACGGTCGCCTCGTCCAGGGCCTTGCCGATGACCTGCAGGCCCAGCGGCAGGCCGTCGGCGCTGAGGCCGGCGGGGACCGAGATGCCCGGCAGGCCGGCCAGGTTGGTCGTCACCGTGAAGACGTCGTTCAGATACATGGTCAGGGGGTCGATCTGCTTGTCGCCGATGGCGAAGGCGGCCGACGGCGTGGACGGCGTCAGGATGGCGTCCACCTGGCCCCAGACATTGTCGAAGTCCTGGGCGATGCGGCGACGCACCTTCAGCGCCTTGACGTAATAGGCGTCGTAAAAGCCCGCCGACAGCACATAGGCGCCGATGGTCAGGCGACGCTGGACCTCCTTGCCGAAACCCTCGGCGCGCGAGGTCGCATAGAGGTCGTCCAGAGAGGTGAACTGCTCGGCGCGGTGGCCGAAGCGCATGCCGTCATAGCGCGCCAGGTTCGACGACGCCTCGGCCGGGGCCACGATGTAGTAGGTCGGCAGGGCGTATTTGGTGTGCGGCAGGCTGATCTCGACGATCTCGCAGCCGGCGGCCTTCAGCCACGCGACGCCCTGCTCCCACAGCTTCTGGATCTCGGCGGGCATGCCGTCGAGGACGTATTCCTTGGGCACGCCGATGCGCAGCCCCTTGACCGACTGGCCGACCGACTGGGTCCAGTCGGGGGTCGGGACGTCCAGGCTGGTCGAATCCTTGGCGTCGAACGAGCACATGGAGTTCAGCAGCAGGGCCGAATCCTTGACCGTCTTGGCGATCGGCCCGGCCTGATCCAGCGAACTGGCGAAGGCGACCATGCCGTAGCGGCTGGCGCGGCCGTAAGTCGGCTTGATGCCCACGGTGCCGGTGAAGGCGGCGGGCTGGCGGATCGAGCCGCCGGTGTCGGACGCGGTCGCAGCCAGGCACAGGTCCGCCGCCACGGCCGAGGCCGAACCGCCGGACGAGCCGCCCGGCGTCAGATCGGCGTTCGAGCCCTTGGACTTCCACGGGTTCTTCACCGGGCCGAAGGCCGAGGTTTCGTTGGACGAGCCCATGGCGAATTCGTCCATGTTCAGCTTGCCCAGCATGACCGCCCCGTCGCGCCACAGATTGGCGGTGACGGTCGATTCATACGGCGGGACGAAGCCGCGCAGCATGTTGGAGCCGGCGGTCGTCTGCACGCCCTCGGTGCAGAACAGATCCTTGATGCCCAGCGGCGCGCCTTCCAGCGCCCCGCCCTCGCCCTTGGCCAGACGGGCGTCGGACGCGCGCGCCTTTTCCAGCGCCTTGTCCGCCGTCACCTCGACATAGGCGTTCAGCGTCGGGTTCGAGGCTTCGATGTTGGTCAGGAAGGCCTTGGTCAGTTCTTCGGACGAGAAGGTCTTGGCCTTCAGGCCGTCGACGGCGTCGGCCAGCGTCAGCTTGGTCAGATCGGTCATGACTTACTCCACGACCTTGGGCACGACGAAGAAGCCGTCGGCGGACTTGGGCGCGTTGGACAGGACGTCGGCGACCCTGTCGCCGTCCGTCACCACGTCATCGCGCAGGCGAAGCGGTTGAGACACGTTGGAGGTCATCGGCTCGACGCCCTGCACGTCCACCTCGTCCAGCTGTTCGATCCACTTCAGGATGCCGTTCAGCTCCTGGGCCAGCGGCTCCAGGCGGTCCTCGGGGGTCTTGATGCGGGCGAGATGCGCAACCTTGCGCACCGTCGCGGCGTCGATGGCCATGCGGCCCTCCAAAGCATGAGAGTCTAAGGGGTCGGGATTAGCGTTTCGCCGCCGCTTCGACAAGGATTTGGGTGCAGGCGCGAAATGAGCTTGGCCGTTGCGGCCAAACGCCCCCTATCGAAGGCCGTGGCGGCGCCTAAGTATGAAGCGCAGATCACAGGAGACGCGACCATGAAGATCACCGGCCCCCAAGTCCGCGCCGCGCGCGCCCTGGTGCAATGGCCGCGCGACCATGTGGCCCGCCTGTCCGGCCTGACGGCGGACGCCCTGGCCGACTTCGAGCGCGAAAACGTCGATCCCGGCGACGAGGCCCGCAGCCGCCTTCAGGCTGCGCTGGAGGAAGGCGGCGCCGTCTTCCTGCACGAAGAAGACGGCGGCCTGGGCGTGCGGCTGAAGTTCACCCGCAAGGAAGTGCGCTCGATCCGCAACCTGGAGAACGAAGGCGGGCCGGTCGGGGACGACGACGTGTGAGGCACTCTCCCTCGCCGCTCATCCCGGCGGAGGGAAAGGGCCCCACGCTTTGACACGCGCGCCCGCAGGGCCTAACGCGCCCTCGTGCCTGTCTTTGACCTTTCCGAACTGCCCGCCGCCTGCCCGCCCAACACCCCGTGGCTGGGTCTGGATCTGGGCGAGAACACCATCGGCGTCAGCGTGTCCGACACCGGCCGTATCATCGCCAGCCCGCTGGAGCTGATCCGCAAGACCAAGTTCAGCCAGGACGCCGAACAACTGTTCAGGATCATGGACGGCCGCAAGGTCTCGGCCCTGGTCATCGGCCTGCCGCTGAACATGGACGGCACCGAAGGACCGCGCGCCCAGTCGTGCCGCGCCTTCGCCCGCAATCTGGAGCGGTTCCGGCCAGTCAACGTCGCCTTTCAGGACGAGCGCCTGTCGACCACCGCCGTCGAGCGTTTCCTGATCGACGAACTGGACCTAACGCGAAAGCGCCGCGCCGATGTGGTGGACCGCACCGCCGCCGCATGGATCCTGCAAGGCGCGCTGGACCGGCTGCGCGGCTGAGATGGCGGCCATTCTCGCGGGCGTCCTGCCGGTCTTCCTGCTGCTGGCGCTCGGCTATGGCCTGAAGAAGTCGCACTATCTGCCCGACGCCGCCTGGCGGCCGATCGAGAAGCTGGCCATCAATGTCCTCTATCCCGGCTTCCTGATCCCGGCGATCTGGAACGCGGACCTGTCGGGCTCAGCTGCAGGCGCGGCGGGCGCCGCCGCAGTGACCGTGTCCATCATCATTTCAACCCTGACCTTGCTGTCCAAGCCCCTGCTGCCCCTCAGCGGCCCGGCCTACACCAGCGTCTTTCAGGGCATGATCCGCTGGAACAGCTTCGTCTTCCTGCCGGTCGTACAGGCGACCTTCGGACCTGCGGGAGTGGGTCTGGCCGCCGTGGTCATCGCCGCAATGATCCCGGTCAGCAACATCCTCAGCGTCGTCGTCCTGGCCAAATGGGGCGCGGACCAGCGGGGCGCCTCGCCCAGGGCCCTGTTCCGGGCGATGATGTCCAACCCCATCCTGCTGGCCTGTCTGCTGGGACTGGCGCTGAACTTCTCGGGCGCGCCGCAGCCGCCGGGGGTAAGCGAGACGCTGCAACTGTTGGGATCAGCCGCCCTGCCGCTGGGTCTGATCGTGGCGGGCGCAGGGCTCAGCTTCCGCGAACTGGCGCGCACCCGCGTCACGGTCGGCGCCGTGGTCGTGGTCAAGATGATCGTGACGCCGCTGGCCATGTGGCAGCTGGCGCGCCTGTACGGCGGCGATGAGCTGGCGCAGGGAATCGCCCTGCTGTGCGGCGCGGCGCCCGGCGCCGCCTCCGCCTATGTGCTGGCGCGACAGATGGGCGGAGACGCGCCGTTGATGGCCGGGATCATCGCGGCGACGACGGTATTCTCCGTGATCGGCATTCCAATGGCGCTGCTGCTATTCCATCTGGCCTGAGTCCCGCCTATAGCGGCGTCTCGATGACCCAAGCCGCTCCCGTCACCGAACTCATTCAGGAACGGCTGACCCCGTTCCCCCGCGATCACTTCCTGGCCGCAGGCGATCTGAACCCGCCCGCCGCCCTGGCCTTGCTGGACCTGGCCGACGCCTTCGTCGACTTCAACCGGCAATCCGCCAAGGGCGTCGACCTGATGCGCGGTCAGACAGTCGTGAACCTGTTCTTCGAGAACTCGACGCGGACCAGCTCCTCCTTCGAGATCGCGGCCAAGCGTCTGGGCGCCGACGTCGTGACCATGCCGGTCGCCTCTTCCTCGGTGAAGAAGGGCGAGACGCTGATCGACACCGCCGTGACGCTGAACGCCATGAAGCCGGAGATTCTGGTGGTGCGCCATGCGTCCTCGGGCGCGGTGGATTTGCTGTCGCAGAAGGTCGGCTGCGCCGTCGTCAACGCCGGCGACGGGCGCCACGAGCACCCGACGCAGGCTCTGCTGGATCTGCTGTCCATGCGACGCGCCTTCGGCGACGTGGGCGGGCTGAGCATCGCCATCTGCGGCGACATCGCCCACAGCCGCGTGGCGCGCTCGAACGTCGCCCTACTGCAGATGATGGGCGCGCGGGTGCGACTGATCGGACCGCCGACGCTGGTGCCCGGCGACGCCGACCGCTGGGGCTGCGAGGTCTTCCACGACATGAAGGACGGCCTGAAGGGCGTCGACGTGGTGATGATGCTGCGCCTTCAGCTGGAGCGGATGGCGGGCGCCCTGATCCCCTCGACGCGCGAGTATTTCCGCTTCTGGGGTCTGGACCGCGAAAAGCTGGCCTGGGCCGCGCCGGGCGCCAAGGTCATGCACCCCGGCCCGATGAACCGGGGCGTCGAGATCGATTCCGACGTGGCCGACGATCTGAGCGTCTCCCTGATCCAGGATCAGGTCGAGATGGGCGTCGCCGCCCGCATGGCCGTCCTGGCCGCCCTCGCCCACCGCCGCGCGGGATGCGCCGCATGACCGCCGCTCAACAGCCGATCGCCATCATCAACGCCCGCCTGCTGGACCCGGCCAGCGACTATGACGGCCCCGGCGCGGTCCTGATCGAGAACGGCCGCATCGTCGAGGTCATCCACGGCCAGGCGACCCAACGCCCCGAAGGCGTGCAGATCATCGACGCCGAGGCCCGCTGCCTGGCGCCCGGCCTGATCGACATCCGGGTCAAGACCGGCGAGCCGGGCAACGAACCCAAGGAGACGCTGAAGTCGGCCAGCCTGTCAGCGGCGGCGGGCGGCGTCACCACCATCGTCGTCCAGCCCGACACCGATCCGGCCATCGACGACCCCGCCCTGATCGACCACATTCAGCGACGCGGCGCGGCGCTCGATCTGGTCCACGTCCGCGCGGCGGGTGCGGCGACGCAAGGCCGCGACGGCGAACGCATGGCCGAGATCGGCCTGATGCACGAGGCGGGCGCCCTCTATTTCACCGACGGCGACCGGGTGATCCGCAACACCCGCACGCTGCAACGGGTGATGTCTTACGCCGCATCGTTCAACGCCCTGATCGCCTGCCGCCCGACCGAGCCGTGGCTGTCGGAGGGCGCCGTCGCGACCTCAGGCGAACTGGCGACGCGGTTGGGCCTGTCGGGCGCGCCCGCCATCGCCGAGCGCATCCAGCTGGAACGCGACCTGGCCCTGGTCGAGCAGACCGGCGCACGCTTCCTGATCGACCAGATCTCGACCGAGGGCGCGCTGGAGACGCTGGCGCGCGCCCGTGCGCGGGGGCTGGAGGTCGCGGCTTCGGCCTCGATCAACCACCTGTGCTTCAACGAGATCGACATCGGCGACTACCGTACCTTCTACCGGCTGGACCCGCCGCTGCGCGCCGAGAGCGACCGGCAGGCCCTCGTCGAAGCGGTGCGCGACGGCCTGATCGACGTCATCACCTCGGCCCACTGTCCCGAACCGGCCGAGAACAAGCGTCGCCCGTTCGCCGAGGCCGAGCCGGGCGCCGTGGGTCTGGAGACCCTGCTGCCCGCCGCCCTGACGCTGCACCACGAATACGGTGTCGACCTGCTGGACGTGCTGCGGCCGCTGACTCAAGGCCCGGCGGCCCTGCTGGGGCTGGAGGCCGGTGAGCTGTCGCAAGGGTCGCCTGCCGATCTGGTGCTGTTCGACGCCGGTGCGCCGGTGGTGATCGACGCCTCGACCCTGCGCTCCAAGTCGAAGAATTCGCCCTTTGACGGGCGCCGACTGCAAGGGAGGGTCTTGCTCACCGTCGTCTCGGGCCGCATCGTCCACGACGCACGTTAAGGGGAGCGAATCACTTGCAGGATCTGGCGGGGCCGGCGCTCCTTACGCTCGGGCTTGTGGCTATTGGCGGATACCTGCTGGGCTCCATCCCGTTCGGCGTGGTCCTGACCCGCGCGGCGGGCGCGGGCGACGTGCGCAACATCGGCTCGGGCAATATCGGCGCGACCAACGTCCTGCGCACCGGGCGCAAGGATCTGGCCATCGCCACCCTGATCCTGGACGCGGGCAAGGGCGCGGTCGCCCTGCTGATCGCGCGACATCTTCTAGGGACCGACGTCGCGGGCGCCATCGCCGGGGGCGCGGCCTTCCTGGGCCACCTGTTCCCCATCTGGCTGGGGTTCAAGGGCGGCAAGGGGGTGGCGACCTTTTTCGGCCTGATCCTGGCCGCGTGCTGGCCGCTGGGCCTGCTGGCGGCGGCGACCTGGCTGATCATGGCCTTCGCCTTGCGCTATTCCTCGCTGTCGGCCCTGGTGGCGGCGGCGCTGACGCCGCTCTACGCCCTGCTGCCCCTGCCTGCGCTGGGTCTGCCTGCGCCGCAGCCCATCTTCATCATGGCGGTCTTCACCGCCGTCCTGATCTTCATCCGCCACCATGAGAACATCGGCCGCCTGCTGAAAGGCGCCGAGCCCAAGATCGGGGCGAAGAAGGCGTGACGCTCCTGTCGGAGGCCGAGCGCTTGGCCCGCCTCCGGCTCGCCCGGACCGACCGCGTCGGCCCCGTGGCCTTTTCCCAACTGTTGCAGCGGTTCAGTTCGGCCGGGCGCGCCTTGGACGCCCTGCCCGACCTGATCCGCAGCCGGGGACGCAACGGCTATTCCATCCCGGCGCCCGAAACCCTCGAGGCCGAACTGGAGGCCGGCGCCCGTATCGGCGCGCGGCTGATCCTGTGGGGCGAGACCGCCTATCCTGAGGCCCTGGCCGCCGTCGATCCGCCGCCGCCCCTATTGTGGACGCTGGGCGATCCGGCCCTGATGCAGCGGCCCTGCATGGCCATCGTCGGGGCGCGCATCGCCTCGGCGGGCGGCCAGCGCATCGCGCGCGGCCTGGCCCAGCAGTTGGGCGAACGCGGCCAGGTCGTCGTCTCGGGTCTGGCGCGCGGCGTGGATGCGGCGGCGCATCTGGGCGCGCTGGAGACCGGTACGGTCGCCGTGCTGGGCGGCGGCGTGGATGACGTCTACCCCTCTGACAACGCCGACCTGTATCGCCAGATCGCCGAGCGCGGCTGCATCGTATCGGAAAGCCCCGTCGGCGCGCGGGCGCAGGCGCGCGACTTCCCGCGTCGCAACCGCATAATCTCGGGCCTGTCGCGCGGCGTGGTGGTGGTCGAGGCGGAAATCCGCTCAGGCTCCCTGATCACCGCGCGGCTGGCGGGCGAACAGGGGCGCGACGTCTTCGCCGTACCGGGTTCGCCGCTGGACCCGCGCTCCAAAGGGCCGAACGAGCTGCTGCGTCAGGGCGCCATCCTGTGCGAAGGGATCGAGGACATAGAGCGGGCCTACGCCGCTCTGCGGACGCTGCGCGAACCGCCCGCTGATTCGCCGTTCGCCGCCGGTTCGCCGGATCAGATCGACGATGCGGTGCTGGATCGTATCGAAGCCCTGCTGTCGCCGACACCCATCGGTCGCGACGAACTGGCGCGCGCCGCCGGATTGTCAATTGCGGAAACGGCCGCCGCCCTGCTGGAGCTTCACCTCGCAGGGCGGGCGACCTTGCTGCCCGGCGGACTGGCCTCGACCTAGGCGGGCGCGGTGCGGCGGGCCATATCCGCCGCGCTTTCCAGAAGTCCGGCCAACCGCTCATCCCCGTCCCAGCGGGCCATTCCGGCCAGTTCCGTGGCCATGGCGGCCACATATTCACGGACCGGATAGTCCGTCAGGTCAGGGCCTGTCGCCTTGCGACGTCGTTGCACTGGCTTGTTCATCGTCAACCCTCCCGAGAACGCCTGAGAGGAACACAACTCAAGGAGGTTTGTAAACTCACGTTACCCGGAAAGGTTGCTCATATAAAACGGGCCGATTGACTTCCGCGTCCGCCGCAACCACGTTCGCGCCCCGTTTTCCCCGATAGAGCGCCATGAATCTCGTTATCGTCGAGAGCCCCGCCAAGGCCAAGACCATCAATAAATACCTGGGCTCGGACTATAAGGTTCTGGCTTCCTACGGCCACGTCCGCGATCTGCCGTCGAAGGACGGCTCGGTCCTGCCCGACGATGACTTCGCCATGCACTGGGAGGTCGACGCCAAGGCCTCCAAGCGGCTGTCCGAGATCGCCGAGGCCGCCAAGGCCGCCGACCGCGTCATCCTGGCGACCGACCCCGACCGCGAGGGTGAGGCGATCAGCTGGCACGTTCTGGAGATCCTGAACAAGAAGAAGGCGCTGAAGGACACTGACGTCCAGCGCGTCACCTTCAACGCCATCACCAAGTCCGCCGTGCTGGAAGCGATGGCCAATCCGCGCCAGTTGGATATGGAGCTGGTGGACGCCTATCTGGCGCGCCGGGCGCTGGACTATCTGGTGGGCTTCAACCTGTCGCCGGTGCTGTGGCGCAAGCTGCCGGGCGCCCGCTCGGCGGGTCGCGTCCAGTCGGTCGCCCTGCGCATCGTCGTCGATCGCGAGATGGAGATCGAGAAGTTCAAGGCTCAGGAATACTGGTCGGTCGAGGCCGACCTGATCGCCGACAGCCCGCCCTTCACCGCCCGTCTGGTCAAGCATGACGGCAAGCGCGTCCAGCGCCTGGACATCGTGTCCGAGGCCATGGCCATGGCTGCGCGCGAGGCCGTTCACAGCGGCGACTTCACCATCAAGTCGGTCGAGAAGAAGCCGGCCAAGCGGTCTCCCGCCCCGCCCTTCACCACCTCGACCCTGCAACAGGAAGCCGCGCGCAAGCTGGGCTTCACCGCCCAGCGCACCATGCAGGCGGCTCAAAAGCTGTATGAGGGCGTCGACGACACCGGCGGCCTGATCACCTACATGCGTACCGACGGCGTCTATGTGACGCCCGAGGGCATCGCCCAGGCGCGCGAGGCCATCGGCCAGCGCTTCGGCCCCGCCTATGTCCCGGCTGAGCCGCGCTACTACAAGACCAAGGCCAAGAACGCCCAGGAAGCGCACGAAGCCATTCGTCCGACCAACATCCTGCGCAGCCCCGACACCCTGCGGCTCGAGAACGACCTGCAGCGCCTGTATGAGCTGATCTGGAAGCGGATGATCGCCTCGCAGATGGAGTCGGCGCGTCTAGACCGCACCACGGTCGAGATCGAGACGCCCGACGGCCAGACCGGCCTGCGCGCCACCGGCCAGGTCGTGGTCTTCGACGGCTTCATCGCCGCCTATGAAGAAGGCCGCGACGAGAAGCAGAAGGGCGCTGAAGACGACGAGGACGAGGGCGGACGCCTGCCCGCGCTGAAGGAAGGCGCCAAGGCCAAGGTCGAGGCGATCCGCACCGACCAGCACTTCACCGAACCGCCGCCGCGCTTCTCGGAAGCCACCCTGGTCAAGAAGCTGGAAGAGCTGGGCATCGGTCGCCCGTCGACCTACGCCTCCATCCTGACGACCCTGCGCGACCGCGAATACGTCCGCATGGACAAGAACCGCTTCTATCCCGAAGACAAGGGACGGCTGGTCACGGCCTTCCTGGAACAGTTCTTCGCCAAGTGGGTCGAATACGACTTCACCGCCGCGCTGGAGACCCAGCTGGACGAGGTGTCGGCGGGCGATCTGGACTGGAAGACCCTGCTGCGCCGCTTCTGGCAGGACTTCCACGCCGCCACGCAGGCCGCAGGCGAACTGCGTACCACGGCGATCCTCGATCAGCTGAACGAGGCGCTGGGCCCGCACATCTTCCCGAACAAGGGCGACGGATCCAATCCCCGCGAATGCCCGGTCTGCCATGAAGGCCAGTTGAGCCTGAAGACCAGCCGTTTCGGCGCCTTCATCGGCTGCTCGCGCTATCCGGAGTGCAAATACACCCGCCCGGTGGCCTCGCCCGACGCGGCCGACGGCGGCGCCGAGAGCGGCGATCGCGAACTGGGCGTCGATCCGGCGACCGGCCAGCCGGTGCATCTGAAGATCGGCCGCTTCGGCCCCTATGTCGAAACCACGCCCCCGGACGCGGACAAGCCCAAGCGCTCGTCCCTGCCCAAGGGCTGGTCCCCGGCCTCGATCGATCTGGAGAAGGCGCTGCGCCTGCTCAGCCTGCCGCGCGACGTGGGTCCGCACCCCGAAGACGGCAAGATGATCACCGCCAGCCTGGGCCGCTATGGTCCGTTCGTGGCGCACGCGGGCACCTACGCCAACGTCGCGGACATCGAGGAAGTGTTCGACGTCGGCCTGAACCGCGCGGTGGCCCTGCTGGCTGAAAAGCGCGCAGGTCGTGCAGGCCGCGCCTCGGCCGCCGCGCCGCTGAAGGAACTGGGCGCCCACCCGGAAACGGGCGAGGCCGTTCAGGTCATGGCTGGTCGCTACGGCCCCTACGTCAAGTCGGGCAAGATCAACGCCACCCTGCCCAAGGGCACGGCGCCCGAAGACATGACGTTGGAGGCCGCCCTGCCCCTGCTGGCCGCCAAGGCCGAGGCCGCGCCGAAGAAGAAGGCGCCTGCCAAGAAGGCTGCTGCGAAAAAACCCGCAGCGAAGAAGGAGCCCGCGGCCAAGAAGCCGGCCGCGAAGAAGGCTCCGGCCAAGAAGGCCAAGGCCGCCGAAGCCGAATAAAGAAAAACGCCCCCGTTCTTGCGAACGGGGGCGTTTTTTCCTGGAAGCGAACCTAATCCTACCGTCCTGCGATCAGTTCATTGCGGACGCGGCGTCCCAGTGGATCGCGCCCCGGCCAGCTCTCGCCCACGGACGCCTCGATATACGGGGTGCAGAAGCGCGAAATGATCATGCGGGGACGTATCTCGTTCAGGCAGACCTTGTCGCCCTCGCGCGCCCAACGGGCCGTCAGACGGCGCCCGTCTGAAAACAGGGCGCGATAGGCCCCGTCGCGATCAAACCAGTGTTTGACCCAATCCCCGTCAGGATAGTGGGAGACAACCGTATTGCCGAACGCCGCCTGCATGGCGTCAGCAGCCCGTCCGCGATCCGACGCCTTGGCGCTGACTGGAGCGACAAGCATCACCGCGATCAATACGGCAGCGCGCATTCGATATCCTTCTCCCGCCCCTTTGGCGGACCATACATGGCCGCACGCTGTTGCCAAGCGGGGCTATTGCGAACAGAAATACTTGACTGAGGCGTAGGGCTTTCCTTATACGGCCGCAGGCTCGGAACAGGACTGGCGATGCGCGCCGCCCGCTCGCCCAAGAGGGGCGGTTCCGTCAGCTGAAGGCGTTTGCGAACGCTATCCTCCGTCCCTTCAGGACTGCATGACTGAGTTTTCCAAGCTGGGCCTTTCGCCCACGACCCTGCAAGCGGTCGCCGATACCGGCTACACGACCGCCACCCCCATTCAGGAACAGGCCATCCCGGTGGCCCTGGCCGGACGCGACGTCCTCGGCATCGCCCAGACCGGCACAGGCAAGACGGCCGCCTTCACCCTGCCCATGGTCGACCGCCTGGCCTCGGGCCGCGCCCGCGCCCGGATGCCGCGCGCACTGGTGCTGGCGCCGACTCGCGAACTGGCCGACCAGGTCGCCGAAAGCTTCGCCAAATACGCCAAGGGCACCAAGTTGAACTGGGTGCTGCTGATCGGCGGCGTCTCCATGGGCGACCAGGTCGCCGCCCTGAACAAGGGCGTCGACGTGCTGATCGCCACGCCGGGCCGCCTGCTGGACCTGTTCGATCGCGGCAAGATGCTGCTGACCGGGGTCGAGCTGATGGTGGTCGATGAAGCCGACCGGATGCTGGACATGGGCTTCATCCCGGACATCGAGCGCATCTTCAAGCTGACGCCGCCGCGCCGCCAGACCCTGTTCTTCTCGGCCACCATGCCGCCGGAGATCACGCGCCTGACGCAGCAGTTCCTCAAGGATCCGACCCGGATCGAGGTGTCGCGCCCGGCCACGACCGCCGACACCATCACCCAGCACATCACCCGCCTGCCGACCTCGGACCCCAAGGCCAAGCGCACCGCCCTGCGCGCCCTGGTCGAGCGCGGCGAGGTCCAGAACGGCATCGTCTTCTGCAACCGCAAGTCGGAAGTCGACATCGTCGCCAAGTCGCTGCAGGTCCACGGCTTCGACGCCGCCCCGATCCACGGCGATCTGGATCAGTCCCTGCGGATGAAGACCCTGTCCGACTTCCGCAGCGGCGCGCTGAAGCTGCTGGTCGCATCGGACGTCGCCGCGCGCGGTCTGGACATCCCGGCGGTCAGCCACGTCTTCAACTATGACGTTCCGCACCACGCCGACGACTACGTCCACCGCATCGGCCGCACCGGCCGCGCCGGGCGTCTGGGCGAGGCCTTCATGATCGTGACGCCCGCCGACGACAAGTCGTTGGACAAGGTGCTGAAGCTGATCAAGAAGGAGCCGGTCGAACTGCCGCTGGACGACATCGACTTCGCCTCGATCAAGGATCGCCCGCGCGACGACAGCCGCTCTTCGCGCGGCCGTGGACGCGGCGAGCGCAGCGAACGCAGTCGTTCGCGCAAGACGGTTGAAGCCGCCCCGGTCGACATCGAGTCCGACGCGCCCGTCGCCGCTGAAGTCATCGCGCCCAAGGCCGATGAAGCGCCGCGTCGTTCGCGCAGCCGCAAGAAGTCCGATGATCGCGCCTCGATTGCGGCTCCCGCCGCCGCTCCTGCCGTCGCCAAATCGTCCGGCGATATCCGGGGCAGCGCTTTCGGTGATGATGTGCCGGCTTTCCTGCGTCGCCCGGTTATTTTTGCTGATTGACGTCTCGGTTCTTGATTTAACCCTGCGTTACGGAAGGCCGGGCTAACCTCCTGGCCTGAACTTTCCAGGGGCGCTTCAAGGCATGACCACTCAGGTCGAAACCACGGTTCGTAGTCCGGAAGCCTATGCCTTGGCGCACCGCGCGGTTGATGCGATGCAAGAGGCAGGCGTCTGGCCGACCCCGCTGAACTTCGAGCTCTGGCTGCACTATCTCAGCGCGCCGGACAGCCCGTTGAGCCAGGAGATGGCGCGGCTGCTGGCCAGCGGCGCGCCCTTCACTGACACCACGGCCGAGATGCTGGCCGCCGAGTTCCTGCCCCGCAGCCGCCTGTCCGAAGAGATTCGCGACGCGGGCGCCGTGCTGAACCGCGAACTGGCCGCCGTCGCCGCCGCCATCGACAAGGCGCGCGAAAGCCAGGCCGACTACGGCGACACCCTGTCACAGGCGGTCGACCGCATGGCCTCGGCGCCTGACACCGACAGCCTGGGCGTCATCGTTTCCTCCCTCAGCGACGCCACGCGGCGGATCCGACGCCACACTTCCGCGCTGGAGCGTCGTCTGGAATCCTCCAACCGCGAAGTCGTCAAGCTGCGCGATCACCTGGAGCAGGTCCGTCGCGACGCCATGACCGACGCCCTGACCAATCTGGCCAACCGCAAGGCGTTCGACGAACAACTGCAACGCATGTGCGACGAAGCCGAGAGCGACGGCACGCCCATCGGATTGGCGCTGATCGATATCGACCACTTCAAACGCTTCAACGACACCTGGGGCCATCAGACGGGCGACCAGGTGCTGCGCTATGTCGCCAGCGTCCTGGCTCGCATCGCGCGCACGCCGCGCATCGCCGCCCGCTATGGCGGTGAAGAGTTCGCCGTCATCTTCCCGCGCGAGACGGGGGGCGCGATCGAAGCCGCCCTCAACGCCGCCAGGGAAGAGATCGCCTCGCGCAGCCTGCGTCGTCGTTCGACCAATGACGACCTGGGGGCCGTGACCATTTCCATCGGCTTCGCCCTTCGCCATTCCGGCGAGGCGGCTTCGCAGTTCTTGGAACGCGCCGACGAAGCGCTCTACGCCTCCAAACGGACGGGCAGGAACCGCGTCACCAACGCCGAGCTGGCGGCCTCAGCCGCCGCCTGAGCCACGCCTCAGTAGGACAGGCGCAGACCCAGCGACAGGATGCGCGGCGGAGCGTAGCCGGCAACGCCGCCCGCCGTTTCCGAGACCTCGACCTCGGCGTCGAACAGATTGTCCGCCGCCAGCCACAGCAGGGTTCGCGGTCCGGCGCGCCATTCCGCACGGGCGTCGACGGTGACGGCGGCCTCCAGCACGCGGCTGTTGAGATCGTCCTCGAACCGCTTGCTTTCATAGCGGGCCTGCAGCGACAGCCCGAGCCGGTCCGACGTCTGCCAGTCCAGCCCGCCCGTCGCGCTCCAGATCGGCGCCTGCGCGGGACGCAGCCCGGTCAGCTGAGGCGCGGCTGATCCGCCGTCCATCCGCGCGTCGGTGATCGACAGGGCGCCGTTCAGGGTCAAGCCGCCTCGCAGCGCCTGACGCGCCGTCAGCTCCACGCCCTTGGCCTCGATGGTCCCGGCGTTCTGACGCTGGCGCAGAACGCCGCCCGCCGGAACGAAACCCGCCCGCGGAAACGTTCCCGGCCCCTCGGCGATGGTGACGTTGACGATGGCGTCCTCAATCCGGTTCCAGAACAGATTGACCCCGAAGGCCGAAATCGGCCCCTCGAACGCCAGCCCAGCCTCGATCCCTTGCAACGTCTCGGGAACCAGAGCCGCATTGGCCTCGGTCAGGTCGTTGCCGACACGGAACGGACGGTGCAGCTCATTCAGACTCGCCGGGCGGAAGCCGGAATAGGCCGCCGCTCGCGCCGCCCAACCGCCGCCGATGAAACGGCGCGCCGCCAGGCGGGCGCTGACCACCTCGCCCGAACGATCCGGATCGCTCTCATCCAAGGTCGGCGAGCCCGTGGCGCGGTCCCACTCTCGCCGCCGGCCGTTTTCGTTACGCCAGCCGTCCAGCCGCAGGCCGCCCGCCACCAGCCACAGGTCGTCGCTCCACGACCCTTCGCCATAGACGCCCGCCACCGAGGTCTCGCCGCCCGCCACGCGATCGCGGGTGAAGGCCCCCTGCATGAAGCGGAAACGCTCGCGCGTTTCGCCCTCGTTGAAGCGGGCGTCGGCGCCCAGCTCCCATTCCAGCCGCCCTCCGGCGACGTCGCGCGTCGCGCGACGCAAGGCGGCGTTGACGCCCCAGCCGGTCGCAGGGGTTTCATATTGGTCATTGGCGGGCGTGGTCGCGCTGCGATCGGCCGCCACGGCGACGGAGGTGTTGGCGAAGTCGCTTTCGCGCCGCCACGCCTGCAAGCGCCAGCCGTAGCGGCCCTCGTCCGTTCGGCGCGCCGCCGTGGCGGACAGCAGGTGGCCGCTGGCGCTGGATCGAGCCCCCGCGAGGCCTGAACCGCGTTCTTCGTCATAGATCGATCCCCGCAGCGACACGCTGGCCTCGCCCAGCGGCGCGTCCAGACGCAGGGCCGCCGCGCGCGCTTCCAGATCCAGCGGCGTATCCGCCGCCCCCGCCGCCGCGCCGCGCACAGGCGTATAGCCGTCGCTGGTCTCATACAGGGTGGACGCCTTCAGCCGCGCCGGCCCGAGATCGAATCCGCCCGCCCCGGCCAGCCGCGCCCCTCCCCGTTCAGCGACCGAGACGGACAGCACGCCGCCGCGCTCCCGCTCGCGCAGTTGGATCACGCCCGTCAGAGCGCCCGCGCCATAGGGGCCAGCCCCGGCCCCCCGCACGATGTCGAGACTCTCCAGGCTCTCCGTCGGCGTCTGCGACCAGATCATCCAGCCGCCGAAGGGATCGTTCATGGGCACGCCGTCCAGCGTCACCAGGGTCCGCCCCGCGCCTGACGGCGCGATGGCGCGCAAGGAAATGCCCTGTGTCGTGGGGTTGGCCGCCAGGCTGGAGGTGCGCCGGAACAGAGACACGGCCGGGACAGCGCTCAGGGCCTCGTCCAGCCGATCCGCGCGCGCCAGCGCCGCTTCGTCCAGCCGAATGACAGAAAAGGCCGCCTCGCCCGCCGCAGGCGGCAACCGCGCCGCCGTCACCACGACCTCGTCAATGACGTGCGTCTGAAACTCGATCAATGCTGAACTCCCTGCCAATCGCTCGGCGATCAGGTCAGGGATAGTCGATGCGGTCAGGCTTGTCGTCGGCCGAGCCGCAGCGTCTGCGCGTCAAATGACCGCTGCCCGAGAAACCTCAGCTCGGGAACGCCCTCAACCAGCGCCGCCGCCGGTCGAGGCGCTGAACAGCAGCCCCAGAACGCCGCGAACGATCAGGCCGAGCGCCATCACGCCGATCGTGGCGCCGATCAGAAACACCGCGCGAAAATGCCGGTGCAGGAAGTAGAGAATGTCGCCTGCCATGTTGCATCGACCTCGGAAAGGTTAACAACATGATGACACACGGTTCGGCGAAATCCCCAACAAGGATTCGTGATCAGACCAGGCGGCTCTGCACCAGCGCGGCTTCGATGAAGCTGGCGAACAGCGGGTGCGGAGCGAAGGGGCGGCTGCGGTACTCGGGGTGATACTGCACGCCGATGAACCAGGGGTGATCCTTGCGCTCCACCGTCTCGGGCAGCACGCCGTCCGGCGACAGACCGGCGAAGAACAGGCCGCCCTTCTCCTCCACCGCCTGCCGATAGTTGATGTTCACCTCATAGCGGTGACGATGGCGCTCGTTGATGTCGGTCTGGCCGTAGATCTCGGCGATCTTCGAGCCAGGCGCCAGGGTGGACGCATAGGCGCCCAGACGCATGGTGCCGCCCAGATCGCCGCCCTGCTCGCGCTTCACGCGCTCATTGCCCTGGACCCATTCGGTCATCAGGCCGACGACCGGTTCTTCCGCCGGGCCGAACTCGGTCGAGGTCGCCTTGGGATAGCCCGCCAGGTTTCGCGCCGCCTCGATCACCGCCATCTGCATGCCGAAGCAGATGCCGAAGTACGGGATCTTGCGCTCACGGGCGTAGCGCGCCGCCTCGATCTTGCCCTCGGCCCCGCGTTCGCCGAAGCCGCCGGGCACCAGGATGGCGTGGGCGCCTTCCAGCCGCTCGGCGCAGGCCTGCGGGTCGCCGGCGAAGGTGTCGGCCTCGACCCAGTCGATGTTGACCTTGGCGTTGTTGGCCACGCCGCCGTGCTGCAGGGCCTCGATCAGCGACTTATAGGCGTCCTTCAGGACGGTGTACTTGCCGACCACGGCGATGGTGACCTCGCCGTCCGGATGCAGGCGGCGGCGCACGATCTCGTTCCAGCCGGACAGCTCCGGCTCAGGCGCGTCGGTCAGGCCGAAGTGGGCCAGAACCTGGGTGTCCAGACCCTCGCGATGATAGTCCAGCGGCACGGCGTAGATGTCGGCCGAGTCCATCGCCTGGATAACGCTGTCGGGACGGACGTTGCAGAACTGGGCGATCTTGCGCTTCTCGTCGGCCGGGATCGGCGCCTCGCAGCGGCACAGCAGGATGTCGGGCTGGATGCCGATGGAGCGCAGCTCCTTGACCGAGTGCTGCGTCGGCTTGGTCTTCATCTCGCCGGCGGTCTTGATGAAGGGCAGCAGGGTCAGGTGGACGAAGCAGGACTGGCCGCGCGGCAGATCCTGCTCCAGCTGACGGATCGCCTCGAAGAAGGGCAGCCCCTCGATGTCGCCGACCGTGCCGCCGATCTCGACCAGGACGAAATCCACGTCCTCGCCGCCGTCCGTCTTGGCCGGGTTCAGGCAGAACTGCTTGATCTGGTCGGTGACGTGCGGAATCACCTGAACCGTCGCGCCCAGATAGTCGCCGCGACGCTCCTTCTCAATGATCGTCTGATAGATGCGGCCGGTCGTGATGTTGTCCGACTTGGCCGCCGAGACGCCGGTGAAGCGCTCATAGTGACCCAGGTCGAGGTCCGTCTCGGCGCCGTCGTCGGTCACGAAGACCTCGCCGTGCTGATAGGGGCTCATCGTGCCCGGATCGACGTTGAGATAGGGGTCCAGCTTGCGCAGGCGGACCTTGTAGCCCCGCGCTTGCAGAAGAGCGCCGAGAGCGGCGGAAGCGAGGCCTTTTCCAAGAGAGGAAACCACGCCGCCGGTGATGAACACATAGCGAGCCATGGGCGGACACCTTACTCCATGATTCGTCCTGCGCGCAGGGGCTCAGGAAAAATCCAACTGTTGATCAAAAGAAGAAAGCGCGCCTTGCGGCGCGCTTCCCCAAAACTCGATGGCGGCGACCGCCCTTATTGAGCGGGCGCGCCCTGGCCGGCCGGCAGGCTGGCTTCCAGATCGTCCAGCGACGGGGCGGCCGGAGCGGCCGGGGTCGCCGGTGCGGCTTCAGGCGTAGCCGGAGCCGTCTGTTGCGGCTGATCCACAGCGATGGAGCCGACGGCGTCGGCGTCGATGACCGAACGCGAACCGCGCGCATAGTTGCCCGCGATCGTCAGGCCGATAGCGCAGACGAAGAAGGCGATCGCCAGGATCGACGTGGTGCGGGTCAGCAGATTGCCCGCCCCGCGCGCCGTCATGAAGCCCGAAGGACCGCCGCCCATGCCCAGGGCGCCGCCCTCGGAACGTTGCAGCAGGATCACGGCCGACAGGGCGACCGAGATCAGGATCATGGCGACGAGCAGAATGGTCTGGAGCATGGCGTCATTCATGTGGGCGCAGAAGCGCGCCGATCAAGCGGCCGCCTCTAACATTGATGGAGGTTTCGGGCAAACGCTCAGGCGCGCGGTCAAACCGCGCGGATGATGCCCAGGAAGTCTTCGGCCTTCAGAGAGGCGCCGCCGACCAGGGCGCCGCCGACCTCGGCCACCGCCAGGATCTCCCTGGCGTTCGACGGCTTGACCGAGCCGCCGTACAGGATTGGGGCGGCGCGGCCGCCCTCGCCCAGCTTGGCGACCATGGTCGCGCGCACGGCGGCGTGGACTTCCTCGATCTGCTCCAGCGTCGGCGTCAGGCCGGTGCCGATGGCCCAGACCGGCTCATAGGCGACGGCGAACGCCTTGCCCGCCAGCGAGGCCGGAAGCGAACCCGCGACCTGACGGCTGACGACCTCGACCGCCTGCCCGGCTTCGCGTTGCTGAAGCGTCTCGCCGATGCAGATGATCGGCTCCAGACCGGCGGCCAAGGCGGCCTCGACCTTGGCGGCGACGTCGGCGTCGGTCTCGCCGAATCCGGCGCGGCGCTCCGAGTGGCCGAGAATCACCAGACCGGCGCCCGCATCGCGGACCATCTCGGCCGAGACCGAGCCGGTGTAGGCGCCCGATGTCTCGGCGTGGCAGTCCTGCCCGCCGATCTCGACGACGCCGCCCTTCAGGGCCTGGGCCATGCGATCGATCAAGGTGGCGGGCGGGCACAGGGCCACGCGGCAAGCCGCAGCCTGTTCCTTCAGAGCCTTCTCAAGGGTTTCAGCCTCGGCCAGGCTCGCGCCCAGGCCGTTCATTTTCCAGTTGCCGGCGACCAGCTTCACAGATTGTTTCATGCGGCCTGTCTAGTGGCGACGGCGGCGGAAGCCAAGATGTCGTCAAGCCTCACTTGCGGCGGCGGCCCCGCACCCCCTATACGCGACCCTTGGCGCCCTTTCGACGCCGGCCCTCGTCAGGTTCTTTTCGATGATCACGTACTTCCGAAACTTCGCCAAGTCGAAATGGGCCGCCGGCCTGTTCGCCCTGATCATCCTCAGCTTCCTGATCGTCGGGGCGCAATCCGACATCTTCGCCAATCTGGGGCCGCGCCATATCATCAGCGCCGGGGACCGCAGCGTCGATTCCAACCAGTTCCGCGCCGACTTCGAACGCGTGCGCGCCAATCTGCAGGAACAGGCCGGTCGTCCCGTCAGCTATGACGACATGGTCCAGGAAAACCTGCACCAGCAGTATCTGGACAGCCAGACCCAGCGCCTGGGCTTCCTAGACTGGGCCTATAAGGCGGGCATCCGTCCGGGCAAGGAGCTGGTGCTGGCGGAAATCCGCAAGATTCCGGCCTTCTTCAACCAGATCACCGGCCAGTTCGACAAAGACCTCTACGCCCAGGCCCTGGCCCAGCAGAACCTGACCTCGGAAATGCTCGAGCAGGATCTGCGCGACCAGTATGTCACCTCGCACGTCGGTTCGGCCGTATTCGCCGGTCTTCAGGCGCCGCGCGTCTACGCCGCCCTGCTGGCGGGTCAGGCGCTAGAAACGCGCGACGGCCGCTGGTTCTCGGTCACTCAGGACATGGCCGGCCGCGCAGGCGCCCCGACCGACGCCCAACTGACCGCCTTCATGAAGGAAAACGAGGCGCGTCTGCGCAGCCCCGAGTTCCGCATGATCTCCCTGGTGCTGTTCACGCCGGGTCCGAACGACCCGCGCCCGACGGTCACCGAAGAACAGATTCAAGAGCGCTATGAGTTCCGCAAGGCCGCCCTGGCTGACCCGGAAAAGCGCACCTTCGTCACCCTGACCGTTCCGACCAAGGAAGCCGCCGACAAGATCGCCGCCGACCTGCGCGCCGGCAAGGCTCCGGCCGAGGTGGCCAAGGCCAACAACATCCAGCTGGGCGACTACAAGGCCACGCCGCAGGCCGCCGTGGGCGACCCCGCCGTCGGCGCCGCCGTGTTCGGCCTGACCGTCGACCAGGTTTCGGCCCCGATCCAGGGCCGTCTGGGCTTCACCGTCGCCAAGCTGGCCGCCATTCAGGCCGGTCAGGCCGTGACGCTGGAAAGCGCCCGTCCCGCCTTGACCCAGGAGCTGCAGGCCGAGGCCGTCAAGGCCGCGACCTACGCCAAGGTCGAGCAGTTCGAGAAGGCCCGTCAGGAAGGCAAGAACCTGGCCGACGCCGCCACGGCCGCCAAGGCCCGCGTCATCCAGCTGCCGCCCTTCACCCAGCAGGGCCAACTGCCGGACGGCCAGCCGATGAACGCCCCTCGCCAGGTTCTGGAAAGCGCCTACACCCTGACCAAGGGCGGCGAGAGCGATGTGATCGACGCCGGCGACGGCCAGTATTTCGCTGTCCGCCTGGACGACATCCGCCCGTCGGCCCTGCCGACGCTGGACGAAGTGCGCGCCCCGCTGGGCCAGCAGTGGACCCTGCGTGAAAACGCGCGCCTGCTGTCGGCCAAGGCTGAGCAGCTGGCCGGTCGCGTCCGCGCCGGCGAGGACATCGCCAAGGTGGCCGCCGAAGCCGGCGCCCCGCTGACGGTCCGCACTGGCGTGCAACAGAGCCGCGAGTCGCAGGCTCAGGTCGGCGACGGCGTGCTGCGCGGCCTGTTCGGTCAGAGCAAGGGTCAGGTCTTCTCCGACGCCCAGTCGCAGACCGCCTTCGTCGTCGGCCGCGTGGACGCCATCCACGCCGCCAATCCGGCCCTGGCCGCGCCGCTGGCCGAACAGGCCCGCCCGCGTCTGACCGAAGAGCTGGCCAACACCCTGGCCGACCGCACCATCGCCGCCGCCGCTGCACGCACCAAGTCGCGCAACGACCCGGCCCTGGCCCTGCAAGCCCTGGGCGTGGAGGCTCCGGCCGCTGCGCCTGCGGCTCCGGCTGCGCCTGCTCCCGCCAAGAAGTAATGCACGAAGAACGCGACGCCTTCATCGCCGGCCTGACGGCGGGCCGACCCCAGGTTCTGGTCCGCCGCCTGGTCGATGATCTGGAGACCCCCGTCTCAGCCTTCCTGAAGGTCGGGCACGGGCGGCGTTACGCCAGCCTGTTCGAGTCGGTCGAGGGCGGCGCCGTCAACGGCCGCTACTCCTTCGTCACCCTGTCGCCGGACGTGGTCTGGCGCTGCCGGGACGGCAAGGCCGAGATCGCGCGCGGCGCCGACGTTCTGTCCGACGTCTTCACGCCTGAAGACCGGCCCGCGCTGGAATCCCTGCGCGCCCTGATCGCGGCGACCAAGTTCGAGTTGCCCGCCGATCTGCCGCCGATGGCCGCCGGTCTGTTCGGGGTGTTCGGCTATGACATGGTGCGCCTGCTGGAGCCTCTGGGCGCCGCAAATCCCGATCCGCTGGACCTGTCCGACGCCGTCATGGCGCGCCCGGCCCTGGTCGCCATCTTCGATTCGGTGAAGCACGAAATCGTCCTGATCGCCGCCGCCTATCCGGACACCGCAAGCGATCCAGTCCAGGCCTACGCCGCCGCCGAGGCCCGTCTGGAGGACTTCGAGGACCGCCTGCGCGGCCCCCTGCCGATCCAGCGCGAAGTCGAGCCGGTCCCGGCGCCCGACTTCCACTCCCCCGTCGATGAGGCCGCCTTCGGCCGCATGGTGGCGCGGGCCAAGGACTACATCGCCGCGGGCGACATCTTCCAGGTCGTGCTGGCGCACCGTTTCTCGGCCCCGTGGAGCCAGGATCCGTTCGCCTTCTACCGGTCGCTGCGTCGCGGCAACCCGTCGCCCTATCTGTTCTTCCTCGACTACGTCGACTTCCAACTGGCCGGGTCCAGCCCGGAAATCCTGGTCCGGCTGAAGGACGGCCGCGTCACTATCCGCCCGCTGGCGGGCACCCGCCCGCGCGGCGCCACGACCGAACAGGACAAGGCGCTGGAGGTCGAACTGCTGGCCGATCCCAAGGAACGGGCCGAGCACCTGATGCTGCTGGACCTGGGCCGTAACGACGTGGGCCGCGTCTCCAAGCCCGGCTCGGTCGAGGTCACGGAAAGCTTCGTAGTCGAGCGCTACAGCCAGGTCATGCACATCGTCTCCAACGTGAACGGCGCGGCTGATCCCAAGCTGGACGCGGTGGACACGCTTCTGGCCGCCCTGCCCGCAGGCACGCTCTCGGGCGCGCCCAAGGTGCGGGCGATGGAGGTCATCGACGAACTGGAGACCGAGAAGCGCGGCGTCGGCTACGGCGGCGGCGTCGGCTACATCTCGGCCAATGGCGAAGCGGACATCTGCATCGTCCTGCGCACCGCCATGTTCGCGAAGGGCCAGATCTTCGTTCAGGCGGGCGCAGGCGTCGTCGCCGACAGCGACCCGGCCGCCGAATACGCCGAGACCCTGGCCAAGGCCCGCGCGCCGATGAAGGCCGCCGCCGAAGCGTGGCGATTCACCGCGACCACTCGCGGCCAGGGCGCCGGCGGATCAGTCTAAGGATTGGAAACCGTGGAACCCTGGTCAAACGACACGCCGGGGCCCACGACCATGGTCCCGGCCAAAAGCATCGCCGTCGTCGCGGCGAAGGCGGCCGCCGCCAACAGGCGCAGCGGCTTGGGTTGTTCGCTGGGCGCCTCGTTCAACAGGGCGCGGGCGTCACGGATGCATTCTACAGGGGTCAAGACGGATTTCTTCCGATGGCGATGCCCCTCTATCGCCCGGACAGCTTAACGTCCGCTTTCAATCGGCCCGCTTGCCTTCCATGTTCGGGCCGCCCTGCCTTCTCCTTCTCAAGAAGCCTTCGCCATGATCCTCGTCGTCGATAACTACGACAGCTTCACCTACAACCTCGTCCACTACCTCGCGGAGCTGGGCGCGCAGACACACGTCATCCGCAATGACGACCTGACCGTCGAGGAAGCGTGGGCGCTGCAGCCCGAGGCCGTCCTGCTGTCCCCCGGCCCCTGTGCGCCGGATCAGGCGGGCATCTGCCTGTCGCTGATCGAGACGGCGGCCGAGACCATGCCCATCCTGGGCGTCTGCCTGGGCCACCAGTCGATCGGTCAGGCCTTCGGCGGCGAGGTGGTGCGCGCCAAGACCCTGATGCACGGCAAGACCTCGCCCATCCTGCATGAAGGGCGCGGCGTTTTCGGCGGCCTGCCCTCGCCCTTCACGGCGACGCGCTATCATTCGCTGGCCGTGCGCCGTGAGAGCCTGCCCGACGTGCTGGAGGTCACCGCCTGGACCGAGGACGGCGAGATCATGGGCCTGTCGCACCGCACGCGGCCGATCCACGGCGTCCAGTTCCACCCGGAATCCATCGCCACCCAGCACGGCCATGAGATGATCGCCAACTTCCTCGATCTGGCGGGCGTCAAGAGACCGGCGAACATCTGATGGACAGCATCAAGCCCCTGCTGGCCAGACTGGTCGACGGACAGGTGCTGACCCTGGACGAGGCCAAGAGCTTCTTCGCCGCCTGCCTGCGCGGCGAGCCGACCCCGTCACAGGTCGCCGCCGCCGTCACCGCCCTGCGCATCCGGGGCGAGACGGTAGACGAGATCGTCGCCTTCGCCAGCGCCATGCGCGAGGCCGCCCTGTCGCTGAACCACCCGTTCGATCAGGTGATCGACACCTGCGGCACCGGCGGCGACGGCCAGCACACCTACAACGTCTCGACGGCGGCCTCCTTCGTTCTGGCGGGCGCAGGACTGAAGGTGGCCAAGCACGGCAACCGCGCCATCAGCTCCAGGTCCGGCTCGTCCGACGTCCTGGCTGCGTTGGGCGTCAATCTGGACGCCACGCCCGCCCAGCAGGCGCGGGCGCTGGACCGGGCGGGCATCGCCTTCCTGTTCGCGCCGACCTATCACGGCGCCATGCGTCATGTCGGGCCGGTGCGCGGCGAGATCGGCTTCCGCACCGTGTTCAACCTCTTGGGGCCGCTGTGCAATCCGGCAGGCGCGACGCATCAGGTCATGGGCGTCTATGATCCCGCCCTGCTGGAACCGTTGGCCGAGGTTCTGGGCCGACTGGGCGCCCAGCGCGCCTGGACCGTCAACGGCCAGGGTCTGGACGAACTGACCACGACAGGTCCGACCGATGTGGCCGAATGGAAGGACGGCGCCGTGCGTCGTTTCACCGTCACGCCCGCCGACGCCGGACTGTCGCTGGCCACGCTGGACGACCTGCGCGGCGGCGACGCCGAGCATAATGCGGCGGCCCTGACCGCCTTGCTGGCAGGCGAACGCGGGCCGTATCGCGACATCGTCCTGCTGAACGCCGCCGCCGCCCTGGTGGTGGCCGGGCAGGCCGAAGACCTGAAATCGGGCGCCGAACGGGCCGCCGCCGTCATCGACGACGGCCGCGCCGCCGCCGCCCTGGCTGAACTGGTGCGCGTCTCGCACGCGCCGATCGAAGACGAGGACGCCTGATGAGCGACGTTCTGGACCGCATCGCCGCCTACAAGCGCGAGGATGTCGCCGCCCGCAAGGCCGCCATTTCGCAGGACGCCATCGAGGCGCGCGCGAAAGAAGCCTCGGCCCCGCGCGGCTTCCGCGCCGCGCTGGCCAGCCGTTTCGCTGAAACCGGCCGCCCGGCCCTGATCGCCGAGATCAAGAAGGCCAGCCCGTCCAAGGGCCTGATCCGCGCCGACTTCAACCCGCCCGCCCTCGCGCAGGCCTATGAGCGCGGCGGCGCCTCCTGCCTGTCCGTCTTGACCGACAGCCCCAGCTTTCAGGGCGACGACGCCTATCTGAGCGCCGCCCGCGCGCCGGTCGCCCTGCCCTGTCTGCGCAAGGACTTTCTGGTCGATGCGTGGCAGGTCGCCGAGAGCCGGGCGCTGGGCGCTGACTGCATTCTGATCATCATGGACATGGTGGACGACGCTCTGGCCGCAGACCTGCTGGCCGAGGCGACCCGCTGGGGCATGGACGCCCTGATCGAGACGCACGACGCGGACGAGATGGCCCGCGCCGCCAAACTGGTTCAGGGCCGCGACGACGCCCTGATCGGCGTCAACAACCGCTCGCTGCGCACCTTCGAGGTCGAACTGGCGACGACGGAACAACTGGCGGCGCTCAGCCCGGACGACGCGCTGCTGGTCGCCGAAAGCGGCCTGTTCACGCCGCAGGATGTGGCGCGCGTCACCAAGGCCGGCGCCCGCGCCCTGCTGGTCGGCGAAAGCCTGATGCGTCAGGCTGACGTGGAAGCCGCGACGCGAGCCTTGCTGGCTTAAACCCTCAAACCCCGCTCATCCCGGCGTCCGCCGGGTTGAACGGGATATAGGGGCACCTACCCCGCCTTCGCCGCGATCACCCGCAGCACCGCATCGGCCGCCAGTTCCGACGGGTCCGGCCCGCCGCGTCCCATCAGGTCCAGCGTCTCGGTCTGGCGACGCGCCTGATCGGCCGCCGCCTTAGGGTCGGTCAGCAACCGCCCGACCGCCTTGGCCAGGGCCTGCGGCGTCGCCTCATGCTGGATGAACTCTGGCGCGATGGCCTCGTCGGCGGCGATGTTGAACAGGGTGATGTGCTTGGCCGTCACCAGTCGCTTCATCAGCACATAGCTCAGCCCGTCGATCTTATAGGCGATGACCATGGGCGCGCCCGCCAGAGCCAGTTCCGTCGAGACCGTGCCGCTGGTGGCCAGGGCGGCGTTCGCAGCCTTCATGGCGTCGTATTTGTCGGTTTCCTGCACCACATGGGCGCGGAACGGCCAGGCGGCGACCCGGCCCGCCACGTCGGCGGAGACTGTGCCAGCCGCGACGACGGCCACCTCAAGCCCCGGAATCTGAGCCTTCAGCTGTTTCACCGCCTGCTCATAAACAGGCGTCATGCGCGTGATCTCACTGGGCCGGCTGCCCGGCAGGACCAGCAGCAGCGGCGCGTCCGTCGCAATCCCCCGCGCCGCGCGGAAGCGGGCGCCGTCTGCTCCCGCCATATCGACGTGCAGCGCCTGCGAACCCACGACCGTCGTCGGCAGGCCCGCCTTCTCGAACCAGGGCGCATCCAGCGCATAGAGGGCCAGCAGATGATCCACCGCCCCCGCCAGCGTCTTGGCCCGCCCCGGCCGCGAGGCCCAGACCTGAGGCCCGACGTATTTGATCAGCGGCGTCTTCGGCGAGGCGGCGCGGATCGCCTGAGCCACGCGGATGGTGAAGCCCCAGCTGTCGATCAACACCACGGCGTCCGGCTTTTCCGCCGCCGCCAGGGCCGCCGTCTCGGCCACGCGCTTCTTGACCCGGCCATAGGCCTTCAGCCCCTCGATCCAGCCCAGGATCGACAGTTCAGCGATGTCGAAGGGGCTGGCGACGCCCTCGGCCGCCATCTTGGGGCCGCCCACGCCGACGAAGACCACGTCCTTGCCCAGCCGCGCCTTCAGCGCCCGCGCCAGCCCAGCGCCCAGGGCGTCGCCCGATGCCTCGGCCGCCACCAGCATGACCTTCAACGGACGGCTCATCGCGGCTCTCCCCAGACGAACAGGCCCAGACGATCCGCCGCCTCGACCAGACCTTCATGGTCGATGACGATCAGCCGCCCCTCGAACCCGCCGATCCCGGCCAGACCCGCAGCGGCGGCCAGTTCGACCGTCGTCGGTCCGATAACGGGCATGTCGACGCGCAAATCCTGGATCGGCTTGGGGGCCTTGCCTAGCGCGCCGCGCGCAAAGCCGGGCGAGCCGCGCAGATCGGCAGGCAGGCCCGCCACCCGGCGCAGCATCTCGTCCGTGCCTTCCTGCGCCTCGACCGCCAGCACCAGTCCGTCGCAGACGACCGCGCCCTGACCGATATCCAGTTCGCCTGATTTTTCAGCGACGTGCAGCGCCTTCTTCAGGTCCGCCATCTGCTCTGTCGTCGGCGTCACGCGACCAAGGGCGCCCGCCGCCAGCATCTCGCCGCCCAGAATGTCGTCCGCGCCTTCGACGGCGAAGCCTTCATCCTCGAACACCGACAGGATCTTGCGCAGCAGGGCGTCGTCGCCCTTGGACGCCGCGGCGATGATGCCGGGCAGCAGGGACGCGCCCTTCAGATCGGGCTTCAAAGTCTTGAAATCCGGTCGGTTGACATAGCCCGCCAGACAGACCGCGCGACAGCCTTCGGCCCGCATGGCCTTCACGATCTTGCCAATCTCGGCCATGCCGAAATCCTGCCCCGGCCAGCGGTGCAGGTGAGCGTCGGCGAAGCCCTTCAGGCGGATGATGAAGACCTCGCGCCCTTCGGCCTCGCAGCGCTGGGCGACGCGGATGGGCAGGTCGCCCGAACCCGCGATCAGGGCCAGCTTGGGCGCGATCGTCATTCCGCGCCCGGCAGGCACAGCGGGCGCTTGCCGCCGTCACGGATGAAGGCGGTGATCTCCATGATCTCGGGCAGGTCGGCATAGGCCTGTTCGACCCGGTCCAGACGCTCGGCGAAGACGCCTTCGCCCTCGAACAGATCGCGATAGGCGGCCAGCAGGCGACGCACCGCGTCCTTGCCGTAGCCCTTGCGCTTCAGCCCGATCAGGTTGAGGCCGTGCAGGCTGGCGTGATTGCCCCAGACCGAGCCGTAGGGGATGACGTCGC
Organism: Brevundimonas sp. UBA7507; assembly: GCF_002478355.1. NCBI lineage: Bacteria > Pseudomonadati > Pseudomonadota > Alphaproteobacteria > Caulobacterales > Caulobacteraceae > Brevundimonas > Brevundimonas sp. UBA7507. The sequence goes on along the minus strand of NZ_DLNP01000004.1, from coordinate 121,013 downwards.
GCGTCACGGCGGCCAGACCGCCGACGATGGCGCCCTGCCCGACCCGGCCGTTCTGGTGCACAGCGCACAGGCCGCCCAGGAACACCTTGTCGCCGACATGGACGTGGCCGCCCAGGGTGGCGTTGTTGGCCATGGTCACGCTGTCGCCGACCACGCAGTCGTGGCCGACGTGGGCGCCGGTCATGAACAGGTTGTTCGAGCCGACGCGAGTGACGCCCGATCCCTGCGGCGAGCCCCGGTTGAAGGTACAGTGCTCGCGGATCAGGTTGTTCTCGCCGATCTCCAGCCGCACTGGCTCGCCCTTGTATCCGCCGTGCTGAGGATCGCCGCCGATGACGGCGAAGGGATGGATCGTCGTGTTCGCGCCGACGCTGGCGTCCTGCTGGATCACCACATGGCTGACCAGACGCACGCCGGAGGCCAACGCCACGCCCGGCCCGACGGTGCAGAACGGACCGATCTCGACCCCGTCCGCCAGGGTCGCCGAGGCGTCGACGACGGCGGTCGGGTGGATGCTCACTGGGCAGGCTCCGCCACGGTCACGACCATGGCCATGAACTCAGCCTCAGCTGCCAGCTTGCCGTCGATGAAGGTCTCGCCGCGGAACTTATAGGCGTCGCCGCGCGCCTTGATCACCTTGACCTCCATGCGCAGCTGGTCGCCCGGACGGGCGGGCTTGCGGAAGCGCACGCCGTCGATCGACATGAACATGATGACCTTGTCGGCCACCGCCACGTCCAGCGACTTGGACATCAGCAGGGCGCCCGTCTGAGCCATGGCCTCGACGATCAGGACGCCGGGCATCACCGGGTCGATCGGGAAGTGGCCGGGGAAGAAGGGCTCGTTGTGGGTGACGTTCTTGATGCCGACGATCGAGGTCGCAGCCACGAAGTCCTGCGCCTTGTCGACCAGCAGGAAGGGATAGCGGTGCGGCAGGCGACGCATCACCTCGGCATAGTCGATCTTGTTGTCTTCGCTCATTCTTTCGATTCCTTTGCGCCCTTCTTCTGGGACGCCTGTTTGGACAGCCAGACCGTCTCGCGCAAGAATTGGCGCAGGGGTTTGGCGGGATAGCCGGACCAGATCTCGCCCGGCGGAATGTCGGCCAAGACGCCGCCGCCGGCCGCGACGCGCGCGCCCTCGCCGATGGTGATGTGGTCGCCCACGCCCGCCCGACCGCCGAAGATGCAGTTGTCGCCGCTGGTGACCGAGCCCGAGATGCCGGTGTGGGCCGCCATCAGATTGTTGCGGCCGATGACGCAGTTGTGGCCGATCATGACCAGATTATCGATCTTGGTGTTCTCGCCGATGACGGTGTCGTCATAGGCGCCCCGGTCGATGCAGGAGTTGGCGCCGACCGTCACCCCGTCCTGCAGGATGACGCGACCCAGTTGCGGAATGTCCACCGGCCCGGCCTTCGATCCGGCGGCGCCGAAGCCCGCCTCGCCGATCCGCGCGCCCGCCAGCAGCTTCACCCGGTCGCCCAGCAGGGCGAAGCCGACGGTGACGCCGGGGCTGAGCAGGCAGTCGCGGCCGATCTGGACGCCCGGCCCGATGACGGTGTTGGCGCCGATGCGGCTGCCGCGCCCGATGCGGACGCCCTCGCCCAGGATGGCGCCCTGCTCGACCACCACGGTGTCGTCCTCGGCGGCCTCAGCGGCAGTGATGGCGCGATCCAGACGGATCGGCCGGTGCAGCAGGGCTGAAGCCCGCGCCCAGGCGGCCTGCGCCTCGCTGGAGACGATGACGGCGGCGTCAGCCGGCGCCGCATCCACGGCCGAGGCCGGCACGATCACGCATCCCGCCTTGGTCTCCGCCAAAGCAGCGGCGAACTTGCGGTCGCCCAGAAACGCAATCGCGCCCCGGTCCGCACTGGACAGGGGCGCGACGGCCGAGACGATGACCTCGCCGCCCCGGACTACGTCCCCGCCGATGTGCTCGGCGAGGGCGGCGACCGTCAGGGGCGACAGGGTCTCAAAAAACCTCGGATCGGGCATGGCCCGCCTTAGGATTGCGGCTGGGCCGGAACCGGCATGCGGTTGAAGCTCAGCGTCGGCAGTTGGGCGTTCAGGCGCTGGATGACGGTGTCCGTCACGTCCATGGCCGGGTTCATGATGAAGACGCTCTCGCGGTCGATCATGATGCCGCAGCCCTTCTCCTGATAGACGGCGACCAGCAGCGGCTCGATGGCTTCCGAGATCTTCTGGCGCTGCTGAGCCAGGGTGTAGCGCAGCTCGTTGTCGCGGGTGCCTTCCAGTTGCTGGGCTTCCTGGATGCGGGTCTGCAGTTGCTGGCGACGCTGGTTCATCTGGTCAGCCGGAATCGTCGCCGCGCCCTGTTGCAGAGCCTGAGCTTCGGTCTGGATGGCGGTGGCGTAGGGCTGAAGCTCGCCCTGAACTTCCTGCGCCAGCTGCTCCATGCGGGTCTGCACGGCCTGACCGACCGTCGACTGGGCCAGAACACGCTGGTTGAAATAGACGCAGACGCCGGGGATGGCCGGACCGGGGTTGGCCGGGCCTTGCGTCTGGGCCAGTGCGGCCGAAGCGGTCAGCGAAGCGAGGGCGAAGGCGCCGATAGCGATGAGTTTCATAATCTAAGCCTTGGTGGCGGCGGTCAGACCGCGGTTAGAACTGAGTGGAGGTCGAGAAGCGGAAGGTCTCGGTCTTGTCGTAGTCTTCCTTGGACAGAACCTTCGACAGGTCGAAACGGATCGGCCCCATCGGCGAACGCCAGTGAATGCTGACGCCGGCGGCCGCACGCAGCGACAGCTCATCGACGATGTTCGGGTTGCGCAGTCCCGTCGCCGGATCAACCAGGTAGCGGTCGTCCAACTTGCCGATGGTGCCGAAGTCGGCGAACAGCGAGGTCTTGATGCCGTATTCGTCGGGCAGGTAGTTCGGCACCGTCAGTTCAACCGTGCCGATGGCGTAGAAGTTGCCGCCCAAGGCGTCGGTCGTGGTCAGGTCGCGTGCGCCCATACCCGCCGTCTCGAAGCCGCGGAAGGTGTTGCCGCCCTTGAAGAAGCGGTCGTTGATGCGGATCGGATCGCCGTTCCAGCCGCTGACATAGCCCGTCTGGCCCTGGACGCTGACCACCCAGTTCGGACGGATGCCGTAGTACCAGGACGCGTCGGCCTCGGTCTTGATGTAGTTCACGTCGCCGCCGATGCCGGCGAAGTCCTGGCGCAGCGAGGCGGACCAGCCGCGCGTCGGTCGGACCGGGTCGTTCAGGCGGTTCACCAGCAGGGTGTAGCCCGCCGATGAGTTGATGTAGGAGCCCGCCTGGTCGCACAGGGCCGACGAACCAGCGCCCACGCCGCCGCAATAGCCGAACGGAATGACGACCTCGTCGTCCTTCAGGAAGTAGCGCGCGCTGAACGAGGCGTAGCCGTTCAGCGGATAGGTGACGCGCACCCCGCCCCCGGTCGAGCGATAGTCGTAGGACGAGTATTTGCTCAGGTCATAGCGCATGTGGAACAGGTCGAAGCCCGCCCGCACGTCGCGTCCCAGGAACTTGGGCTCGGTGAAGCGGAAGTCGATCTGCTGGCGCAGCGAGCCCCATTCGGCGCGCGCCACCACGTTCTGCCCCCGACCGCGGAAGTTGCGTTCGGTGATGCCCAGGTTCAGCACGAAGGAGTCGACCGAGCTGAAGCCCGCGCCGACCGACAGTTCGCCGGTGGGCTGTTCTTCCACGGTGACGTTGACGACCGAACGGTCCGGCGCGCTGCCGCGCGTCTCCTCGATCTTGACGTCCTTGAAGAAGCCCAGGGCGCGCAGATTGTTGCGCGAACGCTCGACCAGCGAACGGTTGAAGGCGTCGCCCTCGCCCACCATCAGTTCACGGCGGATGACGCTGTCCAGGGTGCGGGTGTTGCCGACCACATTGATGCGGTCGATGTAGACGCGCTGGCCCTCGCGGACGTTGAAGGTCACGTTGACCGTGTCCGTCTCAGGGTCGGCGCGATAGGTCGGGTTGATCTCGACGAAGGCGTAACCGGCCGAACCGGCGGCGAAGGTCAGGGTGTCGACCGCCGCCTGGATGCGATCGCTCTCATACAGGTCGCCCGAACGGATCGGCAGCAGCATCTGCAGGAAGTCGGCGTTCAGGCGGTCGTTCTCGGTGACGACCTTGATCTCGCCGAAGTTGTAGCGGTCGCCCTCGTCCACCGTGACCGTCACGCCGAAGGCGCTGTTGTCCGGCTTCAGCTCGGCCACGGACGACAGAATGCGGAAGTCGTAATAGCCGCGGTTCGTGTAGAATTTCCGCAGCTGCTCGCGGTCGTAGTCGATCCGGTTCGGGTCATAGTTGTCGTTCGAGCTGAACAGACGCCACCAGGCCGACTGTTTGGTGACCATGACCTGACGCAGGTCGCTGTCCGAAAACGCGGTGTTGCCCAGGAAAGTGACGGCGGCGATGCCGGTTTCAGGGCCTTCGTCGATCTCGAACACGACGTCGACGCGGTTCTGCTCCAGCTGGACCAGCTTGGGCGTGACGGTCGCCGAGATGCGGCCCGACAGGCGGTACAGTTCAACGATCTTGCCGACGTCTTCCTGAACCCGCGCGCGGGTGTAGATGCCGCGCGGACGAATGGTCACTTCATCGCGCAGCTTCTTCTCGGCCAGGGCCTTGTTCCCCTCGAAGGTCACCTGGTTGATGATCGGGTTCTCGGCGATCTCGACGATCAGGTCGCCGTTGGCCTGCAGGCCGATCTGCACGTCCGCGAACAGACCCGTGCGCGACAGAGTGCGCACCGCCACGTCGATGGTCACGGCGTCGATGGTGTCGCCGGGCTGGATCGGCAGGTAGGACAGCACCGTCGTCTGATCGATACGCTGATTGCCGCGCACCACGATGCGGTTGACCACGGCGCGCTCGGCCTGCGGCTGCGCCATCTGCACCTGAGGCGTCTGGACCGCTGCAGCGGGCGCTGGGGCTGGCGTGGGCGCAGGCGCCGCCTGCCGGGCCAAGGCCGGTTGCGCCAGTCCGGCGGCGAAGGTCAGGGCCAGGGCGCTGACCCCGAGAATGCGGCCAGGGGTCTGGATCATGAGGCGACTGTCGTTTTGGTTCATGCGGAATACCATCGGGGGCTGGCGTCGGCTCACGAGACGAGCCCGCCGAGGAATTTGAAGAGATTGAGCTTCTGCAGATCGTTCCAGGTCGCGAACAACATCAAACCCGCCAGCAAAGCAAGACCGACCCGATATCCCGCCTCCTGAACACGGGCGGCCATCGGACGGCGCGCCACGGCTTCATAAGCGTAGAACAGCAGGTGCCCCCCATCCAGAACGGGAATAGGCATCAGATTTAAAAAGCCGATTCCGACCGAAAGTATGGCCGCGAAGCTGGTCAGCGTCAGCAACAGATTGCGAACGATGGCCCAGGGCTCGGGATTGGCCGCGACCGCGGCGTTGGTCAGGGCGCCGGACGCCTTGGCGATTCCCAGCGGCCCGCTGAACTGATCGCCCGTCTCGCGGCCGGTGAAGATGCGGCCGATATAGGTCAGGGTGGTGTTCAGGATGGCGCCGGTTTCGCGCACCCCCTGCCCCACGGCTGCGATGGGGCCATAGCGGACGTGGCGAATTTCATCGCGGTTGGAGCCCAGGGCCAGGCCGATGCGGCCGACGCTGACGCGGCCGGCGATGCGATCCGTCTCGGTCCGACGTTCGGGCGTGGCCGTAAGCTGCACCGCCTGATCGCCGCGCTCGACTGTGAAGCGCACCGGATCGCCGCTGCTCAGGGCCACGACGCGCGTCACCTCGCCCCCGTCGGAGATCAGCTTGCCGTTCACATGGGTGATCAGATCGCCCGGCAGGAAGCCCGCCTGCGCCGCCGGCGACTGGGGCTGAACCTCCATCACCCGCGCGGGACGCAGTTCGACGCCCACCAGGCTGAACAGCAGGGTGAAGATGAAGATGGCCAGGATGAAGTTGGCGATCGGTCCGCCCGCCACGACCAGGGCGCGCTGCCACAGAGGCTTGAAATAGAGGTAGTCGCGCTCGGCGCCCGGTCCATGCTCGGCCGTCACGGCCTGGCGCAGGGCCTCAAGACCCGCACGATCCGGCACGCCGGTCGCATCCAGGTCGCCGGAGAACTTCACATAGCCGCCCAGCGGCAGCCAGCCGATCCGCCACTCGACGCCGTGCTTGTCGGTCCGGCGGAAGATCGCGCGCCCGAAACCGATGGAAAAGCGGTCCATCTTCACGCCGAAGGCGCGCGCCGTCAGGAAGTGGCCCAGCTCATGCACCGTCACGACAAGCGTCAGCACGAGCAGGAACGGCACGACATAGGTCAGAGCCTGGCTGATCACGCCTATCATGCCGTTCGTATCTCCCGTTCCCCTCAGGCCGCGATGTTCAGCGAGGCGATGACGTCCCCCGCGATCCGCCGCGCCTGCGCATCAACGGCCAGGGCCGCTTCGCAGGCATCGTCGGAACCGCAAGACGCGCCCGCGCCCGTCGCCTTCTCAAGGGTGTCGGCGACGACTGCGGCAATATTGAGAAAGCCCAGCCGTCGGTCAAGGAAAGCCAGAGCCGCCACCTCATTGGCCGCATTGAAGACGATGGGGGCGATTCCGCCCGCCGCCAGAGCTTCGCGCGCCAGACGCAAGGCCGGGAACCGATCCTCGTCCGGCGCCTCGAACGTCAACCGCCCCAGGGCCGCCAGGTCCAGCTTGGGCGCCGGCCAGGCCAGACGGTCCGGCCAGGATAGGGCGCAGGCGATGGGCGTCCGCATGTCCGGCGCGCCCATTTGGGCCAGGGTCGAACCATCCACATATTCCACAAGGCTGTGGATGATCGATTCCGGGTGCACCACCACATCGACCCGGTCTTCCGGCATGCCGAACAGATAGGCGGCTTCGATCAGCTCCAGCCCCTTGTTGGCCATGGTGGCGCTGTCGACCGAAATCTTGGCGCCCATGCTCCAGTTCGGATGGGCCACAGCCTGTTCCGGCGAGATCCGCGTCATGGCCGCGCGCGGCAGGGTGCGGAACGGTCCGCCCGAAGCGGTCAGCACCAGTTTGGACACCCGCTCGGGCGCCCCGGCCGGAAAGACCTGGAAGATGGCCGAATGTTCGGAATCGACAGGAATCAGACGCCCGCCGCTGCGCTTGACCCGCTCGATCAGCGCCGGACCGCAGCAGACCAGGCTTTCCTTGTTGGCCAGGGCCAGGGTGGCGCCCGTCCCCGCCGCCGCCCAGGCCGAGCGCAGGCCCGCCGCCCCGACGATGGAGGCCATGATCCAGTCGGCGGGCCGCACGGCCGCCTCGACGATGGCGTCCGGCCCCGCCGCGGCCTCGACCCCGGTTCCCGCCAGGGCGTCGCGCAGTTCGTTCAATCGGGCGGGATCGGCCGTCACGGCGATGCGCGGCCGCCAGCGGCGCGCCTGTTCAGCCAGGCGGACGATGTTGGCGCCGCCGGTCAGGGCCTCGACCTCGAACACGGCCGAGCCAGCCGCTTGCGCCTGCTCCATCAGGTCCAGCGTCGAGGAACCCACCGATCCGGTCGAGCCCAGGACAGAGACGCGCCGCGCGATCATGCCGCCCGCTCCAGCATCAGGACGATCAGACGCCCGGCCGACACCACCACGACAGCGAACATCAGCCCGTCGACGCGGTCCAGCAGACCGCCGTGGCCAGGGATCAGATTGCCCGCGTCCTTGACCCCGAAACGCCGCTTCAGCGCCGATTCCCACAGGTCGCCGCCCATGGTGGCCAGGGCGGCCGTCAGGCCCAGAACCCCGCCCCAGAAGGCGTTCAGCAGGCCCATGTCCAGCCAGCCCGCCATGGCGGCGCCGGCGATCATCCCGGCGGTCAGACCGCCGATGAAGCCCGACCAGGTCTTATTGGGCGAAAAGCGCGGCCACAGCTTGGGCCCGCCGACGAAGCTGCCGACCAGATAGGCCAGGATGTCTGCCGACCAGGCCACGGCGAAGACCAGCACGGTCCAGTACAGCCCCTGCACCTCATGCAGGTCGCGCAGCCAGATCAGCAGGATGCAGGGCCAGCCGAGATAGAGCACCCCATAGGCCGTATCCAGCAGGGACTCGCCGCGCGTGCGGGCGAACAGACCCGCCGCCAGGGCGCCGAACACCATCAGCACCAGGGCCAGGGAAATTTGCCCGACATGGGCCGCGATCACCGCCACGACCAGGGCCAGGGCCACGCTGATCCCGACCGGACGCCACAGGTTCGGGGCGCACATCCGCGCCCACTCGAAAGCCAGCAGCACCGCCCCCGCGACCACCAAGGCGCAGAACCAATCGCCGCCCGCCCACGTCGCCAGGACCGCCGCCGGCGCCAGCACGACCGCCGAAGCGGCGCGCAAGGCGATATCTCGAGGCTTCAGCGCCATGTCAGCCCGCGACCTCGCCATAGGCTTCAACCATGACCTCGCGTCCGCCGTAGCGGCGCTCACGGCAACCGAACTGGGCGATGGCCTCGGCCAGGGCTTCGGCGCCGTAGTCGGGCCAGAGGATCTCCTGGAACACCATCTCGGCGTAGGCCGCCTCCCACAGCAGGAAGTTGGACAGGCGCTGCTCGCCCGAGGTCCGCACGATCAGATCGACCGGCGGCGCGCCCGCCGTCGACAGACCGGCGTCCAGCGCCTCTTCATCGACAACCACGTCTTCGCCCGCGCGGGCGCGATCGACCAGCCGCTGGGCGGCGTCGACCAGATCCGCCCGGCCGCCATAGTTGAAGGCCACCTGCAGCAGGAATTTGTCATTGTCCGCCGTCTCTGCCTCGGCGCGTGCGACAATGGCGGCGATGTCGTCCGGCAGCCCCTTGCGACGGCCCAGCACCTTCACCCGCACGCCCGCCGCAGCCAGCCGTTTCAGGTCGCTGCCGACAAAGGCGCGCACCAGGCCCATCAGGTCGGACACCTCGTCGGCAGGACGGCTCCAGTTCTCGGTCGAGAAGCCGAACACCGTCAGACACCGAACGCCCAGCTCCGGCGCCGCCTTGATCGTGCGGCGCAGGGCCTGGACCCCCTCGCGGTGGCCCACGGCGCGCGGAAGACCCCGGCGCTGCGCCCAGCGGCCGTTGCCGTCCATGATCAGGGCGACGTGACGTGGCCCCTTTGCAGGCGCCGTGGCGACGGGCTCGGCCGACATGATGGGGGCGTCCTTCCTGAACAGGCCTGACCGCGTCAGACCTGCATGATCTCGACTTCCTTGGCCTTCAAGGTCTCGTCGATACGCTTGATGGCCGCATCGGTGTCCTTCTGGACCTCGGCCTCCATCTTCTTCTGTTCATCCTGGCTGATCTCGCCGGCCTTTTCAGCCTTCTTCAGCTCGTCGTTGGCGTCACGGCGCACGTTGCGCACGGCGATCTTCTTGTCCTCGGCGTATTTGCCGGCCAGCTTGGCCAGATCCTTGCGGCGCTCTTCGGTCAGCGGCGGGATCGGGATGCGCAGCGTCTGGCCGTCGACGACCGGGTTCAGGCCCAGGCCGGCGGAGCGGATGGCCTTCTCGACCGAAACCACCATCCCCTTGTCCCAGACGTTGACCGAGATCATTCGCGGCTCGGGCACGCTGATCGCGGCCACGGCGGTCAGCGGCGAGGTTGCGCCATAGACTTCAACCACGACCGGATCCAGCAGACCGGCGTTGGCGCGGCCGGTACGCAGGCCGGCGTAATCGTCCTTCAGGGCGGCGACGGACTTGTCCATCCGGTCGCGGAACGTCTTGAGATCGGGTTTGGCCATGACGTGTGTCCTTGGTCCTGTCGTTTGATGACGAAGCCGCTCAGGCGGCCTTGTTGGTGATGACGGTGAAGGTGCCTTCTCCCGTCAGCGCCTTCTGAATTGATCCTTCCTCGCGGATCGAGAAGACCACGATCGGAATGCCGCTGTCGCGCATCAAGGCGATGGCCGAGGCGTCCATGACGCGCAAGTCCTTGGCCAGCACTTCCTGATAGGTCAGCGTCTCATAGCGGGTGGCCGTGGCGTCCTTCTTCGGGTCGGCGGTGTAGACGCCGTCGACGCTGGTGCCCTTCAGCAGGGCGTCACAGCCCATTTCGGCGGCACGCAGGGCCGCGCCGGAGTCCGTGGTGAAGAAGGGTGCGCCGACGCCCGCGGCGAAGATCACCACGCGGCCCTTCTCGAGATGGCGCAGGGCGCGGCGGCGAATATAGGGCTCGGCGATGGCGGCCATGGGGATGGCGCTCTGGACCCGCGTATCGACGCCGATCTTCTCCAGCGCGCCCTGCATGGCCAGGGCGTTCATGATGGTCGCCAGCATGCCCATGTAGTCGGCGTTGGCGCGGTCCATGCCCGCCGCCGCCTTGGACAGGCCGCGGAAGATGTTGCCCCCGCCGATGACCAGGCAGATCTCGACGCCCTGGCGCGCCACCGCAGCGACGGCGGCGGCGACCACGTCCACGGTCGGCATGTCGATGCCATAGGGCTGGTCGCCCATCAGCACCTCGCCCGAGACCTTCAGCAGGACGCGCTTGTAACGAAACTCAGAGGGGGCGTCGGGCATGATCAGGGGTCCGTGGATACAGGGGGTTAGCATCCGCGCGAAGTGAATCGGCGGCTCATCATAGACGAAGGGCGCGTCAGCCTTCAAAGCCGAACGCGCCCTTTTGAAATTTCTTCCCTTTCGGGAAGACGTTTCGAGTTAGTTGCCGCCCGTCATCGAGGCGACTTCCGACGCGAAGTCGGGAGTTTCGACCTTCTCGACGCCTTCACCCAGCGCCATGCGGACGAAGCCGGCCAGCTTCAGCTCGGAGCCCAGCTCCTTGCCGGTGTTGACGACCAGCTGCTCGATGGTCACGTCCGGGTCCATGACGAACGGCTGCTTGGTCAGCACCACGTCCTTCTGGAACTTGTTGATCTGACCTTCCACGATCTTTTCGATCATGTTTTCCGGGCGGCCTTCTTCCTTGGCCTTCTCGATCAGGACGGCGCGTTCCTTCTCGATCGCGGCCGGATCCAGGTCCGAGGTGTCCAGCGCCAGCGGAGCCGTGGCCGCCACGTGCATGGCGATCTTGCGGCCCACTTCACGCAGGGCTTCCTTGTCGCCGGCGCCTTCCAGGGCGACCAGCACGCCGATGCGGCCGACGCCCGGCGACACGGCGTTGTGGACGTAGCTCGAAACCACGCCTTCACCGACCGACAGGCGAGCCGCGCGACGCAGCTGCATGTTCTCGCCGATGGTGGCGATCAGGTTGGTGACTTCGTCCTGAACCGTCTTGCCGTTCTCCAGGGTCGCGCCGTGGATGGCTTCCACGCCTTCGTGGTGCAGACCCAGCTGAGCGAATTCCTTCGCGGCCGACTGGAACAGGTCGTTGCGGGCCACGAAGTCGGTTTCGGCGTTGAACTCGATGGCCGAGGCGACTTCGCCCTTGCCGTCTTCGCGCACGGCGACGGCCACCAGGCCCTCGGCGGCGACGCGGTCGGCCTTCTTGGCGGCCTTGGACAGGCCCTTGGCGCGCAGCCAGTCGATGGCCGCTTCGATGTCGCCGTTGGTCTCAACCAGCGCCTTCTTGCAGTCCATCATGCCGACGCCCGAACGCTCGCGAAGCTCCTTCACGAGGGCGGCAGTGATCTCGGCCATGTCTTTCTCCTGAAATTCAAAATGGGCGGCCGGACTGTTTAGCCCGGCCGCATGTCAAGTTGACGTCGGTCCGGCGCGCGGCGGCGCCGGAACGTCCGTCCTTAGCCTTCGACCTTCTCGGCCTCGGCGGCGACCAGCTCTTCAGCCGCGCCTTCAGCGCCCGCCGGAGCGGCCTCGGCCTCAACCACGACGGCTTCGCGCAGGGCCGGCTCGACCGGAGCTTCCGAAGCGCCCAGGTCGATGCCCTGAGCGGCGGCGCCGGCGGCCAGGCCGTCCAGAACGGCGTCAGCGATCAGGTCGCAGTAGGTCTGGATGGCGCGCGCGGCGTCATCGTTGCCCGGCACCGGATAGGTGATGCCGTCCGGGTCCGAGTTGGTGTCCAGGATGGCGATGATCGGGATGTTCAGCTTGCGGGCTTCCTGGATCGCGATCGCTTCCTTGTTGGTGTCGATCACGAACATGATGTCCGGCACCGAACCCATGTCCTTGATGCCGCCCAGCGACAGCTCCAGACGGTCCTTTTCGCGCTGCAGGGTCAGCAGCTCTTTCTTGTTGCGGCCTTCGCCGCCGCCTTCAACGATGCCTTCCAGTTCGCGCAGGCGCTGGATCGAGTTGGAGACGGTGCGCCAGTTGGTCAGGGTGCCGCCAAGCCAACGGTTGTTCATGTAGTACTGGGCGCAGCGCGTGGCGGCCTGTGCGACCGGGTCGGCGGCTTGACGCTTGGTGCCGACGAACAGCACGCGACCGCCCTTGGCGGCCACGTCGCGCACGGCGACCAGGGCCTGGTGCAGCAGCGGCATCGTCTGCGACAGGTCGATGATGTGGATGTTCGAGCGCGAGCCGAAGATGTAGCGGTCCATCTTCGGGTTCCAGCGGTGCGTCTGGTGGCCGAAGTGAGCGCCGGCTTCCAGCAGCGTACGCATCGAGAATTCAGGCAGAGCCATGATCGTCTTTTCCTTTTTCCGATCAAACCTAGCGCGGGCGGTTAAAAGGATCGGCTGATCCCTCGGAACGGTGCAGGCCGGGATGTCTCCCCGGACCGCGCCACGCCCACGTGCGAAGTGCGCCGCGCATGTAGGCGAAACGGCCGCAAAACGCAAGACTGTGAAGATCATGGGCTTTTAACTTGTCGCCCCCAGGCGGCCACGGCCAGATGACGCCATGCCCCCTTCCCTTCGCCTGCTGTCCGCCCTGGCTTTCGCGCCGCTCGCCGCCGCTCCGGTTCCATTCGCCTGGGCCCAGACGCCTGCGCCGGTTTCCGCAGAGGCCTATAGAAAGGATGCCCTGGCCCTGCCTGGGCTGATCGAAGCCCAGTACGCCTATCCGGAGCGCCTGCCAGGCGGCCGGTTTCCTTCCTCACCGCAGCTGACGGCCCAGAGCGAGGCGGTGCATGACGCCGCCTCTCTGCTGAAGTACGCCGAGAACGCCCTCACGGCGCTGGCCGACCATCACGCCATCACCGGCTCGTCCTTCGCCGACAGCTGGGCCGTGGTTCCCAGCTATGCGGATCTCTGGATCGAGCGAGTCGCACCGCACTGGATCATCACCGACGTCCGCGACGGATCGCCTGCAGCCGAAGCCGGCATTCGCCCCGGCAGCCGCCTGCTGGCCGTCGGCGATCAGCCCATCGACGACGCCGTCGCCGCCTTCTGGAGCGAGATCGGCCTGACATCCGAAGGCGAGCGCACCGCCTATGCCGCCCGCGTCCTGGTCGCCGGGCGCCGCGACCGCCCTCGCGACCTGATGATCGAGACCCCCGACGGGTCTCGGCGTCGCCTGACCCTGCCCAACCTCTACACGACGCGGCGCGACCGCCCCCCGGTGGAGAGCCGACAGGTCGACAGCGCCGTGGTCATCCGCATCAATGACGCGCTCGGCGACCGCGCGACCATCGCCGCCTTCGACCAGGCGATGACGACGGCGCTGCCCGGTCAAACCCTCGTCCTCGACCTGACGGAGACGCCCAGCGGCGGCAACACCGTCGTCGCCCGCGCCATCATGGGATGGTTCGTCGATGCGCCGTCCGCCTATCAGATCCACAGCCTGCCCGCCGAAGCGCGCGAAACCGGGATCGAGCGGCGCTGGATCGAACAAGTTCTGCCGCGCCCAGGCAAACGCCACAACGGCCCTGTCGTCGTCCGCGTCGGGCGCTGGACCGGCAGCATGGGCGAAGGCCTGGCCATCGGCCTCCACGCCCAGGGCGCGCGCGTCGTCGGCCGGCCGATGGCGGGCCTGCTCGGCGCCGTCTACGACCTGCGCCTGCCGAACAGCGGACTGGTCATTAAAATTCCTGTCGAACGGCTCTACGCCGTCGACGGAACTCCGCGCGAACAGTTCAAGCCTCAGCCGGATTGATCAGAAGCTGCGTCCGTCCACGCGCTGTGCGGTCCAGTCCCACGGCTCCACGTCGGTCAGGGTGCGGATGTTGATCGCCGCCACCTCGCTGCCGTCCGGGGCCTCGCCGTAACCGAACGGCTGCACGCCACAGGTCTTGCAGAAACGATGCTCGATCTTGTGCTGATTGAAGAAGTAGGACGTCGTCTCGCCCTCCCCCTTCGTCAGGCGAAAGGCTGAGCGGGGCGCAAAGGCCAGAACGAACCCCTTGCGATAGCAATGTGAGCAGTTGCACTCCATCAGGCCGTCCAGCCCGATGTCGACCTCATAGGCCACCGCGCCGCAGTGGCATGACCCGGCATGGGTCTTCGCACTCGTCTCGCTCATCAGGCGTCCTCCAGCATCACCACCCCCGGCGCCGACTTCAACGCGCCGCGCAGCGCCGCGTCCAGTCGGTATCGTCCCGGCAGCTTGATCTCGACCTCGGTGCGGCCGCCCAGCGTCGCCTGCAGCCAAACCTCGCCGCCCTTGCCCTGCGCCCGCGCCCGATCCAGCCGCGCCTTCAGCGCCTCGGCGTCCGCCGATTGCGCCGACAGAATGACGCGCAGCCCGATCTGGGCGTCGTCCAGCAGCACGTCCATGCGGCTGGCGTCATCGCCGAAGAAGCGCACCTCGCCATCCGCCGCCTTGGCCCGAACCTTGACCAGAACCGACGTCCCGACCTCCAGAACCTCGCGGCACCGCCGAAGCTGTTCGGGCGGGAACAGGCATTCGAACTCGCCAGTCGGGTCCGAGAAGGTGACGAAAGCGAATTTCTCGCCGGTGCGGGCGCTGGCCCGTTCCTGACGGCGGCGCACCACACCGGCCATCTGGAAGGCTTCATGCCCCGCCTCAGCCAGCCCTTGCGCCTCGGCCACGAAGGTCACGCGCTTGCGTTTCAGGGCCGGCGTCAGTTCCTCGAGCGGGTGACCCGACAGATAGAAGCCGACGGCGTAAAGCTCCTGATCCAGTTTGTCGGGGCCGGCCCACGGCTCCATGCTCTTCAGGCGCGGCCGAGCCGCGGCGGCCTGATCCGCGCCGAATAGGCTGACCTGGGACGAAGCGCGCTCGGCCGCCACGCTCTGGCAATAGGCCATCAGCACATCGGCCTGCTCGAACAACTGACGGCGGTTCGGATGGATGCTGTCGAAGGCACCAGCTCTCGCCAAACCTTCCAGCGCCCGCTTGTTCACCGCCTTGGGGTCGACCCGTTCTAGGAAATCGAAGATGTCGGCGAACGGCCCGCCTGTCTCGCGCATCTCAATGACGTGCTTCATAGCCTCAAGGCCCACGTTGCGGATGGCGCCCAGCGCATAGAGCACGCTGCCCTGCCCGTCCTTCCACGACACGTCGAAGTCGGCGGACGAACGGTTGATGTCGGGCGCCAGGACTGGAACCTCGAACCGGCGGCAGTCCTGATAGAAGACCGCCAGCTTGTCCGTGTTCGACAGATCGAGGCTCATCGACGCCGCAAAGAACTCGACCGGGTGATTGGCCTTCAGCCAGCCCGTCTGGAACGAGATCAGCGCATAGGCCGCCGCGTGCGACTTGTTGAAGCCATAGCCCGCGAACTTGGCCACCAGGTCGAAGATGGAGCCTGACTGGGCCTCCGGAACCCCCTTCTCGGACGCGCCCTTGACGAAGCGAAGGCGCTGGAAATCCATCTCCTCCTTCTTCTTCTTGCCCATGGCGCGACGCAACAGGTCGGCCTCGCCCAGGCTGTAGCCCGCCAGGATCTGGGCGATCTTCATCACCTGTTCCTGGTAGATGATGACGCCGTAGGTCTCGGTCAGCACCTCCTTTAGGCTGGGGTGCAGGTAATCGACCTCCGCCCGGCCGAACTTCCGGTCGATGTAGGTGTCGATCATCTCCATCGGCCCCGGCCGGTAGAGCGAAATCAGGGCGGTGATTTCCTCGATTGAGCCGCAGCGCATCTTGCGCAGGGTGTCGCGCATGCCCTGGGATTCCAGCTGGAACACCCCGACCGTCTGACCCGAGGCCATGAGCTCATAGGTCTTGGGATCATCCAGCGGCAGCAGACCCCAATCCTGAGCCGCGCCGCGCCGTTCCAGGTAGCTCTTGGCGCGGTCCAGCACCGTCAGCGTCTTCAGGCCCAGGAAGTCGAACTTCACCAGGCCCGCCGGCTCGACCCACTTCATGTTGAACTGGCTGGCGGGGATAGTGGAGCGCGGATCCTGATACAGCGGCACCAGTTCCGTCAGCGGTCGGTCGCCGATGACGATGCCCGCCGCGTGGGTCGAGGCGTTGCGGTAGAGGCCTTCCAGCTCAAGCGCCGTCTCCAGCAGAGCCTTGACGGCAGGCTCGGCGTCGCGCGCCTCGCGCAGGCGCGGCTCCAGGTCGATGGCCTGGGCCAGGGTCACGGGGTTCGCGGGGTTGGCCGGAACCATCTTGGCCAGGCGGTCCACCTGGCCCAGCGGCATCTGCAGCACCCGGCCCACGTCGCGCAGCACGGCCCGCGCCTGCAGGGTGCCGAAGGTGATGATCTGGGCCACCCGGTCCTTGCCGTAGTGGTCCTGAACATAGTCGATGACCTCTTCGCGCCGCTCCTGACAGAAGTCGATGTCGAAGTCGGGCATGGAGACCCGTTCGGGGTTGAGGAAGCGCTCGAACAGCAGGCCGAACCGCAGAGGGTCCAGGTCAGTGATGGTCAGCGACCAGGCGACCAGGGAGCCCGCCCCCGAGCCCCGTCCCGGCCCCACCGGGATGTCATGCAGCTTGGCCCATTTGATGAAGTCCGCCACGATCAGGAAGTAGCCGGGGAACCCCATCTGCTGGATGATCCCGACCTCCCATTCCAGGCGGGACCAGTAGTCTTCCTCAGGCGCATAGGGCTGGTTCTTCTCAAGCCGCGCCTTCAGCCCCTCACGCGCCTGGTGGGCCAGTTCGTCGTCTTCCGAACGACCTGCGCCGGTGTCGAAGCGCGGCAAGATCGGCTTGTGCGTCTTGACCAGGAAGGCGCAGCGGCGCGCGATCTGAATGGTGTTGTCGCAGGCCTCCGGCAGATCGGCGAACAGTTCGCGCATCGCCTCGGCCGACTTGAACCAGTGCTCGCCGGTGACGCGACGGCGATCCTCCTGGCCCGTGAAGGCGCCGTCGGAGATGCACAGCAAGGCGTCATGCGACTTCGCCTGGGCCGCCTTGGCGTAATAGACGTCGTTGGTCGCGACCAGCGGCGTGTCATTGGCGTAGGCCCATTCGACCAGCCCGCCCTCGGCCAACGTCTCGCTGGACAGTCCGTGGCGTTGCAGTTCGACATAGAAGCGGTCGCCGAAGACCCGCTTCATCTCGGCCAGGGCGGCGGCGGCCTCCATCGGCTTCTTCTGCACGAACAGAGGATCAATGGGGCCGTCCGGCCCGCCCGACAGCAGGATCAGCCCTTCGGACTTATCCACAACCTGTCCCCAGGGCACGCCCGGCTCGGCCATCTCGCCCGCATCCAGATAGGCGGCGGACGACAGGGCGCACAGGTTGAGCCACCCCTGCTCATTCTGGGCGATCAGCACGACCGTCGGCGTCTTGGCCCAGCGTTGGGCGACCTGCCCGCCGATACCGAGCACCGGCAAGGCGCAGGCGACGATAGGCTGGACGCCCGCATCCTTGGTCGTCTGGCTGAACTCAAGGGCCCCGAACAGGTTGGCGCGGTCAGCCACGGCCACGGCCGGCATTCCGGCATCGGCGGCCATCTTGCCGATCTTGCCGGCCTTGATGGCGCCTTCCAGCAGCGAATAGGCGCTGCGGACCCGCAGGTGGACAAAGCCCTGACTGTTCACCGCATCCGCCAATCGAAAACTCCGCATCGCAGCGCCCGATCATACGGGCGCATCGTCATCATGCAGGGAGTCGCGCCTCAGTGGGCGCGGTCATGTCACCAGAAAGGCCGCCTGCCAGACCATCCAGACGAAGCCGCCGCAGGACGCAAGCGACAGCAGTTCCCTCACCCAACGCGTCATTGGTTTTATCCCCAGATCAAATGTTGCCCATTTGTTCTAAGTTGCCTCTTTGTTCTCGTCAACCTCAATTCGCGAGGAAGCCGAGCCGGGTCAGGGCCGAGGCCAGGGCGGCCGAGTTGGGGGACTGGGTCTTGCGCAGCAGGCTGGCGCGGAAGAACTCCACCGTGCGCGGGCTCAGTTCCAGGTTCTAGGCGATCTGTTTGGTGGTCAGGCCCTCAACCAGCATTTCGGCCACCTGTCGCTCGCGGCGTGTGAAGGTCAGTTCCTCGCGCGCCGGCGTGGCTGCCAAGGCCTCCGCCCCGCGACGCAGGGCGCGGACCAGATCATCAACCGTCGCCGGCTTGGGCAGGACATCGTCCACGCCCAGACGCATGGCGTCGACCGTCGTCCGCACGTCCACAAAGGCGCTGACGATGATCACCGCGTGACGGTTCAGCGCACAGAAGGCGGCGACCAGATCCAGCCCTTCGACGCCCGGCATCTTCAGATCGGCGACGATGCAGGTCGGATCGGCGTCTGAAGCCCACATGAGGGCTTCAAGCGGTTCATGGAAGCCGACCGCGGAGAAGCCCGCCTCGCGCACGGCGAGCAGGGTCACCTCCAATAAGGCGCGGTCATCGTCGATGATGGCGATGTCAGAAATAGCGCCCCCAACCCTTTCTGAAGCCTGTTCATTTCGACCGCCGTCCACGCCATCACGCATCATGCCGTCGAAAGTACGCAAGGCTCAGCCGCAGCAAAACCTCGTAGTCCCACGCAATTGATCGCCCAAGACTCATGGGCGAACCATACCCCCGATACGCCGATATCAACCAGGAAGGCCCGCCATGCTGCAAAGCGCCGTTTTCCTGACTCGTCCCCCATCAGGATTCATTGGCAGCACGCGATGGCCGGCGTTGATCGACATGAGACGCGACCAAGCGCGCTCGCTGAGCCTGGCGGGTGCTGCGGCCGCTGTCGATGACGTGATCATCTACGCCGTGGAGGGCTCAGCAGACTCCGTGGACGGCTTCCTGCAACTGCTGGGCGTCAGCCCGTGCGAGACCGAGCCGATCCAGGCGTGGCGCCAGGAGGTCCGCTTTCGCATCCACCGTGTCCTGGCGCTCTCGCACCCGCCCCTGACGCGCGAGGAAGCCGCAGCCCTGCGTCGGGCGCTTGACGCCGACAATCCGGCCTATGGCGAGATACCGGCCTTGCTGGCGGCCGTCGCTCTGCGCTGGTCGATGCTGGCCTATCGAACGCCGTTGCAGGCGACGACGCGGCTCATCGCCTCCTAGTAGGCGTGGCTTTCGGCCGCCCGCTGCTCCAGATGCCCGTCCTTCAGGGCGAAGACGCGGTCCATGTGCCCGGCCAGCTCCATGTTGTGCGTGGCGATCAGAGCGGCGACGCCCGTGGTCTTGGCCAGTTCGCGCAAGGACTCGAACACCGCCTGGCTGGTGGCGGGATCCAGGTTGCCGGTCGGCTCGTCCGCCAGCAGCAGGCGCGGGCTGTTGGCCAGGGCGCGGGCGATGGCGACGCGCTGCTGCTCGCCGCCCGACAGTTGCGCGGGCTGGTGCGTGACGCGCTGGCCCAGACCGAGCGCCGTCAGCTTCTCGGTCGCGCGACGCCGCGCCTCCCCTTCCCCTACGCCCGCGATACGCATCGGCAGGGCCACATTATCCAGGGCGTCGAACTCCGGGAGAAGATGGTGGAACTGATAGACGAAGCCGATGCGGTGCAGACGCAGCCGCGTGCGCGCCCGCTCGTCCAGGCCGCCGACGTCCTCGCCGTCGATCAGCACCTGGCCGCTGGTCGGCCGCTCCAGCAGCCCCGCCGCGTGCAGCAGGCTGGACTTGCCCGAGCCGGACGGACCGATCAAGCCGACGACCTCGCCCGGCATGACCTCCAGGTCGACGCCCTTCAGCACCGTCAGCCCGCCCTGGGCCGTCGGATAGGTGCGCGTCACCCCGCGCAGGGAAAGGATGGCGCCGTTCGCTGCCGTCGCGGCGGCGGGCTTCTTCTTCAGCAGCTTATTCAAAGCGCAGGGCCTCCACCGGATCGATGCGCGACGCGTTCCACGACGGCGGCAGGCTGGCCAGGCAGCTCATAAAGAAGGAGAAGACGGCGACCCAGGTCACGTCCCACGGGTCCACCTTGGCCGGAACAGAATCCAGCATATAGACCTCGGCGTTGAACAGCTGGACGCCCAGCAGGCCCTCGAGGAAATGCTGGATCGCGCCGATGTTCCAGCAGAACAGCAGCCCCAGCACTAGGCCCGCGATCGTGCCGCCGATGCCGATGGCCGCGCCCGACATGAAGAAGATGCGCAGGATGGACGACTGGCTGGCGCCGACGGTGCGCAGGATGGCGATGTCGCGCGTCTTGTTCTTCACCAGCATGACGATGCCGCTGATGATGTTCATGGCGGCGATGGCCACCACCATGCCCAGAATGATGCTCATGGCCACGCGTTCGACCTTCAGCGCGCCCCAGATGGCGGCCTGGCGGTTGCGCCAGTCGGTGACGACGCTGCCCGGTCCGGCCGCGCGCTGAACCGGCGTCAGCAGGTTTTCGACCAGGTCAGGCTCCGCCACCTTCATTTCGATGACGTCCCAGACGCCGTCCTTGCCGAAGAACAGTTGCGCCTGCTCCAGCGGCATGAAGATGAAGGCGCGATCATAGTCCGCCGCGCCCGACGTATAGATTCCGCCAACGATATAGGTCTTCTCCAGCCCGCCCAGATTGCCGAAGGCGCTGTCCGCTCCAGTCGGAGAATAGAGGGAAATAGGATCGCCTTCGCGCAGGCCCATCTGCTCGGCGAGGCTCTTGCCGATCAGGACGTGATCGCCGCCGTACTGACCATTGCCGAAACGCTCGCGCGCCTCTGGGGTCAGGCTGTCATAGACGAACTTCGTCGAGGCCAGATCCTGCGGCCGCACGCCGCGCACGACACCGCCCGTGGCCCCCCCGCCCGCGCGGAACATGGCCGGGCTTTCGATCAGGGGCGTCACCGCCACCACGCCCGGCACGTCGGCGATCCGCTTCAGCGCGGCGTCGCGATCGGGCGCATAGAGCACCGGCCCCTGCACATACATATGACCGTTGAACGACAGGATCCGGTCCATCAGCGTGCCGCGGAAGCCCGCCATAATGCTCATCACGCTGATTAGCACTGCGACGGCCAGCATGATGCCGATGAAGCTGATCATGGCGATCAGCGCCACCCCGCCCTGCTTGCGCTTGGCGCGCAGATAGCGGAGCGCCAGCCCGATCTCCCAGCTGGAGAACGGGCCTGACCCTTTGGATTCGGGCGGCGGAGCGGAAGCCGTCGCGGCGTCGGTCATTTCGTGAGCAGCTCCAGGGCGGCGTCCAGCGACAGGCTCTGCTTCTCGCCGGTGGCGCGGCGCTTCAGTTCGACCACGCCGTCAGCCAAGCCCTTGGGCCCGATGGTCAGCTGCCACGGCACGCCGATCAGGTCGGCGGTGGCGAACTTGCCGCCCGGCCGCTCGTCGGTGTCGTCGTAGAGGACGTCCTTGCCCAGGGCTTCCAGCTTGGCCACGGCGTCTTCACACGCCGCCGAGACAGCCTCGTCGCTGGCGCGCAGGTTGATCACCACCACGTCGAACGGCGCGACCGAGTCCGGCCAGATGATGCCGCCCTCGTCGTGGCTGGCCTCGATGATGGCTCCCAGCAGGCGCGACACGCCGACGCCGTAGCTGCCCATGTGGACCTCGGTGTCTTGACCGTTCGGCCCGGCGACCTTGGCCTTCATGGCGGCCGAGTATTTGGTGCCGAAGTAGAAGATGTGGCCGACCTCGATGCCGCGCGCCGACAGGCGGTCGCCCTTGGCCGTCTGGGTCTCGAACTGGGCGGCGTCGTGCATTTCCTCGGTCGCAGCGTAGAGGGCCGTGCGCTCGTTGAACACGCTCTCCAGTTGCTCGACGCTGAGGTTGTGGCCGGGCGCGGCCATCTCTACCAGCTTGCGGTCGCAGAAAACCTCGCTCTCGCCGGTCTCGGCCAGGACGATGAACTCGTGGCTCAGATCGCCGCCGATGGGGCCGGTGTCAGCGCGCATCGGCACCGCCTTCAGGCCCAGGCGGGCGAAGGTGTTCAGATAGGCGGCGAACATCCGCTTGTAGGCGATGCGGGCCGAAGCCTCGTCCAGATCGAAGGAATAGGCGTCCTTCATCAGGAACTCGCGGCCGCGCATGACGCCGAAGCGCGGACGGCGCTCGTCGCGGAACTTCCACTGGATGTGGAAGAGGTTCAGCGGCAGGGCCTTGTACGACTTCACATAGGCCCGGAAGATATCCGTGACCATTTCCTCATTGGTCGGCCCGTACAGCAGTTCGCGCTCATGACGGTCGGTGATGCGCAGCATCTCGGGGCCATAGGCGTCGTAGCGGCCGCTCTCGCGCCACAGATCGGCCAGTTGCAGCGTCGGCATCAGCAGCTCAACGGCGCCTGCCTTTACCTGCTCGTCGCGAACGATGCCTTCGATCTTGCGCAACACCCGCAGACCCAGCGGCAGCCAGGCGTAGATGCCGGCGGCCTCCTGCTTGATCATGCCCGCGCGCAGCATCAGCTGATGCGACACGATCTGGGCGTCGGAGGGGGCTTCTTTCAGGATCGGCAGGAAGTAGCGCGACAGGCGCATGGGAGGATTCTCGGCAAATTCAGTCAGGCCCGAGGTTTAACCGGGCGAAGGGGACGAAAGCTAGAGCGCGTTCGCGTGGGTGATATCGGGCACGGGGCTCCAGCCGATCCAGACGATGGCGACGATGATGAGCCAAACGATGATCGACACCCAGGTCGTGGTGATGAACTTCTTCTTGAGGTTCGGGTTCTTCGGCGCGCCCCACTGGGCGCCGTCCGTCGGCGGATCCTTGATCTGGTCCGACATCCCCAGCGGCAGAATCGCAAACAGCACGATCCACCACACCGTCAGAAAGGTGGCGACCAGGGTGAAGGGGCCAAGGGGCATCGTCTCTAAAGTCCGTTCATCGCAATCATCGTCGCGGCGCGATAAGGAGAGGCTCCGCAACAAGGACGCCCTGAATGCCACAGATTACGCTGGAACACTCCACCCATTTCGACGCGACCGACTGGCGCGCCCTGGCGCTGGAGATTCATCGCCTCTGTGTCGAGACGGTCGGCGCAACCCTTCCGGCCTGCAAGACGCGCATCGTGCGCTGCGACCGCCTGATCATCGCCGACGGCGACCCGGATCAGGCCATGGTCCACTGCGACCTGCGCATCCTCAGCGGCCGCACTCAGGAACAGAAGACCGCCCTGGGCGAAGCCGTGCAGGCCGCCCTGCTGGCCGGCGTCGCGCCGTATGACGGCCCGCGCCAGATCTCGGTCGAGATCGGCAACCTGGATCGCGACAACTATCGGAAGGTAACGCTTTAAAGCCTCTCCCGATGGGAGAGGGCTTGAGCTTCGGAGAGCCGAAGGCGATCCGCCAAGCGACCCGAAGGGCGGCGCGAAGCAGCCAAAGGGTGAGGGTTCCGCAATCAGCCGTTCAGGCAACGGCTTACGCCGACACCAGCCGGGAACCCTCATCCGGGCCTTCGGGCCACCTTCTCCCATTAAGAGTAGGATCATGGCTTACGGGTGCGGTCGCCCGATCCCGTAGCGCGCGGCCCAGTACGGCAGGATAGCGTCGTCCTGCAGGAAGCGCGCGCCGGTCTCCTCGCTGACCTGGGCGTCGGGCCAGTCGAACTCGCCGTCCAGCACCAGCAGGGGGCAACTCTGGTTCGCCTCTCCTACCTCGGCGATCACGGCCGGGCGCGGGCGCGGGTGATCCAGATAGGTCACTATCAGGTGCTCGCGCAGGCGCGGATAGAGGCCCAGCACCCCTTCGATCCGTGCACCGGGCGGGCAGAACCACGGCCCGCCCTGATCGTCAAACCAGTCCGCGTTCAGAAGATAAAGACGATCCGCCATCAGAGCCTCAGCACCACGGTTTCCACGATCGGACGACGATCCCAGATCTGCTGGCTGGCCTTCTTCAGGGTCCGGCTGACGGCCTGTTCGATGACGGCTTCGTCCTCCAGCGCCTCGCCCTTCAGACCGCGCACCGTGTTCTCGACGCGCTCAGCCATATCGTCCAGCACGTCGCCCAGCGGACGGTCGGCGTCGCCGGGCAGGCCGATGCCGCGCACATCGATGTCGCTGGCGATCCGGCCGCGACGATCCAGGGCGAAGCTGACGATCAGGATGCCGTTGCTGGCGGCGTGCTTGCGCTCGCGCAGGGCCTCGCCCGCCTCTTCCACCAGCATGCCGCCGTCGACGAACAGGCGGCCCGAGGGCACTTCGTCGATGATGGCGGCGGGTCCGGGGGCCAGACGCACCATGTCGCCGTTGCGCGGCGTCACAGTCTCCGGCACCTGCATGTCCTTGGCCAAGTTGCCGTGCTCGATCAGGTGGCGGCGCATGCCGTGGGTCGGCACGGCGATCTGCGGTCGCGCCCACTGATACATCTGGCGCAATTCGTCACGGCACGGGTGGCCCGAGACGTGGATGCCGGGGTGGTCCTTCTCAGTATAGATGCGGATTCCGCGCTCGGCCATCTTGTCCTGCAGACGGCCGATGGACAGCTCGTTGCCGGGGATGACGCGCGACGAGAAGATGCAGTGATCCCCCTCGCCCAGCTTGATGAAGGGATGCGTCCCTTCGGCCACGCGCGATAGAGCCGCCCGCGCCTCGCCCTGGCTGCCCGTGCACAGATACAGGATCTCGTCCGCCGGCCAGATCTTGGCCTCCTGTTCGGACAGGAAGGGCTTGATGTCGTTCAACATGCCGACCGACTTGGCGGCGGCGGTGATGCGGTGCATCGAGCGTCCGGCCAGGGCCACGCGGCGCCCGGCCGCCTCGGCGGCGCTGATGACGCTATGCATCCGCGCGACGTTGGAGGCGAAGCAACCCACGGCGACCCGGCCCTTCAGGCCCTGGATAAGCTCGGCCAGCTTGACCTTCACCTCGCCCTCGGACCCGGCGACGCCGTCCACGAAGACGTTGGTGGAGTCGCACACCATGGCCAGGACGCCCTCGTCGCCCAGCTTCTGGATGAAGTCGACGTCAGTGCGTTCGCCCACGACCGGATCGTTGTCGATCTTCCAGTCGCCGGTATGCAGCACCGTGCCCAGCGGCGTCTTGATGGCCAGACCGTTCGGTTCGGCGATCGAGTGGGTGATGGTGACGTAGGTCACCTCGAACGGACCCAGGTTCACCGTCGAACCCAGCGGCGCCTCGTGCAGCTCGACATCTTCATAGATGCCGGCGTCGCACAGCTTTTCGCGGATCAGGAAGGCGGTGAAGGGCGTGGCGTACAGCGGCGCCTGAATGCGCGGCCACAGCCAGCCCAGGGCGCCGATGTGGTCCTCGTGCGCGTGCGTCAGCACGATGCCCAGGATGTTCTCGCCTTCCAGGAAGGTCGGATCGGGCACGATCACGTCCACTCCCGGCGTGGACTGGTCGCCGAAGGTCACGCCGACGTCGACGATGATCCATTTGCGGTCATGCGCCGGGCCGAAACCATAGGCGTTCAGGTTCATGCCGACCTCGTTCGAGCCGCCCAGCGGCAGGAAGACGAGTTCGTCGTTTTGATTTTTCTTAGTCATGCGGCCTTACAGATGGGAGTTCCGCCGCCAGATTTCGAGTAGGCCGCGGATGGTCAGGTCCGGATCGAACCGGTCGATAGAGTCGGTTGCGCCCTCGAACAGGGAGGCGACGCCGCCGGTGCCGATCACCGTCATGGGCTTGCCCCACTCGGCCTTGATGCGGTCCACCAGCCCCTCGATCAGGGCGATATAGCCCCAGAAGACGCCGGATTGCATGGAGGTGACGGTGTCGCGCCCGATCACGGTGTCGGGGCGCTGAATGGCGATGCGCGGCAGCTTGGCCGCCGCCTCGTGCAGGGCCTGAAGCGACAGGTTGATGCCGGGCGCGATCAGCCCGCCTTCGAAGGCCCCCGCCCCCTGCCCGTTCGCGCCGGACACGACGTCGAAGGTGGTCGCCGTGCCGCTGTCGATCAGCAACAGGTCGCCCTCATAGACCTGAAGCGCGCCGATGGCGTTGACCAGACGGTCGGCCCCGGCCTCGCTGGGCTTATGGATGCGCACATCGATGCCCAGTTCGACGTTCTCGCCGATCACCAGGGGTTCGACGTTCAGATAGCGCCGCGCCAGGTTGCGCAGGTTGAAGATCGACTGCGGCACCACGCTGGAGATGATGCAGCCGTCCATGTCGGCCATGGTCTGGCCCTGGCCGCGCATCTCGAACAGCTGATGCAGCCAGACGGCGTACTCGTCGGCCGTGCGCATGGGATCGGTGGCGGTGCGCCACTGGAAGATCCACTCTTCGCCATCGTGAACAGCGAACAGGGTGTTGGTGTTGCCTTGCTCGATCGCCAGCAGCATCAGGCAGCCTCTCCGAAGAAGACGTCGCCGGCGGAGATGACCCGCAGGCTTCCGTCCGGCAGTTTCAGGCGCAGGGCCCCGTCGGCCTCGACGCCGTCAGCGATCCCGCTCAGGATTTCATGGCTCAGCCGCGCCGTGCATGGCCCGAACAGGCCGGGCGTGCGCGCGACCCAGGCGTCCAGCACCGGCTGAAAGCCCAGACGCGTCCAGCGTTCCAGCCAGGCGTCAAAGGTTTCGGCCAACGCCCTAGCCCCCTCTTCCATCGACGGCGCGGCGGCCACGTCGTGACGCAGGTGCTCGGCGATGCAGGTGGTCGGCCGCTCCGTCCCTTCGGGCGCGTGGGACAGGTTCACGCCGACGCCCACGGCCAGCCACAGACCGCCAGAGGGCGCAGGACCGGATTCGATCAGGATGCCGGACGACTTGCGCCCGTCCAGCAGCACGTCATTGGGCCATTTGATGCTGACCAGCGCGGGCGGAACATAGCGGTCCAGCAGGTCGGCCACCGCCAGTGCGGCGGCGAAGGTCAGTTGCGCCGCCTCGGCCGGAGAGCGGTTCAGCGTCAGCAGCAGGGTCGTAGCCAGATTGCCGTCCCGGCTGTCCCAGGCGCGGCCGCGACGGCCCCGCCCGGCGGTTTGACGCCGGGCCGCGATCCACAGCGGCCCGGCCTCGCCCGCCTCGGCGCGACGACGCGCCTCGGCGTTGGTGGAGTCGGTCTCTTCGAGGATCAGGACCGGAGCCGCCAAGGCCCCTTATCCGATCCCGACGCCCGCGGCCGCCGCGCGCGTCAGCGGCTCCAGCCAGGTCAGGGCGATCAGCAGCACAGGGAAGCTGAAGGCCGCAGCCGCCCAGCCGATCCATTGCGCGCCCGCCGGCGCCTTGTCCGTCGTCACGTCGAACTCCGGCGTGTCGAACCACATCACCTTGATGATGCGCAGGTAGTAGAAGGCCGCGACGACCGAGGCCACCAGACCCGCCACGCCCGCCATCCAGTAACCGGCGTCGGCGGCGGCGCCGAAGACGTAAAACTTGCCCCAGAAGCCCGACATCGGCGGAATGCCGACAGCCGACAGCGACAGGATCGTCAGGGCGACGGCCGTCACCGGACGGTCCTTCTTCAGACCGGCCAGATCGGCGATCTTGCGGATCGGACGGCCGTTGCGGCTCAGCGACAGCAGGATGGCGAAGAAGCCGATCTGATCCACGACATACAGGGTCATGAACATCAGGGTCGCCTGAACGCCGACCTGGGTGCCCGCCGCCACGCCCAGCAGGGCGTAGCCGATGTTGATGATGGACGAATAGGCCAGCAGGCGCTGGATGTCCTTCTGCATCAGGCCGCCGAAGGCGCCGACGGCAAAGCTGATCAGCGAGATCAGGATCAGAACCTGGGCCCACTGCGCATGGGCCAGGCCGAAGCCTTCGACCAGCACGCGGATGATCAGCACCATGGCCGCCACCTTGGGCGCGGTGGAGAACAGGGCCACGACCGGGGTCGGGGCGCCTTCGTAGACGTCGGGCGTCCACATGTGGAACGGCGCGGCCGAAACCTTGAACGCCAGACCGCAGATCAGGAAGACCAGGCCGAAGATCAGGCCCGGACCGGGGTTGGCGGTGGCGAAGGCGGCGATGTCCTCGAACCGCATCGAACCGGCAAAACCGTAGATCAGGCTGGCGCCGTACAGCAGCAGACCCGACGACAGGGCGCCCAAGACGAAGTACTTCAGACCCGCTTCCGAGGCCTTCAGGTCGTCCCGGCGATAGGCGGCCAGGACGTACAGGGCCAGCGAGTGCATCTCGATGCCGATGTAGAGCGAGATCAGATCGCCCGACGACGCCATCATGCCCATGCCGACCGAGGCCAGCACGATCAGGATCGGATATTCGAACTTGGCGATGTTGTTGCGATGCATCCAGCCGTCGCCCAGCACCACGGCCACGGCGGCGGACAGGAAGATCACCGCCTTGCCGAAGACGGCCAGCGGATCGGCCACATAGGCCCCGTTGAAGGCGGACCCCAGCGGACCGACGACGGCCAGAGCCGTCGCCGCCAGCAGCAGCAGCACCGACAGGCCCGAGACCAGGCGCGTCGACTTCTCGCCGGTAAAGGCGCCGAGCATGAGCAGCACCAGCCCGCCGACCGCAAGGGTCAGCTCCGGGGCGGCGAGTTGGAGAGCGGAGGACAGATCAGGCATTATGGTCTCACCCGCCGATCGCGGCGCGATAGGCGCTGGTCAGGGCTTCAACAGTCGGCCCGGTGTAGTCGAGAACGGCGTTGGGATAGAGGCCCAGCCAGATGGTGCCGACGATCAGGGGCACGAAGATCAGCAGTTCGCGCTTGTCGATGTCGGTGATGTTTTCCAGCGCCGGATTGGTGATCGGGCCATACATGACGTTGCGGAACAGCGTCAGCGCATAGACCGCCGAGAAGATCACGCCCGAGGCCGCGATCAGGGCCGCCCAGGTCGAGACCTGATAGGCGCCGGTCATCGTCAGCACTTCGCCGATGAAGCCCGAGGTGCCCGGCAGGCCGACGTTGGCCATGGTAAACATCAGGAAGATGGCCGCATACCAGGGCATCCGCGCCGTCAGGCCGCCATAGAAGGCGATCTCACGCGTATGCATCCGGTCATAGACCACGCCGACGCACAGGAAGAGCGCGCCCGAGATCAGGCCGTGGCTCAGCATCTGGAAGACGGCGCCCTGGATGCCGGTATCGTTGCCCGCGAAGATGCCCATGGTCACGAAGCCCATGTGGGCGACCGACGAATAGGCGATCAGCTTCTTGATGTCCGTCTGACGGAAGGCGACCAGCGAGGTGTAGACGATGGCGATCGCCGACAGCGTCAGCACCAGAGGCGTGAACATCTGCGACGCCTGCGGGAACATCGGAATGTTGAACAGGATGAAGCCGTAGCCGCCCAGCTTCAGCAGGATGCCGGCCAGGATGACCGAACCCGCCGTCGGCGCCTGCACGTGGGCGTCGGGCAGCCAGGTGTGCACCGGCCACATCGGCATCTTCACCGCGAACGAGGCGAAGAAGGCCAGCCACAGCAGCGGCTGCACCGCCGGATCGAAGGCGTACTGCTTCAATTCCGGAATGCTGGTGGTGCCGGTCGTGTGGGCCATCCACAGCATGGCCAGCAGCATCAGGACCGAACCCAGCAGGGTGTACAGGAAGAACTTGTACGCCGCGTAGATGCGGTTGGCGCCGCCCCAGATGCCGATGATCAGATACATCGGCACCAGGGTGCCTTCGAAGAAGATGTAGAAGAGGAACAGGTCCAGCGAGGTGAACACCCCGATGACCATGGTCTCCAGGATCAGGAAGGCGATCATGTATTCGACGACGCGCGTCTCGATCGACTTCCAGCTGGCCACGATGCAGATCGGCAGCAGGAAGGCCGTCAGCAGGACGAACAGGATGGAGATCCCGTCCACGCCCAGGTGATAGCCGGCGCCCGCGAACCAGGCGTAGTTCTCGACGAACTGATAGGCCGGGTTCGACGGATCGAACTGCGCGACCAGCAGGACGGACACGGCCAGCACCACCATGGTGGTGATCAGGGCGATCCAGCGAGCGGCCGGGGCCGCGGCGTCCTGACCGCCCTTGTTCAGCAGGCGCGCGACCAGGATCGCGGCCGCGCCGAGAAGCGGCAGGAAGGTGACGATGCTCAGAATGTGAGGCACGAGGCTCAGGCTCCCCACGTGAAGATGGCGAAGGCAAGGAACGCAGCCACGCCGATCAGCATCACGAATGCATAGAAGTAGACGAAACCGGACTGGAACCGGGACAACCAGCCGCCCGACTTCAGCGAAGCCCAGGCCGCGCCGTTCGGACCGAGGCCGTCGATGATCTTCACGTCGCCGATCTTCCAGAAGAAGTCGCCGATCGCCTTGGTCCCCTTCACGAAGACGGCGTCGTACAGCTCATCGAAGAACCACTTGTTGTAGAGGAAGGTCCACAGCGGGCCCTTGCGGTCGGCCATCTCCTTGGCCGCGCCTTCCCTCACGACATACAGCCAGTAGGCGATGGCCGTGCCCAGCAGCGTCACGATCAGCGGCGCCCACTTCACCCAGGTCGGGACGTTGTGGCTTTCGTGCAGGACGTGGTTCTCAGCCCCTACGAAGATGGCGCCGCGCCAGAACTCGGCCTCATGATGGCCAATGAAGTGCGGGGCGAAGATCATGCCCGCGAACACCGCGCCGATCGACAGCACCAGCAGCGGCACGACCATGACCAGCGGGCTCTCGTGCGGCTTCAGCGGACCATGGTGGTCGTCGTGCGCATGATCGTCATGAGCGTGAGCGTCCGCATGATGGGCGCCCTCCTCTTCCTTCCACATCGGCTTGTTGTGGAAGGTCATGAACACCAGACGCCACGAATAGTAGGCCGTCAGCAGAGCCGCCGAGATGCCGATGACAAAGGCGAACATGCCCGCAGCCGAGTGGCCGGTCGTCGCCGCCGCATAGGCGCTCTCGAGGATGGAGTCCTTGGAGTAGAAGCCGGCGAAGCCGCCGACGCCGGGCATGCCCAGGCCGGTGATGGCGATGGTGCCGATCATCATGGTCGCATAGGTGACGGGCAGCAGCTTCCACAGGCCGCCCATCTTCCGCATGTCCTGCTCGTGGTGCATGCCGTGGATCACCGAACCGGCGCCCAGGAACAGCAGGGCCTTGAAGAAGGCGTGCGTGAACAGGTGGAACATGGCGGGCTGATAAGCGCCGACGCCCGCCGCGAAGAACATGTAACCCAGCTGCGAACAGGTCGAATAGGCGATCACCCGCTTGATGTCGTTCTGCATCATGCCGACGGTCGCGGCGAAGATGGCCGTGACGCCGCCGATGATGGCGATGAACTGCGACGC
This sequence comes from Brevundimonas sp. UBA7507, assembly GCF_002478355.1. Classification (NCBI taxonomy): domain Bacteria; kingdom Pseudomonadati; phylum Pseudomonadota; class Alphaproteobacteria; order Caulobacterales; family Caulobacteraceae; genus Brevundimonas; species Brevundimonas sp. UBA7507. Next base: position 89,840 of record NZ_DLNP01000004.1, on the reverse strand, counting down.
GACCGGCGCGTGCTCATACAGGGGCGACAGCAGGCAGACCATATAGACGCCGGCGGTGACCATGGTGGCCGCGTGGATCAGGGCCGACACCGGCGTCGGGCCTTCCATCGCGTCCGGCAGCCAGGTGTGCAGGAAGAACTGCGCCGACTTGCCCATGGCGCCGATGAACAGCAGCAGACCGGCCAGATCCAGCGCGGACCAGGTGTGGCCCAGGAATTCCCAGCCCGTCCCGGTCTTGCCGGCGATCAGCGGGAACAGCTTGGCGAACTCGATCGTGCCGAACATCCAGAACACGGTCATCATGCCGAGCAGGAAGCCGAAGTCGCCGACGCGGTTGACCACGAAGGCCTTGATCGAGGCGGCGGTGGCCGAGGGCTTCTTGTACCAGAAACCGATCAGCAGATAGGACGCCAGGCCCACGCCTTCCCAGCCGAAGAACATCTGCAGGAAGTCAGCCGCCGTCACCAGCGCCAGCATCATGAAGGTGAACAGCGACAGATAGGCGAAGAAGCGAGGACGGCTGTCGTCCTCCTTCATATAGCCCCAGGAATAGAGGTGAACCAGCGAGGACACCGACGTCACCACGATCAGCATGACCGCCGACATGGCGTCGACGCGGATCGACCAGTTCGACTGGAACTCGCCGACATGAATGAACGGCGCCAGGTGCACGGTGAAGGCTTCCAGCCCGCCCCAGGTCCACTGGCTGAACACGATCCAGGAGACCGCGCACGAGAAGAACAGCAGGCCCGTGGTGACGGCCTGCGAGGCGACGTCGCCGATCCGGCGACCGAAGAAGCCGGCGATCATGGCCCCCAGCAGGGGGGCGAAAACGCCGAGAGTGACGAGAGTCTGGATAGTCACGGTTCCGATCAGCCCTTCATCACGGAGGCGTCGTCGACCGCGATGTCGCCGCGGTTACGGAAGAAGGTCACGAGAATGGCCAGGCCGACGGCGGCCTCGGCCGCGGCGACGGTCAGGACGAACATGGCCATCAACTGACCCGACACGTCGTTCAGGTGAGTCGAGAAGGCCACGAAGTTGATGTTCACCGCGAGCAGGATCATCTCGACCGACATCAGGATGATGATGACGTTCTTGCGGTTCACGAAGATGCCGAAGACGCCGATGGTGAACAGCATGGCGGCGACCGCCAGATAATGCTGGAGCGAGATATCCATTACAGAAGCTCCTCGGGGGTGACGCCCTGGCCCGTGGTCACGGACTTGACCTCGACGGCCTTGGCGCGCTCGCGGTTGGCCTGGGCCGCCAGATCCTGGCGATGCACGCCCGGACGGTGACGCAGGGTCAGGACGATGGCGCCGATCATGGCGATCAGCAGGACCACGCCCGCCGCCTGGAAGAAGTAAACGTAGTCCGTGTAGAGCACGCGGCCGATCGTCTCGATGTTGGTGACGTCAGGCCCGGCCGGAACCGGCGCGTTGGCGTCGCGGGCGGCCCCGCCCTGAACGACGGTGATCGACACCATGATCATCTCGGCCAGCAGCACGCCCGCCACGATGCCCGCCAGCGGCAGGTAGCGCGCGTATCCTTCGCGCAGCTTCACGAAGTCGACGTCCAGCATCATGACGACGAACAGGAACAGCACCGCCACGGCGCCGACGTAGACGACGACCAGCAGCATCGCCAGGAACTCGGCGCTCAGCAGAACGAACAGGCCGGCTGCCGAGAAGAAGGTCAGGATCAGCCAGAGAACGGAGTGCACGGGATTGCGCGCGGTCACGACCAGAAGGGCGGAAACCACGGCGACCGTCGCCAGAAGATAGAAGGCCAGGCCTTGCAACATGTGCGGGACGACGCCCCTCTTCAAAACCAATGGCCCGGACGAAAAGCCCGGACCCTTCCAGAAATCGGCCCCGGCCCGAAGGTCAGGGTCAGCGTGGCGGAATCGCCGCTCCGTTTAGCGATACGGAGCGTCGAGTTCCAGATTCTTCGCGATCAGACGCTCCCAGCGGTCGCCGTTGTCCAGCAGGCGCGCCTTGTCATAGAGCAGTTCTTCGCGGGTCTCGGTGGCGAACTCGCTGTTCGGTCCCTCGACGATGGCGTCCACCGGGCAGGCCTCCTGGCACAGGCCGCAGTAGATGCATTTGACCATGTCGATGTCGTAGCGCGTCGTGCGGCGGCTGCCGTCGGCGCGCGGTTCGGCCTCGATGGTGATGGCCTGGGCCGGGCAGATGGCTTCGCACAGCTTGCAGGCGATGCAGCGCTCTTCGCCGTTCGGATAGCGGCGCAGCGCATGTTCGCCGCGGAAGCGCGGCGACTGCGGGTTCCGCTCGAACGGATAGTTCACCGTCGCCTTCGGCTTCATCATGTACTTCATCGACAGGCCGACGGCGCCGAACACGTCGGTCAGCATCGCGCCCTTGGCCGCCTGAACGATACGGGTCAGCATTACGATTTCACTCCGGCGCACTCGCGTTCATAGCGGGCGCTTTCCTTGTCGAGGGTCTGGCAGAGGCGCTGGCGTTCCGCCTCGCGCCGTTCGATTTCCTGCACCTTGCGCTCCCACTGATAGACCGACACCGGGTCGGCCTCATAGGGCGCGCAGGCCGACGCCAGCATGGGCGCGGCCAGGGCGATGATCAGGGCTGCGGCTTTCGTCTTCATCCGCCGATCCGGCGTTCGCAGCCGTCCCTGCTGAAGCGTGGATCGTCCCGCGACAGACGTTGGCAATAGGCGCGCTTGTCCGCCTCCTCTCCCCGCTCGCGGTCCAGCCGCTCGAGACGCGCGGACGCGGTCTCGGGCGCAGCCGGATCCATCGGCTTGAAGGTGCAGGCCGACAGGCCGGCGGCGAGCGCCAGCGCGATCACGAATGTGGCGTAACCGCCCATCAGCCGCCCACCGCGAACACGCGCCACGCCGCCACGAAGACCACGGCGACCAACGAGGCCGGCAGGAAGATCTTCCAGCCCAGACGCATCAGCTGGTCATAGCGGTAACGCGGCACGAAGGCCTTCACCAGGGCGATCATGAAGAACCAGAAGACCACCTTCACGGCGAAGACCGCCAGGTAGAACAGGTTGGCGACGAAGGCCGGGACGCTGTTCAGGAAGTCGGTCGGGAAGCCCGGATTCCACCCCCCGCAGAACAGCAGGGTGATCATGGCGCACATGAAGACGATGTTGGCGTATTCGCCGATCATGAACAGCAGGTAGGGGGTCGAGGAATATTCGACCTGATAACCGGCCACCAGTTCCGATTCCGCTTCGGGCAGGTCGAACGGCGGGCGGTTGGTCTCGGCCAGGGCCGAGATGAAGAAGACGATGGTCATCGGCAGCATGACGATGATCGTCGGCAGGGTCTCGAGGCCGCCGCCGAAGGCGTTCCAGTTCCAAATCCAACCCTGTTGCTGGGTCACGATCTCGGTCAGGTTCATCGTCCCGGCCAGCAGGATGACGTTGATGATGATGAGGCCCATCGAGACCTCATAGGACACCATCTGCGCCGCCGAACGCAGCGAGCCCAGGAACGGGTACTTCGAGTTCGAAGCCCACCCGCCCATGATGATGCCGTACACGCCCAGCGAGCTGATCGCGAGGATGTACAGGATGCCGACGTTCAGGTCCGACACCACCCAGCCCGGCGCGAACGGGATCACCGCCCAGGCGATGAAGGCCAGCACGAAGCTGATCAGCGGGGCCAGGATGAAGACCACTTTGTCCGACCCGGCCGGGATGACGATCTCCTTCAGCACGAACTTGAAGAAGTCGGCGAAGGACTGCAGCAGGCCGAAGGGGCCGACCACGTTCGGACCCTTGCGCAGCTGAACGCCCGCCCAGATCTTGCGGTCGGCCAGCAGCAGGAAGGCCAGGGAGATCAGAATGCCGACCACGACCAGCAGGATCCCGCCCAGAGTGGCGAGGGTCCAGCCGACGGGGGTGGCCCAGAAGGAAGTCGCAGCGTCCATGTCTTACTCCGCCGCCAGGGCGACCGGCGCCGTCCGCTCAGCGGACAGTTGGGCCATGGTTTCACTGGCGCGCGCGATCGGGTTGGTCAGGTAGGGATCGGCGATGACGGAGACGAAGGCGACGTCGCCCAGGTCTCCCTTGGCGCCCAGCTTGGCGACATCGAACGTCGCGGCGGGGGCCAGATAGTCGATGCGGCCGAAGGTCGGATGGTCGCCCATCAGTTTGGCGCGCAGTTGTTCAAGCGTGTCGAACGGCAGCTTGTGGCCGACGCGCTCCGACAGGGCGCGGATGATGGCCCAGTCGTCCTTGGCCTCGCCCTTCGGGAAGACCACGCGTTCGGCCATCTGCACCCGGCCCTCGGTGTTGACGTACAGGCCCGACTTCTCGGTGTAGGCCGCGCCCGGCAGGATCACGTCCGCGCCGTGCGCGCCGCGATCGCCGTGCGAACCTAGATAGACGCGGAAGGCGCCCGATGCATCTGCGTTCACCTCATCGGCGCCCAGCAGGAACAGAACGTCCAGCGCGCCCGGCTTCAGCATGGCGGCGACATCCAGACCGCCCTCGCCCGGCAGAAAGCCCATGTCCAGGCCGCCGACGCGCGCGGCGGCGCTGTGCAGGACGTTGAAGCCGTTCCAGCCGTCCTTGACCACGCCGACCTTCTTGGCCAGCGCGCCCAGGGCGTTCAGCACGACCGGGCCTGTCTCGCCGATCAGGGCGCCCGCGCCGACGATGATGGCGGGACGCTCGGCCTTGGTCAGGAAGTCGGTCGCGGCCTTGGGCAGCTTGCCCAGGGTCTTCGAACCAGCGCCCAGCCAGGCGTAGTCGTAGGTCAGGTCAGCCTGCGGGCCGATGACGCCGACTTCGACGCCGCCCTTCAGCCAGGTCTTGCGGATGCGCGCGTTCAGCAGCGGCGCTTCCGTGCGCGGATTGGCGCCGACGATCAGGATGGCGTCAGCGTTTTCAATGCCTTGCAGGCCAGAGTTGAACAGCCAACCCTCGCGATCCTCGCCGCCCAGCGCCGCGCCGTCCTGACGGCAGTCGGTGTTGGCGGAGCCCAGCGCGCGGAACAGATCCAGCGTCGCCTTCATCGACTCGGCGTCCTGCAGGTCGCCGGCGATGGCGCCGATACGGTCGGCCGGGGCCGCCTTCAGCTTGTCCGCCACGACCGACAGGGCCTCGTCCCAAGACGCCGGACGCAGCTTGCCGTTCTCACGCACCCACGGACGGTCCAGACGACGCGCCTGCAGGCCGTCGACGGCGTAGCGGCTCTTGTCCGACAGCCACTCTTCGTTGATGCCCTCGTTCACGCGCGGCAGCACGCGCATGACCTCGGCGCCGCGCGAGTCGGCGCGGATGTTGGAGCCGAGCGCGTCCATCACGTCGATGGTCTCGGTCTTCTTCAACTCCCACGGGCGGTAGTGGTACTGCCACGGGCGGTGCGTCAGGGCGCCCACCGGGCACAGGTCGTTGACGTTGCCCGACAGCTCGCTGTCGATGTTCTTTTCCAGATAGGTCGTGATCTCGGCGCTTTCGCCGCGCGAGATCATGCCGATGTCCGGAACGCCCGCCACTTCGGTGATGAAGCGAACGCAACGCGTGCACTGGATGCAGCGCGTCATGAACGTCTTGACCGTCGGGCCCATGTTCTTTTCTTCGACCGCGCGCTTGTTCTCGCCGTAGCGCGAACCGTCACGGCCGTAGCCGACGGCCTGATCCTGAAGGTCGCATTCGCCGCCCTGGTCGCAGATCGGGCAGTCCAGCGGGTGGTTGATGAGCAGAAACTCCATCACCCCTTCGCGGGCCTTCTTCACCATCGGCGTGTCGGTGAAGATTTCCTGGCCGTCGGCGGCCGGCAGCGCGCACGAAGCCTGCGGCTTCGGCGGTCCGGGCTTCACCTCGACCAGGCACATGCGGCAGTTGCCGGCGATGGATAGGCGCTCGTGGTAGCAGAACCGCGGGATTTCCTGCCCGGCGCGCTCGGCGACCTGCAGCACGGTCATGCCCGGTTCGAACTCGACTTCAACGCCGTTGACCTTGGCGATAGGCATTACGATTACTCCGCCGCGATCGCGTGGCCGGCGAAGTTCGCGCGGCGGCTGCGGTAGGTGTGGATGCGCTCTTCAATCTCGTGACGGAAGTGCCGGATCAGGCCCTGAACGGGCCAGGCGGCGGCGTCGCCGAGGGCGCAGATGGTGTGACCTTCGACCTGACCGGCCACGTCGAGCAGCAGGTCGATCTCCGACGGGTCGGCGTCGCCGATCGCCATACGCTCCAGCACGCGCCACATCCAGCCGGTGCCTTCACGGCACGGCGTGCACTGGCCGCAGCTCTCGTGCTTGAAGAAGTAGCTGATGCGGGCGATCGCCTTCACGATGTCGGTGGACTGATCCATGACCGTGACGCCGGCGGTGCCCAGCGACGAGCGCATTTCGCGCATGGAGTCGAAGTCCATCAGCGCGACTTCAGCCTGTTCGCGCGTGATGACCGGACAGGACGCGCCGCCCGGAATGATGGCCTTCAGGTTTTCCCAGCCGCCGCGGACGCCGCCGCCGTGATCCTCGATCAACTGGCGCAGCGGGATCGACATGGCCTCTTCGACCACGCAGGGCGTGTTCACGTGGCCCGACAGCGACATCAGCTTGGTGCCGGTGTTGTTCGGGCGACCGAAGCCGGCGAACCAGTCCGCGCCGCGACGCAGGATGGTGCCGACCACGGCGATCGATTCCACATTGTTCACGGTCGTCGGGCAGCCATAGAGGCCGGCGCCCGCCGGGAACGGCGGCTTCAGGCGCGGCTGGCCCTTCTTGCCTTCCAGGCTTTCCAACAGGGCCGTCTCTTCGCCGCAGATATAGGCCCCGGCGCCGTGGTGGATATAGACGTGGAAGTCCCAGCCGTGGACGTTGTCGTCACCGATCAGCCTGGCCTCATAGGCCTGCTTGACGGCGGCTTCCATGCGCTCGCGCTCGAGGATGTATTCGCCGCGCAGATAGATGTAGCAGGCGTGGGCCTGCATGGCGAAGGAAGCGATCAGCGCGCCTTCGATCAGCAGTTGCGGATCATGGCGCATGATCTCGCGGTCTTTACACGTCGCGGGCTCGGACTCGTCGGCGTTGATGACCAGGTAGTGAGGGCGATCCTTCACTTCCTTGGGCATGAAGGACCACTTCAGGCCGGTCGAGAAACCGGCGCCGCCGCGTCCGCGCAGCCCCGAGTTCTTGACGTTGGTGATGATCCAATCGCGGCCAAGGTCCAGCATGTCCTTGGTGGCGTTCCACGCGCCGCGCTTCTTCGCACCCTCAAGGCCCCAGTCATGGAAGCCATAGAGGTTGGTGAAGATCCGATCCTTGTCTTGGAGGATGCCGACCATGATCCCTTAAAGTCCTTCCGCCATGCGGCGTTTATGATGGCGGGTGCGCTGGAAGACGGCGTAGATCACCAGCACCCATCCGACGGCCAACAGGCCATAGGCCGCCATCACCGCGTTGTCTGTCAGGCCGAAACGGCCTTCACGTGCGAACAAAACCAATGCGGCCGCAACCACGATACAGGCCAGCCCCGCCCAACGCGGGCGCCAGCCGACGCGACGCAGCTCGGCCCGATAGGCCGCCCTGCCCGCTTCTGTCTCGAGATTCGGCCGCCCCATCAGACCGGCGCCTTTTCAGCGACGGGCTCAGAGTTCGGCAGCTTCTTGATCTTCTTGGCGGCCGAACCGTCATACAGCGCCGGGTCGGTCAGCGTCCGCGCGCCGCCCTGCGGCTCGGACGTGTGGCGGCCGACATAACTGCCCGGCTTGGGCGTCTTGCCCGCGGCGAAGTCGTCGATGATCTGAGCCATGTTTTCAGGCGTCAGGTCTTCGTAATAGAGGTCGTTGATCTGAGCCACCGGCGCGTTCGAGCAGGCGCCGATGCACTCAATCTCCTGCCAGGTGAAGCGGCCGTCGGCGGACAACTCGTCCTTGGGGCCGATCTTCTCGCGGCAAACGCGCATCAGGTCGTTGGAGCCGCGCAGCATGCACTGCGTGGTGCCGCACACCTGGATCAGCGCGGCCGTACCGACCGGCGTCAGCTGGAACATGGTGTAGAAGGTCGCGACCTCCAGCACCCGGATATAGGCCATGCCCAGCAGCTCGCCGACAGCGCGCAGCGACGGCTCGGACACCCAGCCTTCCTGCTTCTGGACCAGCCACAGGATCGGGATCACGGCCGACTGGCGACGCGATTCCGGGTATTTCTTGATCCACCACTGAGCCTTGTCCATCGTCTCCTTCGAAAACTCGAAAGAGGCTGGTTGCTCCTTGGCCAGACGACGAACGCTCATCGGTCCACTTCTCCGAACACCATGTCGAGCGAGCCGAGGATGGCGGACACGTCCGCCAGCATGTGGCCGCGGTTCATCCAGTCCATCGCCTGCAGGTGACGGAAGCCGGGGGCCGACAGCTTGACGCGGTAGGGTTTGTTGGTGCCGTCCGACACCAGATAGACGCCGAACTCGCCCTTGGGCGCTTCGACGGCCGCATAGACCTCGCCTTCCGGCGTCTTGAAGCCCTCGGTGTAGAGCTTGAAGTGGTGGATCAGCGCTTCCATCGAACGCTTCATCTCACCGCGACGCGGCGGCGTGACCTTGTGGTCTTCCGACAGGACCGGCTCGCCGGGGCAGTTGCGCAGCTTGTGGATGCACTGCTCCATGATGCGCACCGACTGGCGCATCTCTTCGACGCGGCACAGATAGCGGTCCCAGCAGTCGCCGTTCTTGCCGACGGCGATGTCGAATTCCATGTCGGCGTAGCAGTCGTACGGCTGGGCCTTGCGCAGATCCCAGGCGATGTCCGAGCCGCGCAGCATGACGCCCGAGAAGCCCCACGCCAGGGCGTTCTCCTTGGACACCACGCCGATGTCGACGTTGCGCTGCTTGAAGATGCGGTTCTCAGTGACCAGGCTTTCGATATCCGCCAGCTTGGCCGGGAACTCGGCGCACCAGCGGCCGATGTCGTCGATCAGCTCGGGCGTCAGATCCTGGTGGACGCCGCCCGGACGGAAGTAGTTGGCGTGCAGACGCGCGCCGCAGGCCCGCTCATAGAAGACCATCAGCTTCTCGCGCTCTTCGTGGCCCCACAGCGGCGGGGTCAGGGCGCCCACGTCCATGGCCTGCATGGTCGCGTTCAGAAGGTGGTTCAGGATGCGGCCCATCTCCGAGTACAGAACCCGGATCAGCTGGCCGCGATACGGCACGTCCAGACCCAGCAACCGCTCGATGGCCAGACAGAAGGCGTGCTCCTGGTTCATCGGCGAGACGTAGTCCAGCCGGTCCAGGTAGGGGATGTTCTGGAGGTAGGTGCGCGCCTCCATCAGCTTCTCGGTGCCGCGGTGCAGCAGGCCGATGTGCGGATCGACGCGCGTGACCAGCTCGCCGTCCAGCTCCAGCACCAGGCGCAGCACGCCGTGCGCGGCCGGGTGCTGCGGGCCGAAGTTGATGGTGAACTTGCGGTCGTCCATCGCCCGCGCGTGCGGGGTCAGGCCGTCTTCATAGTCCTCGAACGGGTCGATGGCGGCGCCGAGCGGCGCGGGCATGTTCTTGACGTCGGCCATTACTGCGCTCCCGCCTTTTCATCGCCCGGCAGGACGGTCGGATAGTCGGCGCCTTCCCACGGAGACAGGAAGTCGAAGTTGCGGAATTCCTGCGTCAGCTTCACCGGCTCATAGACGATGCGCTTCTGCTCTTCGTCATAGCGGACCTCGACATAGCCCGTCATCGGGAAGTCCTTGCGCAGCGGGTGCCCCTGGAAGCCGTAGTCGGTCAGGATGCGGCGCATGTCCGGGTGATCCGAGAAGATCATGCCGTACATGTCGAAGGCTTCACGCTCGAACCAGCCGGCCGACGGATAGACCGACGATACGCTGGGGACCGGCTTGATCTCATCGGTCGACACCTTGACGCGAACGCGCGCGGCGCGCGTCAGCGACAGCAGGTGATAGACGACCTCGAACCGATCGGCGCGGTCGGGGTAGTCGGCGCCGCATACATCCATGCACTGCTGGAAGCCGAACTGATCGCGCAGGGCCGTCATGACCTCGACGATCTTCTCTCGCTGGGCGATCAGGGTCAGTTCGCCATAGGCCACCACAGCCTCGACGCCGAGCGCCGCGACCATCTCCGTGCCCAGAGGCGTCAGGGCGGATTCGCGCTCCGCAACGCGCACCAGTTCGCTCATCGCTCGATGGTCCCCGTGCGGCGGATCTTCTTCTGCAGTTGCAGGATGCCGTACAGCAGGGCCTCGGCGGTCGGCGGGCAGCCCGGAACGTAAACGTCCACCGGCACCACGCGATCACAGCCGCGCACGACGCTGTAGCTGTAGTGGTAATAGCCGCCGCCGTTGGCGCAGCTGCCCATCGAGATGACGTAGCGGGGGTCCGGCATCTGGTCATAGACCTTGCGCAGGGCCGGAGCCATCTTGTTGGTCAGGGTGCCGGCGACGATCATCAGGTCCGACTGGCGCGGCGAACCGCGCGGGGCGGTGCCGAAACGCTCCAGGTCGAAGCGCGGCATCGACAGGTGGATCATCTCGACGGCGCAGCAGGCCAGACCGAACGACATCCACATCAGCGAACCCGTGCGGGCCCAGGTGATGACGTCGTCCAGCGAGGTCGTCAGGAAGCCGCGCTCGCCCAGCTCCGTATTGACGGACTCGAAGAACTTGTCGTGGATCTTGGGATCATAGCCCTCGACGGTCGAACGCGCAGCCGAGCCGGCGGGGACCAGAGGACTGGAGGGGGCGATCACTGCCATTCCAGGGCTCCCTTCTTCCATTCGTAGATGAAGCCGACCGTCAGGACGCCCAGGAAGACCATCATCGACCAGAAGGCGAAGACCATGCCGCCGTGCGACAGGTGGAACATCGACACAGCCCACGGGAACAGGAAGGCGATTTCAAGGTCGAAGATGATGAAGAGGATCGACACCAGATAGAACCGCACGTCGAACTTCATGCGCGCGTCGTCAAAGGCGTTGAAGCCGCACTCATAAGCCGAGAGCTTCTCGGTGTCGGGGTTCTTGGGGGCCAGCACCCAGGCCGCCAGCATGAAGCCGGCGCCGAGCACGATGGCGATGCCCAGGAAAACGACGATCGGAAGATATTCTAGAAGAAATTCGTTCATTCGAGCTGCCTCGCCCGCCGGGAGGTAGGGGGCGGATTCGGGGCTTCTTAGACCCAACCTCGCCAGGGTTCAAACCCATGTCGGCAAAGGTTTTTTATTGCGAACGGTTCGCAGTTTTTTGGGCGATTTGCCGCAGGCCGCATGATTGCCTCCTATGCCGTTGATCCGCGAAATGCGTCATCGCCTTCAACACAGCCGAGAGCTTGCGCATGAACCTGGCCGCCCGCCTGCTGAACTCAATCGAACGCATCGGCAATCGGCTGCCAGATCCTGTTTTCCTATTCCTATGGCTGATCCTGGGCCTGGTGGCCTTGAGCCTGGTCGGCGCGGGCCTGGGCTGGTCCGCGGTCAATCCGGTGACGGGCGAGGTGCTGCAGGCGCAAAGCCTGCTGTCGCCCGCCAATCTGGAGCGGCTTTTCATCGGCATGCCGCGCACCCTGGCCGACTTTCCGCCGCTGGGGATCGTCATCACCATCATCTACGGCGCCTCGGTGGCCGAACGGACAGGCCTGTTCTCCACGGCGATCCGAGGCGCGCTGCTGAACGCGCCGCGCTTCATCCTGACGCCGATCGTGGTGATCACCGGCATGGTGTCGCACCACGCCTCGGACGCCTCCTATGTCGTGGTGATTCCGCTGGCCGCCGTCATCTTCGCCGCAGCGGGCCGTCACCCGCTGGCCGGTCTGGCCGCCGGCTTCGCCGCCGTCTCGGGCGGCTATGCGGGCAATCTGTTCCCCGGCGCCAGCGACGCCCTGATCCTGGGCATCACCGAGCCCGCCGCCCACCTGATCGATCCGTCCTACGCCGTCAGCATCGCCGGCAACTGGTTCTTCATCGTCGGGGTGGTGTTCGTCTTCACCCCCATCGTCTGGTTCCTGACCGATCGGGTGATCGAGCCGCGCCTGGGCGCCTGGATTCCGCACAACGCCGCCCCGGTCGCCGCCGAGGAGAAGACGCCCCTCACCGCCGCTGAAAAGCGCGGCCTGGCCTGGGCGGGCCTGACCATCCTGGCCATGATCGCCGTCTGGGCGACCGTGACCTTCCTGCCCGGCTCGCCTTTCGTCGACGCCGACGCCGAGCCGGAGCAGCGCTTCAATCCCCTGTACCGCTCTCTGGTCGCCTTCTTCGCCCTGACCTTCTTCATGGCGGGCGCGGCCTTCGGCGCAGGCTCAGGCTCGATCAAGACCCACCACGATCTGGTTCGCATGATGCGCGAGGGGATCAGCCAACTGGCCCCCTATATCGTCCTGGCCTTCTTCGCCGCCCACTTCGTCGCCATGTTCAACTGGTCGGGTCTGGGGCCGATCCTGGCGGTCAATGCGGCGGCCTCCCTGCGCGAACTGGCCCTGCCGACGCCGCTACTGCTGATCGTGGTGGTGCTGGTGTCCTGCATCTTCGACCTGTTCATCGGCTCGGCCTCGGCCAAGTGGTCGGCCCTGGCGCCCATCGTGGTGCCCATGTTCATGCTGTTGGGCATCAGCCCCGAGATGACGACCGCCGCCTATCGCATGGGTGATTCCGTCACCAACATCGCCACGCCGCTGATGAGCTACTTCCCGCTGATCCTGACCTTCGCCCAGCGCTGGGATCCGAAGTTCGGCCTGGGCTCGCTGATGGCGACCATGCTGCCCTACGCCGGCGCCTTCCTGATCGCAGGCCTGATCATGGTGGCGTCCTGGGTGGCGCTGGATCTGCCGCTGGGGCCGGGCGTGGGCGTCCACTACGAACCGCCGCCGCCCGCCACGGCGTCGCAACTGCCCGCAGACGGCGGAATCGCCGGTCCCGTAGCCCCGCCGCAGGCCGCCGCAGCCCCCTCGGCGAGATGATTTGATTTATCCACAGCCGCGTCGCTTGACGTGCGGCGCGGCCCCGCCTAAACGACGCCCCTCGCCGCGGCGCACAGCGCTTCGGACGGGAACGCGGGTGTAGCTCAGTTGGTTAGAGTGCCGGCCTGTCACGCCGGAGGTCGCGGGTTCGAGCCCCGTCACTCGCGCCACTCCTCTCAGGGATCTGAGGGAGTGGCGCACAGCCCTTCCCTCTCCTCTCTCAGAAAATCGAGATTGATCGCAGACGCAGCTTTCGCGCGTCTGTTCCGCCATGTCCGGCCTCAAGCCCTCGGGACGAGCCCGAGGGCGGCGACAGCAGACGGTTAGTTGATCGGAAGCGCCTCTTGCGGCGTGACGAACGCGGCCTTCCCGGTCAGTTCGCCGTAAAGCATGGTCAGATCCTCGAACACGCGGTTCCAGGCGAACTGCTCGACCGCCTTGACCCGCGCCGCCTGGCCCAGAGCCTCCACGTCGCGCGCGAACAGGGCCTCAATGGCCTCGGCGTAATCGACCGGATCAGCCGAGGCGGCCAACTGGCCCACGCTCTCGTCCACCGTCTCGGCGACGCCGCCCGCATTGACGCCGACCACGGCCCGGCCGCAGGCCATGGCCTCCAGCACGATCAGGCCGAACGGCTCTTTGTCGTTGGCGTGCACGAAGGCGTCGCAGCTGGCGATGATGCGGGCCACGGCGCGCGGATCCTTCTCATACGGCAGGGAGATGACCCGATCCTCGGGCGGCATCCCCGCCCCCGCGCCGACCAGCACCAGATGATAGGGCGCGCCCAGCCGCTGCACCGCGTCGATCAGGACGCCGACATTCTTTTCCTTGGCCGGACGCCCGGCGAAGCACAGCAGTCGGGCGTCGGCGCCCAGTCCCAGCCGCTTCAACAGCCAGTCGCGATCCCGGCGATCCGGGTGGAAGGTGTCGACCTCGACGCCCAGGGGACGAATCACAATGTCGCCCACGCCCGCCTCTTCCAGGCGCTGAGCGATGAATCGGCTGGGAGAGACGACCCGATCGAATTGCGAGAACAGCTTGGCCCAGCGCTTCTCGACCGGCTTCTTGGCCCATTCGCCGAAATGCAGCGCCGCCAGCGCCGCCGGGTCCGAGTGGCAGAAGCCGACAACCGGGCAGCCGACCCTCTGGCCCGCCTCCAGCGCGCCCTGACCCGGCGTATAGGGGTCGCCCGCCTCGATCAGCGAGGGGTTGAGCGACGACACCCAGGCGCCCCAGCGGCGCACGGAACTGGGCCAGCGATAGCCGTCGCCGAACGGCAGCTTGGGCGCCTGAAGACGAACGACGCCGTCCGGCTCCGCCTTATACCCCGCGCCCGGCACGACAAGATTGTGCGCCACGCCCGGCCGATTGGCCTCCAGCCAAGTCTTCTTCGACAGCAGATAGCGCTTCACCCCGCCGGAGCGCGGCGCAAACAGCATAGTGGTGTCGACCAGGCGAGGGCGGGAATCAGCGGCGGCCGCCTTCATCGCCCGCAAGGTGTCGGCCACCTCTTCGTCCAGGCCGGGAAACAGCCTCAGTTCGCTTTCCTGGACGTCGATATGGCTCGTGCTCATGCGGTGGACCTTCTGCCTGTCGTTCTTCACGCTAACGCTAAAGCTCCGGCTTTGGATGCGACGGGCCCGGTTAATCTTCCCGTGCTTTTCGGCCCCTACCGCTTGCAACCGTCACGCTCAAGAGGCCGCTGCTTTCCAGTCGCCCGCCGCCGCTTTTCATCTGCCGTTCAGGTTGATCTCCCTACGGCCGGTCTTGCATTCGCCTCAAATTCGAGAAACTTGGGGCATGCGGGCGTGGACCCTGATAGGAGGGTCGCCTTCAATCCTTGCGCGTGCGACCACGAGGGGTTTCTTACGAATGCGTATCTTGCTCGCGAGCGCCGTTGCGATCGCTCCCCTGCTGGTCGCTTCCGGCGTTCAGGCTGAACAGGTCATCTCCAACGGGCGGACGACGCCCATCAGCACCGCGACCGCCAACAACGGCGCTCCCGACGACGTTCGGCTCGCCAACGGCGGTTCGATCACCGTGACCTCGGGCGCCGCCGTGACGCTGAATTCCAGCAATGACGTGAAGCTGGACGCCGGGTCCAAGATAGACATGCTCAAGGCCGCCGACGGCGCTACCGGCGTCCTGGTCAACGGCGGCAACACCGGCGACGTCACCATCGGCGGCACCATCAACATCACGGACTCCATCGAGGAGTATAAGGACGACGACAAGGACGGCGACCTGGACGGCCCGTTCGCCGACGGCACGAATCGTCACGGCGTCCGCGTCACGGGCTCGGCCCCGCTGGTCGGAAACATCCGCATCGAATCGTCCGGTTCGATCAAGGTCGAGGGCAACAATTCGTCGGCCCTGACCGTCGAGGCCCCGCTGACCGGCAACCTCTTCAGCCAGGGCCAGATCAGCGTCGTCGGCAATGACACCTACGGCATCCATACGACCGGCGACGTCACGGGCGACGTCACCCTCCTGGGCAGCGTCGCCGCCGTCGGCGAAAACGCGGTCGGCGTCGCCATCGACGGCGCCGTCGACGGCGCGGTCAAGATTCAAGGGGCCGTCACCAGCACCGGCTATCGCTACACCACGGCGCCGCCGGCCAAGCCGACGACCGGCCAACCCCGTGAAGGCGCGACCTATCTCGAGAACCTGGACGCCGACGACCTGCTGCAAGGCGGCCCGGCTGTCCGCATCGCGGGCGACGTCGCCAAGGGCGTTCTGTTCGACACTGCGCCGTCCTATGGGGCCGGCGGCATCGACGGCGATGACGACGGCGACGGCGTCAAAAACGGCGACGAGGACGACGACGGCGACGGCAAGAAGAACCGCGAGGACGACGACCGCGACGGCGACGGCATTCCCGACGCTCAGGAAACAACGGCCTCCATCCGCTCCTTCGGCGGCGCGCCGGCGTTGCTGGTCGGCTCGACGGATAAGGCCATCGCACTGGGCGCGGCCGGAACCGGCGACAACGCCTATGCGCTGATCAACCGCGGCGCCATCGAGGCCGCCGGCGTTTACAAGAACGTCGACGCCGCCGCCGTTCAGATCGGCGGCACGGGCCAGACGGTCAGCCTGGCCGGCGGCCTGAAGAACCAGGGCACGATCACCGCCACGGCGAACACCGGCGACAGCACCGGCGTGCTGGTCGGCGCGGGCGCGAGGGTTCCCAGCATCGTCAACTCCGGCACGATTCAGAGCGTCTCGGCGGGTTCCGAGGCCAATGTGGCCGCGGGCGTGCTGATCACTCAAGGCGCCAACGTCTCTTCGCTCAGCAACTCCGGCACCCTGTCGGCGGGCGTGAACGGCTCCAAGAGCGACGCCGTCGCCGTGCGCGATGAATCAGGCACGCTGACTTCGATCAACAACACCGGCAGGATTCTGGCGGTCGCCAACCCTGAAAAGGACGTGGCTCAGACCGGGTCGGCCATCGCCGTGGACGTCAGCGCCAACAGCACCGGCGTCACCCTGGTGCAGGACGGCGTGGTCATTCCCGACCATAAGCTGCCGGACGCCGACAAGGACGGCGTGCCCGACGCCAATGAACCCGCCATCCGCGGCGACATCCGCCTGGGTTCGGGCGCCGATGTGCTGGACATCCGCAACGGCACGGTGACCGGCGACATCTCCTTCGGAACCGGCGCCGACCGCCTGTCCATCAGCGGCGGCGCCGTGGTGACCGGCAAGCTGTCCAACGGCGACGGCCAACTGGACATCGACGTCTCCAAGGGCACTCTGGATGCGCGCCACACGGGGCAGCTTCAGGTCAGCGACCTGAACGTCGGCGCCGAGGGCAATCTGATCGTCACCCTGGACCCCGCCAACAATGCCAACGGCGGCTTCAAGGTCAGCGGCAGCGCCGACCTGGCCGACGGCGCGGGTCTGGGCGTTCGCTTCAACTCCCTGATCCAGGATCCGACGTCCTTCACCATCATCGAGGCGGGCGACCTGAACGTCGGCGCCATCGACCAGGACGCGCTTCAGTCCAACTCGCCCTACGCCTTCGTGGTCAAGGCCAACGTCGACGACGCCGCCGGCAAGCTGACGGTCGACGCCCGTCGCCGCACGGCGGAAGAGGCCGGCATGATCAAGGCCGAGGCCGCCGCCTATGACGTGCTCTACGCCGGCCTGGCCGATAATGAGCTGATCCGCGCGGCCATGCTGAACCAGACGGACCGCGACGGCTTCTTCAACATCTATCAGCAGCTGTTGCCTGACCACTCGGGCGGCCCGCTGCTGTCGCTGGCCAGCGGCGTCGACGCCGTGACCCGCGCCCTGACCGGCCGCAACGCCGCCGCGGCGCCGGGCGAAACCAGCGCTTGGGTGCAGGAGATCAACTTCTACGCCGACAAGGACAAGACCGACACCTACGGCTTCCGTTCGGAAGGCTTCGGCCTGGCGGGCGGCGTCGAGCGCGGGACCGACATGGGCGCCTTCGGCCTGACGGCGGCCTTCACCTCGTCGGATCTGGAAGACCCCGAAGCGGCGGCTGAAGAAGTCCTGTCGGCCAACCTGCTGGAGCTGGGCCTCTACTGGCGCGCCCAAGGCCAGTACTGGACGACCTGGGCGCGCGCGGCCGGCGGCTACGCCTCCTTCAGCGCCACGCGCAAACTGGTCGCCGACGGCATCAATCTGAAGAACGAGTCCGACTGGCACGGCCTGACCCTGGCCGCCGCCGGGGGCGCGTCGTACGAGCGTCACTTCGGCCGCCTGAACATCCGTCCCGAAGCCTATGTCGAGTACTTCTCGCTGAGCGAAGACGCCCGCACCGAAAAGGGCGGCGGCGACGGCTTCGATCTGAAGATCGACGAACGCGACGGTCACATCTTCTCGGGCGTGGCCGCGGTGAACATCGGCTACGGCTTCGGCAAGGACGGCTGGATCCGCCCCGAGGTCCGTCTGGGCTGGCGTCAGAACTTCTCGGTCGACGCCGGGACCACCATCGCCCGCCTGGCTTCGGGCGGCGACGCCTTCACCCTGACGCCCGCCAGCATCGAGGGCGGCGGTCCGATCCTGGGCTTCCGTCTGAACGTCGGCAACGATCTGGGCATGCTGGCCATCACCGGCGACGCCGAACTGCTGGAAGACTACGTCCGCTACACCCTGCTGCTGCGGGCCAGCTTCAAGTTCTGACTTTTCTTCGGAACGCGAATGAAAAAGGGCCGCCGGATTCGTTCCGGCGGCCCTTTCCCTATCTTGCCGCCCCCTCGCGCCTTTCTATGATCCCTCCAAACCAGAGGGGGTTTCATATGAACAAGTTCGCCTGGGCGGCCTGCGCCCTGATCCTCAGCGCCCACGCGCCCGCGATGGCGCAAACCGCCGTCCAGACAGCCGCCGCGCCCAGCCTGCCGACCGCTGACCGCGGCCTGTTCACCGCGCAAGACCTGTTCGGCATGGAGGTCGCCTCCGACGCCCAGATCAGCCCGGACGGCGGGCAGATCGCTTATGTCCGCCAGACGGCCGACATCATGATCGACCGGATGCGTCCCACCATCTGGCTGATCGACGTCAAGACCGGCCGTCATTCGCCCCTGATCGCCTCGACCGGTTCGCATCGCCAGCCGCGCTGGTCGCCGGATGGTACGCGCCTGTCCTACATCTCCAGCGCCGAGGGCGGCGCGCCGCAATTGTTCGTGCGCTGGATGGCGTCGGGCGAATCGGTCCGCGTCACCAACCTGCCCAACACCCCGTCCAGCGTCAGCTGGTCGCCCAACGGCGAGCAATTGGCCTATTCCGTCCTGGTTCCCGGCGAAAAGCCCAAGATCGGTTCGCCGCTGGTCAAGCCGGAGGGCGCCCAGTGGGCGCCGCCGCTGGAGATCATCGACAGCGTCTCCTACCGCTCCGACGGTCAGGGCTATCTGAAACCCGGCTTCCGCCACGTCTTCGTCGTCGGGTCTCAGGGCGGCGGCGCGCGCCAGTTGACGCACGGCGACTTCCACCACGGCGGCGGCCTGTCATGGTCGGCCGATTCTCGCACCCTCTACCTCAGCGCCAACCGTCGCCCCGACTGGCAGCGCGAAGCCGCCGACAGCGAAGTCTTCGCCCTGGATGTCCAGACCGGCGGCCTGACGGCGCTGACCAGCCGCGCCGGGCCGGACAACGCCCCCGTCGCCTCGCCCGACGGCCGCCGCATCGCCTACCTCGGCTATGACGACAAGCGGATGGGCTATCACAACACCCGCCTCTATGTGATGGACGCTGACGGCTCGAACAGCCGCGTCCTGACCGAGAGCCTCGACAGGTCGGTCCAGTCCCCGGTGTGGAGCCACGACGGCCGCTCGGTCTATGTCGCCTATGACGACCAGGGCCGCACCAAGGTCGCCCGCGTGTCGATGGACGGCGCCGTCACCACCCTGATCGAGGATCTGACCGGCGACGACTTCGGCCGCCCTTACACCGGCGGCGGCTTCACCGTGGCCGACGACGGCGCCATCGCCTATACGCGCGGCACGCCTGCGCGTCCGGCCGACGTCCACGTCCTGAAGGGCGGCCGCAGCACCCAGCTGACCCGCCTGAACGCCGACTTCCTCAGCGCCCGCCGCCTGGGCGAGGTGCGCCGCATCCAGGTCGCCTCCTCCCACGATCAACGCGCGATCGAAAGCTGGCTGACGCTGCCGGCCGACTATGTCGAGGGCCAGCGCTATCCGCTGGTGCTGGAGATCCACGGCGGCCCGTTCGCCGCCTACGGCCCGCACTTCGCCACCGACAACCAGCTGTTCGCTGCTGCGGGCTATGCGGTGCTGT
Source organism: Brevundimonas sp. UBA7507 (assembly GCF_002478355.1). NCBI lineage: Bacteria > Pseudomonadati > Pseudomonadota > Alphaproteobacteria > Caulobacterales > Caulobacteraceae > Brevundimonas > Brevundimonas sp. UBA7507. The sequence goes on along the minus strand of NZ_DLNP01000004.1, from coordinate 70,172 downwards.
CGGTCAACCCGCGCGGCTCGACCTCCTATGGGGACGAGTTCGCCAACCTGATCCACCACAACTATCCGTCGAACGACTATGACGACCTGATCAGCAGCGTCGACGCCGTCATCGCTCAGGGAATCGCCGACCCGAACAGGCTGTTCGTCACCGGCGGTTCGGGCGGCGGCGTGCTGACCAGCTGGATCGTCGGCAAGACCGACCGCTTCAAGGCGGCCGTCGTCCAGAAGCCGGTCATCGACTGGGCCAGCTTCGTCCTGACGGCCGACAATCCGGCCTTCTTCGCCCGCTACTGGTTCGGCGAATATCCTTGGGAGAACCCGGAAGCCTACTGGCGCCGGTCGCCGCTGTCGCTGGTAGGCAACGTCAAGACCCCGACCATGGTCGTCGTCGGCGACGAGGACTATCGCACCCCCGTCAGCGAGTCGGAGCAGTACTACACCGCCCTGCAACTGCGCGGCGTGCCCACGGCCCTGGTGAAGATCCCCGGCGTCGGCCACAGCCTGGCCGTCCGCCCGTCCCAGAACGCGGCCCGTATGAACGCCATCATCGAGTGGTTCGAGCGCTACAAGGACGGCGCCCCGGCCGCCTCGGCGCAATAAAAACCCGTCCCCGCGCCCGTCATGCGGCGGGCGCGGGGTTCAGCGTGGCGTTAGTTGACTTTTAACCAGAACACTTACAGAACATCACCAACGGTTCACGCCTTGTTCTGGATTCTGCGCCATGCTCACGAAGAAACAGCACGAACTCCTGATGTTCATTCATGAGCGCATCCGGGAGACGGGCGTTTCGCCGTCCTTCGACGAGATGAAGGAGGCGCTGGATCTGGCGTCCAAGTCGGGCATCCACCGCCTGATCACGGCGCTGGAGGAACGCGGCTTCATCCGCCGCCTCGCCCACCGCGCCCGCGCACTGGAGGTGGTGAAGCTGCCGGAGCAGGCGACGACCGCCGCGCCGGCCAAGGGACGCGCACCCTTCAAGCCCGACGTGATCCAGGGCGGCGGCCTGAACCCTCGCCCCGCCGTCGCCGAGGCCGCCAACGACGTGCGCGACCTGCCCCTGCTGGGCAAGATCGCCGCCGGCACCCCCATCGCCGCCATCCAGCACGAACGCGAGCGCCTGCCCGTCCCCGAAGCCATGCTGGGCGCGGGCGAGCACTACCTGCTCGAGATCGAAGGCGACTCCATGATCGAGGCCGGCATCCTCGACGGCGACACCGTCATCATCAAGCGGGTGGAGAACGCCTCCTCCGGCGAGATCGTCGTCGCCCTGGTCGAAGGCGAGGAAGCCACGCTGAAGCGCCTGCGCAAGAAGGGCCAGTCCATCGCGCTCGAGCCCGCCAACAGCGCCTATGAGACCCGCATCTTCGGCCCAGATCAGGTCGAGGTTCAAGGCAAGCTGGTCGGCCTGCTGCGCCGGTATCACTGAGGGGGCTCTCCCCCATCCCCGCTCATCCCGGCCTCCGCCGGGATCCAGATAAGAGCCACACGCGCTATCGCTGGTCAGAGGAAGCCAAGAGCACGCGCAGATTTCAAACGGCCCCGCTTGAAGCCAAAGCACTGGATCCCGGCCTCCGCCGGGATGAGCGGGTATTTAGGGCAGGCGCCTACTCCGAACCGCCCCCGCTCCACGGCCGCCGCCCCCGCACCTCCGCCGCCCACAGGGCGCGCCAGCCGCCGGCTTCATCCCGCCACAGCTCCACCGAATCGCCGTGCGCATGATCCGCGCCGTCCAGCACCAGCCGCCCCTCGCATGAAGGCGGCAGGACCGCGACCACGGCTCGTACGCTGACCACCTCGGCGCTGCGGCACATCTGATCCATCTGCGGCTCGCTAGGCGACGCCTTGCCCCACCACAGGGCCAGCGCGCCTTCCTCGCCCTCCGGCGCGCAGAAGGACCGCTTGCAGGTCCAGCCTTCGCCCGGTCGCCCCACCGCTTCCAGCCCCCGCCGCCGGGACCACAGATCGCTGGCGAACTGGCGCACCGCGGGCCGCATCACGACCGCCTGCTTCCCCTGCCGATACGCCGCATTCGCTCCGCCGTCGCCGATCCAGACATCCGGCGGCACCGGGCGTGGCCAGATCAGCACCGCCGCCGCAAACGGCAGGCCCAGCCAGCGCCACCGTCCGCGCCACAGGCACATGAACAGTATGCCCAGGAAGGCGACCGGCAGCGCCTCCGCCGGGGCGCTGGGGATCGCCTGAACCGCGCCGGGCAGACCCGCCGCCCAGTGACCGATCGCCAGCATGACATCCACCGACTTGCCCGCCAGCCACAGGAAGGGCGCGCCCAGGCCCAACGGCTCCAGCGCCGCGCCCAGCGCCAGCGCGGGCATCATGATGAAGTCCGCCAGCGGCGCCGTCGCCAGATTGGCGATCAGTCCATAGACGGCCGTGCGATTGAAATGCTGCATGGCGAACGGTCCCGTCGCCATGCCCGCCACCAGGCTAGCGGCGCAGGCGGCCAGCAGCCAACTGCCGAACCGTTGCACGGCGACGATGGGCCAGGGCGCGGCGAACTCTCGGATGCGGCGCGGCCAGACCTCGACCAGCGCCACCAAGGCCGCTGTCGCTGCGAAGGACATCTGGAACCCCGGCGTCACCACGGCCTCGGGCCGCAGCAACAAAACGACGAAGGCCGCTGCCGCCAGCGCCCGCATCGTCACGGCCTGCCGGTCCGCCAATACCGCCAGAAAGGCGATGGAGGCCGTGACCGCCGCTCGCTCGGCCGGCGGCGGCGCGCCTGAGATCACCAGATACGTCCCGACGGCGATCAGGCCCGCGATCGCCGCGACCTTCTTGCCTGACACGCGCAACGCCAGCCACGGCCAGGCCGCGACCAGCAGGCGCGCCGCGAAGAAGACGAAGCCCCCCACGACCGCCATGTGCAGGCCCGAGATCGACAGGATGTGCGCCAGTCCCGAATCCCGCATGGCGTCCAGGTCCGGGCTCTGGATCCAGGTCTCGTGCCCCGTAGTCATGGCCGCCGCCACCCCGCCGGTCCGCTCGCCCAGCCGCGCCACGATCCGCTCGGCCAGGGCGTAGCGCACGGCGTTGACCTTCATCGCCATCCGCACCCGCCAAGGCGGCGGCGCCAGATCGGCGGCGCGCGTCGGTCCCAGGGCGAACAGCGTCCCGCCCATGCCCTGAAAATAGGCGTTGCGGCCGAAGTCATAGGCGCCGGGGCTAGCGGGCGGCGGCGGCGGATTCAGGATGCCGAAGACGCGGATCGCCGCGCCGGGCGGCGGCGGCGTCCCCTTCACCGTGACCCGCAATCGCTCGGGCGTCGCCTCAGGCGCCAGTCCGCGCACCTTCACCGGCGCCACGACGACGCGGGCGCCGTTCTGGCCCGGCGACTCTACATCCATGACCCAGCCTTCAAGCTGCGTAGGCTTCATGTCCGCAGGCGCGATCGGCGCCGCCACGGCCTCGGCCCTCAGTTTGGCGACCGCCAGCCCGCCGCCGAAGCAGGCCAGCATCAACAGAAGCAGAGTCCCCCAACGCGGCAAGCCCCGCGCCCGCCCGACGATCCATATGCAGAGCAGCACGAAGGCCGCCGCCGCCAGCGGCCACGTCTCCGGCTCATCCTTCAGCACGAAATAGGCGGCGCACCCTGCGCCGAAACAGACGGACGACCACAAGGGCCAGCGATCCGCCTGCGCCCGCACGTCATCGCGAAGACTGTCAATTAACCGGGCCACAAGGGTTCGCTTCCCCACGGGCGGGCGTATAAGACCCTGCCCTATGGACCCTGCCTCTATGACCTCCCCTTCCTCGACCGTCGTCACCCGCTTCGCCCCCTCGCCCACAGGCTACCTGCATATCGGCGGGGCGAGAACTGCGTTATTCAATTGGCTGTACGCCAAGGGACGCGGCGGCAAATTCCTGATCCGCATCGAGGACACCGACCGCGAACGTTCGACCGACGAGGCGGTGAAGGCCATCTTCGACGGCCTGTCCTGGCTCGAACTGTTCGGCGACGAAGAGCCGGTCTTCCAGTTCGCCCGCGCCGACCGCCACCGCGACGTGGTCAATGAACTGCTGGCGACCGGCCACGCCTATCGCGACTTCCTGACCGCCGACGAGACCACGGCCCTGCGCGACCAGGCCAAGGCTGAAGGCCGCGACTTCGTCTCGCCCTGGCGCGACCGGGAGCCGAGCGTCGACGATCTGACCAAGCCGCACACGGTGCGCTTCCGCCGTCCGCTGGATCAGGCCGTCGCGGTCGATGACGCCGTGCAGGGAACCGTGCGCTGGGAATCGGCATCGCTGGACGACCTGGTCATCCTGCGCTCGGACGGGGCGCCGACCTACAATCTGGCCGTGGTGGTGGACGACCACGACATGGGCGTGACCCACGTCATCCGCGGCGACGATCACCTGAACAACGCCGCCCGCCAGAGCCTGATCTACGACGCGCTTGGCTGGACGCGACCGACCTTCGCCCACATCCCGCTGATCCACGGCCCGGACGGCGCCAAGCTGTCCAAGCGCCACGGCGCCCAGGCGGTGCACGAATACGCAGACATGGGCTATCTGCCCGAGGCCATGCGCAACTATCTGGCCCGCCTGGGTTGGGCGCACGGCGATGACGAACTGTTCAGCGACGAGCAGGCGCTGGCCTGGTTCGACCTGACCGGCGTCAACAAGGCCCCTGCCCGCCTGGACTTCGACAAGCTGGCCCACGTCAACGCCCACTGGCTGCGCCTGGCCGACGACGATCGCCTGGCCAAACTGACCCTGGACGCCCATCTGGCGCGCGGCCGCGCGTTGCAGCCGGACGACGAGGAGCGGCTTCTGCGGGCCATGCCTTTCGTCAAGGATCGCGCCAAGACCATCCCCGAACTGGCCGATCAAACGGCATTCGTGTTGCAGGCGCGTCCGCTCGCGTTGAACGAGAAATCGGCCGGTTTGCTGCAAGGCGAAAGCGGTCAGCGAATTTCACGACTGCGTGAACGGCTAGGTCTTTTCCAGAGCTGGGACGTCTTCGCCCTGGAAGCCGAACTTAAGGTTTTTGCCGAAGAAGAGGGCGTAGGATTCGGAAAAATAGGGCCTTCCATGCGCGCTGCCTTGACGGGCGGCTCGGCGTCGCCGGATATCGCACGCACTCTTTGCGCTCTCGGGCGCGACGAAAGTCTCGGACGCTTGGATGATGCGCTGCAACAGACTAAGTGATCACCCATAACCAACTCAGGCCGCCCGCCTCCCCGCGCGCCGGTCGAAAGAAGAACAAGGGGCCTAGATGACTGAACAAGCGAAACCCGCCGGCTCGGCGACCCTGTCCTATCAGGACAAGTCCATTGAGCTTCCCGTCCTCTCCGGCTCGACCGGCCCGGACGTCATCGACATCCGCAAGCTGTACGGCGGCACCGGCGCCTTCACCTTCGATCCCGGCTTCACCTCCACGGCGGCCTGCGAATCGGGCCTGACCTATATCGACGGCGATGAAGGCGTGCTGCTGCACCGCGGCTACCCCATCGACCAACTGGCCTCCAAGTCCAACTTCCTGGAAGTCTGCCACCTGCTGCTGCACGGCGAACTGCCGAACGCCGCCGAGTTCGAAGAGTTCGAGCAGAGCGTCACGCGCCACACCATGCTGCACGCCCAGTTCGACCGCTTCTTCGAGGGCTTCCGCCGCGACGCCCACCCGATGGCGATCATGGTCGGCACCGTCGGCGCCCTGTCGGCCTTCTATCACGACAGCCTGGACATTCATGACCCGGTCCAGCGCAACATCTCGGCCATCCGCCTGATCGCCAAGATGCCGACGATCGCGGCCCGTGCGTACAAGTACCACATCGGCCAGCCCTTCATCTCGCCGCGCAACGACCTGTCGTACGCCGAGAACTTCCTGCGCATGTGCTTCGCCGTGCCGGCCGAGGACTATCACGTCGACCCGGCCCTGGTGCGCGCCATGGACCGCATCTTCATCCTGCACGCCGACCACGAGCAGAACGCCTCGACCTCGACCGTCCGTCTGGCCGGTTCGTCGGGCGCCAACCCCTTCGCCTGTATCGCCGCCGGCATCGCCTGCCTGTGGGGCCCGTCGCACGGCGGCGCCAACGAAGAGGCGCTGAACATGCTGAAGGAAATCGGCACCCCGGACCGCATCCCCGAGTTCATCGAGGGCGTGAAGGCGCGCAAGTACAAGCTGATGGGCTTCGGCCACCGCGTGTACAAGAACTACGATCCGCGCGCGAAGGTCATGCAGCAGTCGGCCTATGAAGTGCTGGCCGCCACGGGCCGCGAGAACGACCCGCTGTTCCAGGTCGCCAAGGAACTGGAAGCCGTCGCCCTGCAGGACGAGTACTTCACCTCGCGCAAGCTGTTCCCGAACGTCGACTTCTATTCGGGCATCACCCTGTCGGCCATGGGCTTCCCGACCACCATGTTCACCGTGCTGTTCGCCCTGGCGCGCACCGTGGGCTGGATCGCCCAGTGGCAGGAAATGATGGCCGATCCGTCGCAGAAGATCGGCCGTCCGCGTCAGCTGTACACGGGCCCGACCGAGCGCGACTACGTGCCGCTGGCTCAGCGCGGCTAAGCCGTCGCACGACGCAAGATGCAGAAACGCCGGGGCGCAAGCTCCGGCGTTTTTTCTTGGTCTTGCGCAAGATCAACGCGCAGCAGCCATGAACCCCGGCTAAGGTAGCCCCCTGCCCATCATCAACAAGGAAGACGACATGCAAGGTTATCTGGACGACATCGAGCGCGCGACGCTCGACAATGAGGACTATCGCCGGGTGCTCTACACCGGCCGTCACCTGCAACTGGTGTTGATGACGCTCCAGCCCGGCGAGGAGATCGGCGAAGAGGTCCACGAGGGCCACGACCAGTTCTTCCGCATCGAACAGGGCCAGGGCCAGATCGTGATCAACGGCCTGTCACGCCCGGCAGAAGCCGAATCCGGCATCATCGTGCCCGCCGGCGCCCGTCACAACCTGATCAACACCGGGACCGAGCCGCTGAAGCTCTACACCCTGTACGGCCCGCCCGAGCACCGCCACGACGTGATCCACCCGACCAAGGCCGACGAAGCCGAAGAGCATTTCGACGGCACGACGTCGGAATAGGATCTCAAGATAAAGGGAGTGGTAGGCGGCGACGGGTTCGAACCGCCGACCCTCTCGGTGTAAACGAGATGCTCTGACCAGCTGAGCTAGCCGCCCACATCATCCGACTCATCATCGGGACAGGCTTCATGCCCTGTGACGGTCAGCCGTTCAAGGCGCTTTTCAACCCTTCGCCGGGGCGAAAGCGCGCGGTGCGCGAGGCCGGACGAGCGATCTCTTCGCCGGTCTGAGGATTGCGGGCCACGCCCGCCTTGCGATCGACGGCGACGAAGCTGCCGAAGCCGACAAGCCGCACATCGCGCCCCTGGACCAGCGAACCGGTCACCTGATCGGTGAAGGCTTCCAGGGCCAGCTTGGCCTGGTCGCGGCTGATGCCCGCCGCCTCGGCCATGCGGCCGATCAGTTCCGTCTTGGTCATCTGCGGCTCCCCTCGCGAAACGAAGCGCGCACTTAAGCCTCTGTCGGCGGGCGGGTCAAAAAGAAGGCGGTCCGGGTCGCCCCGAACCGCCTTCCTTCATCAGATCAGAGACCCGGCGTCAGTGGCTGACGCTGGCCCCCTCGCCCGCCGTCGGGGCGGGCGGCGTCGGCGTCATCGGCTCGGCCGCCTCGTCCCACTCGACCGGGGTCGGCGTGCCCGTCAGGGCCCACTTCAGCGCCTCGTCGGCAGTGGAGATGGGCACGATCTCGAGGGCCGCCTTCACGTTTTCGGGCACGTCCTCCAGATCCTTCTCGTTCTCCTGCGGGATCAAGACGGTCTTCACGCCCGAGCGCAGGGCCGCCAGCAGCTTCTCCTTCAGACCGCCGATGGCGGTGACCCGGCCGCGCAGGGTGATCTCGCCGGTCATGGCGATGTCCTTGCGGATCGGGATGCCGGTCAGGACCGACACCATGGCCACGGTCATGGCCACGCCGGCCGAGGGGCCGTCCTTGGGCGTGGCGCCGTCGGGAACGTGGACGTGGATGTCGGTCTTCTCGAACACCGGCGGCTTGACGCCAATGCTGAGGGCGCGGCTGCGGACGTAGGACGCCGCCGCCGAGATCGACTCCTTCATGACCTCCTTCAGGTTGCCGGTCACGGTCATGCGGCCGCGGCCCGGCATCTTCAGGGCCTCGATGGTCAGGATGTCGCCGCCGAACTCGGTCCAGGCCAGGCCGGTGACGATGCCGACCTGATCTTCCGCGTCCGTCTCGCCATAGCGGAACTTCTTCACGCCCGCGTATTCGGCCAGCTTGGCCGCATCCACGGTGATCGAGGCGGCCTTGGTCTTGGCCATCTCGCGCACCGCCTTACGGGCCAGACCGCCCAGGGCGCGTTCCAGCGACCGCACGCCCGCTTCGCGCGTGTAGTAGCGGATCAGGTCGCGGATCGTCTCGTCAGGGACGATCAGTTCGCCGTCCTTCAGGCCGTGGTCCTTGAGCTGCTTGGGCAGGACGTGGCGCTTGGCGATCTCGACCTTCTCGTCCTCGGTGTAGCCCGAGACGCGGATGATCTCCATGCGGTCCAGCAGGGGCTGGGGCATGTTCAGGCTGTTGGCCGTGGTGACGAACATCACCGGCGACAGGTCGTAGTCGACCTCCAGATAGTGGTCGCCGAAGGTCGAGTTCTGGGCCGGGTCCAGCACCTCCAGCAGGGCCGAGGACGGGTCGCCGCGCCAGTCGGCGCCCAGCTTGTCGATCTCGTCCAGCAGGACGAAGGCGTTGGTGGTCTTCGCCTTCTTCATCGACTGGATGATCTTGCCGGGCATGGAGCCGATGTAGGTCCGGCGGTGGCCCCGGATCTCGGCCTCGTCGCGCACGCCGCCCAGCGACATGCGGACGTATTCACGCCCCGTCGCCTTGGCGATGGACTGGGCCAGCGAGGTCTTGCCGACGCCGGGAGGGCCGACAAGGCACAGGATCGGCCCCTTCAGGCTGCCGGTGCGCGCCTGAACGGCCAGATACTCGATGATCCGTTCCTTGACCTTCTCCAGGCCGTAGTGATCCTCTTCGAGGATGTCCTCGGCCTTTTGCAGGTCGATGGGCTTGGGCTTGGTCTTGGACCACGGGATCGACAGCAGCCAGTCGAGATAGTTGCGCACCACGGTCGATTCCGCCGACATCGGCGACATGTTGCGCAGCTTCTTCAGCTCCGCCTCGGCCTTGATGCGGGCCTCCTTGGACAAGCGCGTCTTCTTGATGCGCTTTTCCAGCTCCAGCAGTTCGTCGCGAGCGTCGTCGGTCTCGCCCAGCTCGCGCTGGATCGCCTTCATCTGCTCGTTCAGATAGTATTCGCGCTGGGTCTTCTCCATCTGCCGCTTCACGCGGCTGCGGATCTTCTTCTCGACCTGCAGGACGCTGATCTCGCCTTCCATCAGGCCATAGACCTTCTCCAGCCGGGTCGGGATGACCACGGTTTCGAGCAGGGCCTGCTTGTCGGCGATCTTGACCGACAGATGGGCGGCGACCGAGTCCGCCAGCTTGGACGGATCGGTGATCTGGGGGATGGCGCTGAGGGCCTCGGGCGGAACCTTCTTGTTCAGCTTCACATAGTTTTCGAACTGCTCGATCACGGCGCGCAGCAGGGCTTCGCTCTGCGACGGATCGCCGGCTTCGTCGTCGATCTCGACGGCTTCGGCTTCGTAGTAGTCCTCACGGTCGGTGAAGCGGGTCAGGCGCGCGCGCGACTTGCCTTCGACCAGCACCTTCACGGTGCCGTCCGGCAGCTTCAGCAACTGCAGCACCGTCGCCAGCACGCCGGTCGAATAGATGGCGTCCGTCGCCGGATCGTCGTCGACAGAGTTCTTCTGGGTGGCGAGCAGGATCTGCTTCTCGCCCTTCATGATCTCGTCGAGGGCGCGCACGGACTTCTCGCGCCCGACGAACAGGGGCACGACCATGTGCGGAAAGACGACGATGTCTCTCAGCGGCAGGACAGGGAGGATTTTGCTCTCGGTCATGATGCGTACTTTCCGGGGCCTTCGTGAATCTCAGACCCGCCGAACCGATCCGACTTGGCGTGACTGCCGCCTCGTCTCGACTCGACCCGCTATTTTTGAGCGGCTTTCGTGTGAGTATGTGGTTCTGTCTGGACGCGGTTCAAGCGTAACGGGGCGGCGGCCCACAGAAGCGTGAAAAAGCGTGTGATTTCAGCCGACGCCTAGGGCGTCCCTGAAACGATGAAGGGGCGGCCCGTGGCGAGCCGCCCCTTTTCGTTTGGATCGGACCTCAACGTCAGGCGGCGCCGTCGGCCGTCTTCTTCTTGGTTTCCGAATAGATCAGCAACGGCTGGGCCTTGCCGTCGATCACCTCAGCGTTGACCACGACTTCCTCGACGCCCTCATAGGTGGGCAGTTCGAACATGGTCTCCAGCAGCACGCCTTCCAGAATGGAGCGCAGGCCGCGGGCGCCGGTCTTGCGGGTGATCGCCTTCTTGGCCACCGCCGACAGGGCGTCGTCGGTGAAGGTCAGCGTCACGTTCTCCATCTCGAACAGGCGCTTGTACTGCTTGACCAAGGCGTTCTTCGGCTCGGTCAGTATCTTGATGAGCGCGACCTCGTCCAGGTCTTCCAGCGTCGCCAGGACCGGCAGACGACCGATGAACTCGGGGATCAGACCGAAGCGCATCAGATCGTCAGGCTCGACCTGCTTGAGGATTTCGCCGGTGCGACGCTCGTCAATCTCCTTGACCTTGGCGCCGAAGCCGATCGAGGCCCCCTCGCCGCGCGCCGAGATCACCTTCTCCAGGCCGGCGAAGGCGCCGCCGACGATGAACAGGATGTTGGCGGTGTCGACCTGCAGGAACTCCTGCTGCGGATGCTTACGCCCGCCCTGCGGCGGCACGGAGGCGACGGTGCCTTCCATAATCTTCAGCAGGGCCTGCTGCACGCCTTCGCCCGACACGTCGCGGGTGATCGACGGGTTGTCCGACTTGCGCGAGATCTTGTCGATTTCGTCGATGTAGACGATGCCGCGCTGGGCCCGCTCGACGTTGTAGTCCGACGCCTGAAGCAGCTTCAGGATGATATTCTCGACATCCTCGCCCACATAGCCGGCTTCGGTCAGGGTCGTGGCGTCGGCCATGGTGAACGGCACGTCGATGATGCGCGCCAGCGTCTGGGCCAGCAGCGTCTTGCCCGAGCCGGTCGGCCCGATCAGCATGATGTTCGACTTGGCCAGTTCGACGTCGTTGTTCTTCGTCGCGTGGTTCAGGCGCTTGTAGTGGTTGTGGACGGCGACGCTCAGCACCTTCTTGGCGTGGCTCTGGCCGATCACATAATCGTCGAGGACGTCGCGGATCTCCTTGGGCGTGGGCACGCCGTCCTTGGAGGTCTTGAAGGCGATCTTGTGCTCTTCACGTATGATGTCCATGCACAGTTCGACGCATTCATCACAGATGAAGACGGTCGGTCCGGCGATCAGTTTGCGGACTTCGTGCTGGCTCTTGCCGCAGAACGAGCAGTAGAGCGTGCTTTTGGCGTCTGTGCCGGCGGCTTTGGTCATAGACCCTTCTCACTATCCGCAATCCGCCCCGACATTGGGACGAAAGGCGCTTCCTTCACGATCGATCCAGGGAATCTATCATCGAAGGTCTTCAAAAAATGACAATCACCCATCACACGTTCCGCCACAACCCCGTTGCGGCGCTGCAACGCGCTTCGGGGAGGGACAGGACAGATAATATGGGGATCACGGCTAATGTCTGACATGGGAAGCGAAAAAGCCTTTCACCAGTCCCCTGCCCCCGGCCAGGCCATCGTCGCCTTCGACTTCGACGGCACCCTGACGATTCGCGACAGCTTCACCAGCTTCCTAAAATGGCGGGCCGGGCCCCTGCGCTGGGTCCAGGGCCTGACGCGCCTGATCCCCGCCGTCTTCGGCTATCTGGGCGACCGCGACCGGGGCCGGATCAAGGTCGCCTCGGTGCGCGAGTTCCTGATGGACGCAGACCGCAAGGCCTTGGAGGCCGAGGCCGAACGCTTCGCCGCTGAGATCTGGCCGCGCTTCATGCGCCCCGACGCCCTGGCGACATGGGAAGACTGGGGCCGTCGCGGCGCCCACCGCGTCATCGTCACCGCCTCGCCCGAAACCACCGTCGCTCCCTTCGCCCGCAGGCTGGGGGCCGAGAACCTGATCGGCACCCGCCTGGCCTTTGACGAGCAGAATCGCGTGCTGGGAACCTTCGTCGGCGGCAATTGCCGGGGCGAAGAGAAGATGCACCGCCTGCGCGCCGTCTACGGCTCGGACATGCAGCTGGCCGCCGCCTATGGCGACACCTCGGGCGACGCTCAGATGATCGCGGCGGCCGAGGAGAAGGGCTACCGCGTCTTCACCGCCCGCCCCTGACCACAGCTTGAAAGAAGCTGGGGCGCCCAGCGCCCAGCCTCGGCCCCAGCCCGACCATCAGAATGCCCGGCGCGCTAGGGCCGAGGCCGGCCAAGCAGCGTCGAAAATTCTAACGTATATTGTATCTGATTTTTAGCCGTGTTTTTCTTCGGTTCAGACCGTTCGGCAAGGACGGCGGGACCTCGGGGGAGGGAAAACATGATCGTAGCCGTTCTGCTGACGGCGCTGGCGCTGCTGGCCGCCTACTACGCCCTACAACTGGTCCGCACCGCCAGGGCGCGCGGCGAGCTCAGGCCCAAGGCCGAGGGCGTGGCCATCGGCGCGGTCGCCAACTTCTTCGACGCCCTGGGCATCGGCTCCTTCGCGCCGACGACCGCCTGGCTGCGATTCCGCAAGCTGGTTCCCGACAGCTTCCTGCCCGCGGTGCTGAACGCGGGCCACTGCCTGCCCACGGTGATGCAGGGGCTGGTGTTCATGAAGCTGGTCCAGGTCGATCCGGTATTGCTGATCGCCTGTATCGGCGCCTCGATCCTGGGCGCCGTGATCGGCGCGCCCATCGTGCTGCGCCTGCCGGTGCGGGCGGTGCAGATGGTGGTCGGCGCGGCCCTGCTGATCGCCGCCGCCCTCTACGCCATGACCAATCTGAACCTGATGCCCGCGGGCGGCGAGGCGGTGTCACTAGGGGGAAACCTGTTCATCGTCGCCGTCCTCGCTCACCTGGTCATGGGCGCGTTGATGAGCTTCGGCATCGGCCTCTATGCACCGTCCCTGATCATGCTCAGCCTAATGGGGATGAACCCGACGGCGGCCTTTCCCATCATGATGGGCGCCTGCGCCTTCCTGATGCCGGTGTCGAGCCTACGCTTCATCAGGAGCGAGCGCATCGACCTGCGGCTGGTGCTGGGCATGGCGATCGGCGGGATACCGGCCGTGCTGCTGGCCGCCTTCGTCATCACCTCCCTGCCGCTGACAGTGCTGCGCTGGGGCGTGGTGGCGGTGGTCCTCTACGCCGCCGCCAGCCTGCTGACGACCGCCCTGAAATCGGCGCGTCCCACCGCCGCACACATCAAGGAGACCTGAGCCTCCGACCGGCCCCCTCGGTCAGGAGGCGCGCTTGCGTCCCGCCTCGGCCGCTTCGAGTTCGAACTCCTCGCGCAGGTCGCGCAGGGTGTGCTCCAGATGCGCGTTAGCCAGGCGGCGCACGGCGTCAGCGTCGCGAGCCAGCCATGCGTGCAGAATCTCCAGGTGCTCCGCCTCGGCCGTCAGATGACGGCCCTTGTGCTCCAGGTGCTTGCGGGCATAGCGGTCCGCCATGACGTGCAGGCGCGCCGTGATCTCGGCCGTCAGCACCCGTTGGCCCGGCTGCACCAGGGCCATGTGGAAGGCGCGATTCAACGGCCCGACGCTAGGCAGTTGGGCGGCTGCGGCGGCGTTCAGTTCGGCCAGCACGCGCTGGGCCGTCGCGCGCTGGGCGTCGTCAGCGACGAGACAGGCCTGGGCCGCCGCGTCCGGCTCCAACTTCAGGCGCAGTTCGTAGATTTCCTCGGCCTCGGCGGCGCTCATGCCGCGCACGAAGAAGCCCCGGTTGGCGTGCGAAACCACCAGACCGTCCTGCTCCAGCCGCACAAGAGCCTCGCGCAGGGGAATCTTGGATACGTTCAGTTCGGCCGCCAGAGCGTCCTGCCGGATCGGCACCTCCGGCGCGATCGCCCCCGACAGGATCATGTCGCGCACCACCTCCATCAGGCGGTCGGACAGGGTGCGGACTTCAAGCGGAGATGCGGCCATGCGGTTTCATCAGGTCGGAAAGGCTGGGCCGGTCGCCCAGCCCAGCCATAACCCGCAAAGGCCGCAATTGCGATGTGGAATACGTCAGACCACCTGGAAGCCGGCCCAGAAGGGATCGCGACGATCCACCCAGATGGTGTTGAAGCCGGTCGCGACGGCCGATCCTTCGATGGAAGGCACGATCGCCTTGTAGTCGCCCACCGTCGTCTCGGCCTCGACCCGGCCGATGAAGCGGCTGCCGATATAGCTTTCATGGACGAAGGCGTCGCCGACCTTCAGTCGCCTCTTGGCGTGCAGATGGGCCAGCCGCGCCGAGGTGCCGGTGCCGCACGGACTGCGGTCGATGGCCTTGTCGCCATAGAAGACGGCGTTGCGGCCGTCGGCGCCCTGCCCTTTCGGCCTGTCGGCCCAAAGAACATGGCTGACGCCGTTGATCGACGGCTCGTCCGGGTGGACCGGATGGAAAGCCGCCCGCACCCGCTCGCGCACCAGACCGCTCAGTTCGATGATGCGGCTGGCGCCCAGATCATCCAGCCCGGTATAGGCGCCCTGCGGCTCGACGATGGCGTAGTAGTTGCCGCCGTATGAGACATCGACGCTCAGCGGACCGAGGCCCGGTACGTCGATCTCGATCCCTTCCGCCGCCAGATAAGCCGGGACGTTGCGGATACGCACCGAGGTCACGCGATCGCCCTCGGTCTCATAGGCGATGTCCAGAACGCCCGCCGGAACCTCGACCTTCAGCCGCCCCGGCGTGCGCGGCCGGATCAGGCCATGCTCAATGCCGAAGGTGATCATGCCGATGGTCCCGTGGCCGCACATAGGCAGGCAGCCGCTGGTCTCGATAAACAATATGCCCGCGTCCGCGTCCGGCAGGGTCGGCGGATACAGGAAGCCGCCGCTCATCATGTCGTGGCCGCGAGGCTCGAAGCACAGTGAGGTGCGGATCCAGTCATAGCGGCTGAGGAAATCCAGCCGCCGCTCGGCCATGCTCGCCCCTGACAACAGGGGCGCGCCGCCGGCGACCAGGCGAACCGGGTTGCCTGCGGTATGACCGTCAATGCAGAAGAAGATGTCGCGCATTCAGTGTCCCGATCAGACGATCTTCACAGCCTTGCCCGAGCCGATCGGGCGCGTTTCCGCCGCCTTCTCCACCATGGCGATGACCTCGGCCCGGCGCGCGCCCGCCAGCGGCATGCGCGGCATACGGACCCGCTCGCTGCCCCGGCCCATGATCATTTCGGACAGCTTGATCGACTGGACCAGATCCGAAACCGAATCCAGGTGCAGCAGCGGCATGAACCAGCGATAAATCTCCAGCGCGCGAGCGATGTCGCCGTCCTTGACCGCCTTGACCAGGGCCACCGACTCTTCGGGGAAGGCGTTGGTCAGGCCCGACACCCACCCCTTGGCGCCCAGGATCATGCCTTCCAGCGCCACATCATCCAGACCGACCATGACCGCGTAACGGTCGCCCAGTTCGTTGAAGATGTCGGTGATGCGCCGCGAGTCCGGAGCGCTTTCCTTCAGGGCCACGATGTTCGGCACGTCCGACAAGCGACGCAGGTCGTCGTTGTTCAGCGTCTGCCGATACATCAGCGGGTTGTTGTAGAGCATGTTGGGCAGGCCGCTGGCCCCCGCCACGGCGCGGAAGTGGGCCTCCAGCTCCGCCTGCGTCGGCACATAGACCATGGCCGGCAGCACCATCAGGGCGTCCACGCCGATATCCTCGGCGTCCTTGGCGTAGCGTTCGGCCCGCGCCGTCGTCAGTTCGCTGACCCCGGTGATGATCGGCACGCGGCCGTCAGCGACCTCGACCGCCGCCTTCAGCACGGCGCGCTTTTCTTCCGGCTCAAGCGAGTTGTTCTCGCCGACCGTGCCCATGACGATGATGGCGTCGACGCCGTCCTTGATCAGGCCGTCCAGCACCGTCTGGGTGGCGTCCAGGTCGACCGCCAGCGCCTCATCGAATTGCGTGGTCGCCGCCGGGATCACCCCGGTCCAGTCCAACTTCGCCCCAGCCATAAGCTACTCCTCCTAAAGCAGATTTATTTTCGTATACGATATCTGATCGAGGACGAAGTCAAGCGAAGTTCGCCTATCCGGCGCTGTAACTGGTCTTGGTCAGGGTGAAGAAATCGGCCGCCGCAAAGCCTTGCTCGCGGGGGCCGTAGGACGAGGCCTTCGTGCCGCCGAACGGCACGTGATAGTCGACGCCCGCCGTGGCCAGATTGACCATGGTCATCCCCGCCTTTGCGCGGCGCTGGAAATCCCGCGCGTGCTTCAGCGACTGGGTGACGATACCCGCCGACAGGCCGAACTCGACGCCGTTGGCGACGGCCAGCGCCTCTTCGTAATCCTTGACGCGGATGGTCGAGGCTACGGGACCGAACACCTCTTCATTATTGATGCGCATGGCCGGATCTGTGTCCGCGATCAGGGTCGGCTCGACATACCAGCCGGGCGCTTCGCGGTTCAGGCGACCGCCGCCGGTGACGACGCGCCCGCCCTCCGACGCGGCGATATCGATATAGCGATAGGAGGTCTCGCGCTGCGCCTCGCTGACCGCCGGACCGACCTGGGTGTCGGGTTCGAGGGCGTTACCGACGCGCAATGCGGCGACCTTCTCGGCCAGCGCCGCCACAAAGCGGTCGTGGATTCCATCCTGCACGATCAGGCGGCTGGACGCTGTACAGCGCTGCCCCGTCGCAAAGAAGCTGCCGTCCAGCGCGATGTTCACCGCCCGGTCCAGGTCGGCGTCGTCCAGCACGATCAGCGGGTTCTTACCGCCCATCTCCAGCTGCACCCTCGCCTGTCTCGCGGCGGCCCCGGCAGCGACGCCCGCGCCGACCCCTTGCGAGCCGGTGAAGCTGACGCCCGCCACATCCTTGTGGTCGACGAGGGCCTGCCCCACCCGGCCGCCCCCGATGACCAGGTTCAGCACGCCCTTGGGCAGCCCCGCCTCATGCAGGATGGCGACCAGAGCTTCGGCCGTCGCGGGCGTATGGCTGGCGGGCTTGATCACCACCGTATTGCCGAAGGCCAGCGCCGGCGCCGCCTTCCACGCCGGAATGGCGATGGGGAAGTTCCACGGCGTGATCAGGCCGAAGACCCCGACCGGCTGGCGATAGGTCTGCACCTCCACCCCCGGCCGGGTCGAGGCCAGGTTCTGACCGTGCAGGCGCAGGGCCTCGCCGGCGAAGTATTTCAGGATGCGGGCGGCGCGCGCCGTCTCGCCGACGCCCTCGGCCAGGGTCTTGCCCTCTTCGCGAGACAGCAGACGGCCGACCGCCTCGCGCCGCTCCATCAGCAGCGTCCCGGCGCGGTCCAGCACGTCCGAGCGCACCTCAGGCGAAGCGCCCGCCCAACCGTCGAACGCCGCCGAGGCCGCCGCCACCGCCTCATCGACCTCGGCCACGCCGCCTTCGGGCGCCAGGGCCACGACCTCGCGCGTGTCGGACGGGTTCAGGCTCTCGACCGTTCCCGCCCCCCGGCGCTCGCCGTTGATCCAGTGGCTCAGTTCGATGGTCGCAGTCATGGCGTATCTTTCGTCCGTGCGTCGGTATCGTCAGAAGATAGGAAAGAAGTCAGAAGCCCAGGGCCTGAATCTGATCATAGAGCACCTTGGGCGTGCGCACCCCATGCTCGAGGCTACGCGCCCGCGCTTTATAGCGGCGCTGCGACGGCAGCCGCGCGCCCTGATCGGCGAAGGCGGCGAACAGCGCCTCGGCCCGCGCGGCGTTCGCCTCGGCGTCGCCTCCGCCCATAACGGCTGGATCAAAGGCCAGGATCAGCTCGCCATGCATGGGCGCCGCCTTGGCGCCGTCGTCAAAGGCCATCGACTCGCGGCTGGTCAGATCGCCGATCAACGGCCCCGCCATCAGCTCGATCATCGTCGACAGGGCCGAGCCCTTATGTCCGCCGAAGGTCAGCATGGCCCCGTCCAGCGCCGCGCGCGCATTCGTCGTCGGCCGCCCTTCGGCGTCCACGCCCCAGCCCTCGGGGATCGGCTTTCCGGCGATGTCGTGCAGCGCCATGTCTCCGCGCGCGATGGCGCTTGTGGCGAAGTCGAAGACGTAGGGATACGGCCCCGGCCGCGGCCAGCCGAAGGCGATCGGATTGGTGCCCAGCAGCCCTTTCCTGCCGCCCGCCGGCGCCACCCACGAATGGCTGGGCGTCATGGCCAGCGCCGCCACGCCCATTTCCGTCAACTGCTCGATCTCGGGCCACAGGGCAGAAAAATGGAAGCAGTTGTTGATGACCAGCGCCGCCACCCCGACCGCCTTGGCCTTCTGCGCCAACAATGGCGCCGCCCGCTCGAACGCCAACAGGGAATAGGCATGACGCGCATCGACCCGCACCAGAGCGGGCGACGCATCCTCGACCACAGGCTCCGCGTCCCGCGACAGCTTGCCCGAGCGGATCGTCATGACGCATCCCGGCAGCCGGTAAAGCCCGTGCGAGGCGCACTCGTCCCGCTCGCCCGCCGTGATGGCGCGGGCCACCGCCTCGGCGTGCGGTTCCGACAGCCCTGCCCCCATCAGCACCCGCCGCGACAGGGCGAACACCTCGTCAATCGACAGGGCGACCGTCTCCTGGGCCTCAAACACGCTCACATCACTCTCCCGACCTTGAATCGTATACGAAGTTGCCGGTGCGCATGGAAAACATCAAGCCCAATCGCAATAAACCGGCGCTTGACGTCGGCGCCGTTCAGCTTCACCACTTCATTATCAGATACTGTATCCGATTTTGAGGGGGAGAAACCTATGAAGCGCCTATCCGCCCTGGCCGTGCTGCTGATGACCAGCGCTGCGCCGCTGGCCCTGACGCCCGCCTTCGCTGAAACCGCACCAGCGGGGCCTGCCGCCGCCGCCCGAACTTCAGCGACAGCCATGTCCGCCGAGGTCTACCGCAGAGCCGAGGCGGTCCTGCCGCAGCATGTCGATGAACTTATCTTCGGGCTCAGCGTCCGGCCGCAATGGATCGGCGAAGGCTCGGAGTTCTGGTTCGAGCGGCGAACGCCCGCCGGACGCGACTATGTGCAAGTCGATCCTCTTTCGGGTCAGATCCGCCCCCTGTTCGATCATGATGTTCTGACTGCCCGACTGGCGGCCGCCGCAGGCAAGCCGTTGTTGCGTCAAAACCTGGAGCTCAAACGCCTCAAGGTCGATACTGAGACCCGCCGTCTGGAGTTCGCCCATAGCGGCCGTAGCTGGCGCTTCGATCCCGCCACCGGGGTCGTCGAGGCGATCGACGAAGCGCTGGACAAGGACAAGGGCGTCGAATCTCCCGACGGCCGGTGGCGCGCCGTGGTGCGCGACGGCGATCTGATCCTGATTTCAACAGCGGACAACGCCGAGCGACGCCTGACCCAGGACGGCGCCGCCTCGCCCTACGCCACCCCGCTGATCAACCTCAACGACATGGTGGCCCAGGGCACGTCAGACCCCGTGGTGCGCCCAGCGATCCGATGGTCGCCCGACTCACGCTATCTCGCCACCTACCGCATCAACCGCGAAGAAGCGCGACGCCTGTCGTTAGTGCAGTCCACGCCCAAGGACGGCGGACCGCCGCGCGTTCTGGACTACCTCTACCCCTTGACCGGCGACACTGAGACGGCGTCGGCGCAGGGCTTCATCTTCGAAGTCGCCACCGGCCGCAGCATTCCCATGCAGACCCCGGCCCGGCCCATCCTCTACTATGGCGGCCCCTATTATGAATGGAGCGCCGACAGCCGCGCTGTCTTCGAGCGCTTCGCCGTGCGGGGCTACGGAGCTCTGCAACTTCATCGCATCGAAGCCGAGACCGGCGAGACGCGCCTGCTGACTGAGGATCGTTCTGACACCTATGTCGACTTCTACGGCCACCACTGGTCCTATGATGACAAGTCGGACACCCACTACTGGACGGCGGATCCAGACGGCTTCGCCCATATCTACGCCGTCGATGCTAGGACGGGCGAACGGCGACAGATCACGTCCGGCGACTGGCGCGCCCGATCCGTGGCGGGCGCCGATCACAAGGCCAAACGCCTGTTGGTCATCGGCTCGGGCCGCGAGACCGGCCGCGATCCCTATCTGCGACATCTCTATTCCGTTCCCACGACGGGCGGACAGCCGCGGCTGCTGACGCCCGAGGCGATGGATCACGATGTCTCGGTCTCGCCTGACGGCCGCTTCTTCGTGGACAATATGTCGACGATCGACCAGCCGACCCGTTCGGTGCTGCGCCGGTCCAGCGACGGGCGCATAGTCATGGAATTGGGTCGCGCCGACATCAGCGCGTATCTGGCCGCCGGCTATCGGCTGCCCGAGCCGTTCCAGACCTTGGCGGCCGACGGCGTGACGCCGATCTACGGCGCCCTGTTCAAACCCGCAGATTTCGACCCGGCCAAACGCTATCCGGTCATCGAGGACATCTACACCGGGCCCCACCATGTGATGACGCCCAAGTCCTTCGAGGCGGCGATGACCTCGCGCAACGCCAACTCCATCGCCCAGTTGGGCGTCATCGCCGTGACCATCGACGGCCGCGGCACCTGGGGCCGTTCGCGCGCGTTCCAGCAGGTCGCCTACAAAAATCTGCATGGCGTCGGACTGGAGGACCACATCGCCGGAATCCGCGATATCGCTTCCCGCAACCCCTGGATGGACGTCGAGCGGGTCGGCATCTACGGCTTTTCGGCTGGGGGCTATGACGTGATGCGCGCCATGACCCGTCATCCCGAATTCTACAAGGTCGGCGTCACCGCCTCCGGCAACCACGACAATCGCCTGGACAAGGCGGTCTGGAACGAACAGTGGATGGGCGAGCAACTGGGCCCGATCTACGACGAAAACTCCAACATCACCTGGGCGCCCAAGCTGGAAGGCCGCCTGTTCGTCGCCCACGGAGAGCTGGACGAGAATGTGCCGCCTGCCGCCTCACTGCGGCTGGTCGACGCGCTTATCAAGGCCAACAAGGACTTCGATTTCCTGATGGTGCCCAACGCCGATCACTATCTAGACGCCGTGCCCTATTATCAGCGGCGGCGCTGGGATTTCTTCGTGCGGGAACTGCTGCACGAGACCCCGCCGCCCGCCTACCAGATGCGCGCCTTCGACTAAGGCCCTGGTGACGGCGCAAACGGAAAAGGCGGGTCCAGCGACCCGCCTTTTTCATGCCTGAAATGCGCGGCTCCAGATTCAGCGCAAAGAAAAGGGGCGGTCGGCGCCCGCCCCTTTCCCGGCGTCAAGACTGGGGAACTTGCGCCTACTGTCCGCCGAAGCGCCACTTGGCGCCCAGGAAGAAGAAGCGACCGATCAGGTCGTCCATCCCCAGGTTGCCGCGCGCGGTCGAGGGGTGATCACGCGGCCCTTCGTTGAACAGATTGCGGATACCGGCCGTAAACCGGACGTCCATCGGCGTATCCACCGCGACCGACAGGTCGTGATACCAGACCGATGGAATGTTGTAGTAGCTGCCGATGTCTTCGGCCGGGTTCGGCAGCCGGTTGTTCGTCACCGTCTCATCAACGAAACGGCTGGACCAGTTCACCTGGATCGGCCCGCGATAATAGGTGGCGTTCAACATGCCGCGCCACTTGGGATTAGCCGCCTCGCCGGCATAGTCGAAGGCGGTCTCGTCGCCCGTCGCCACATCCCGATCAATGAAGATGTTGTGCTTCAGGTAAGAGGCGACGCCCTGCAGGCTGATGCGGCCCAGGTCGCCGTCGCGCCGCAGAAGATCGGCCAGCTCAGCGTGATAGGTAGCCTCGAAATCGACGCCCTCTACCTCGAACGAGGCGACGTTGATATAGCTGTCGAGCACCTCATACAGATTGCCGTCCGGCTTGCGGGTCAGCATGCCGCAGAACTGGTTGTCCAGCGACGGCAGGTCGACGCAGTTGTCGACGGTCTGCTGGGCGCCGATGCGGGAGATGCCGCCGTCCAGCTTGATCTTGTAGTAATCGGTCGAGAAGGCGAACCCCGGCAAGAAGCGCGGACGCACCACCGCTCCAACCGTCATGGTGTCGGCTTCCTCGACATCCAGATCAGGATTGCCCGTGCTGAACACCAGGGTGGTCATGCGGCGCGTGATCGGATCCCAGGTGACGGGGTCGAAGCCCAGGGCCAGACAGTTCTTGCGCCGGTTTTCCGTGCCGCTGTCCAGCAGACTGGGATCGCAGGGGTCGCTCAGGCCCGCCGCGCCGCGGCTGCCCGGATTGAACATCTCGCCCAGCGACGGCGCGCGCACGGCGGTCGCCTTGGTCAGGCGGAAACGGATGTCCGGAATCGGCGCCCAGGAGCCGGCCAGCTTCCAGGAATCGACGCTGCCCGCACG
The DNA here is from genome assembly GCF_002478355.1 of Brevundimonas sp. UBA7507. Classification (NCBI taxonomy): domain Bacteria; kingdom Pseudomonadati; phylum Pseudomonadota; class Alphaproteobacteria; order Caulobacterales; family Caulobacteraceae; genus Brevundimonas; species Brevundimonas sp. UBA7507. The sequence continues at coordinate 47,665 of NZ_DLNP01000004.1, read as the reverse complement.
CTCATAGTCCGACAAACGATAGGCCCCTTCGATCTCCAGCGAGTGGACGAAGGGCTTGTCGCGGACCAGGGGGACCAGAATCTCAGCGAAGGCTTCGCGAACCTCGTTGCTCTTCTGAATCGGCGAAAACTGGCTGGCGAAAAAACCGAGCGCGTTTTCCCAGACGTAGGACGGGCGGAAGTCGATCTCGTCCTTGCGGTATTCAGCGCCCGCCGACATCTTCACCGCTCCTGCTGGCAACTGGAACAGATCGCCCGCGATCAAGCCTTGGATAAGGGTCTGGCTGGTGTCCGTGGTCGAGGTGTGATCGGCGCGGATGTAATCGACGGCTGCGGCCGAAATCGTGCCCTGGCCGAAGATGTTCACCGGCACGCACCCCCGCGCCCTAGCTTCGACGCTACGACAGACGATCTCGCCGCTAGACGGGTCACGCACGGCGTCCAGCGCTTCGAACCAGCGTTCGTCGATCCGGTCGTTCAAATTGCGATTGGAAGTCTGCGACTTGCCGTATTCAAAGACCGTAGACCACTTCCACGTCTCCCCCAACTCGCCTTCCAGCCCGGCGGCGATGCTGTAGTATTTGCGGTTCATGTCTGTGCCGCGCATGCCGAACTCATCGTGCGAGCGGGCGAACCCCATGGAATTTCTTCCCGCCGCGACCAAGCCGTCTCGTACCGCCGAGGGCATGAGCGGATTGTCGATAGATATGGAAGCGTTGGAATCAAACACTGCGCTGATGCGGTCGCGGGCGGTGATGTCGGCGAAGACCGCCTCGGTGAAGACCTTCAGCTTGTCCGTCAGACGATAGTCTGCCTTGGCGTAGACATTGGTCCGTTCCAGCGGCGCGACCAGGGTGTCGGCGTTCTGGTTTCCGCCCTCTTCCGTGGAATAGGAGCGGTCGATCACCCCACGCTCACCGGCCTTCAACGGACGGAAGGTTTGGGTGGCCGAATCGAAGATGACATCCGTCCAGGCGCCGTTCTCACCGAACGGCAGATAGCTCGTCGGCGTGCCCAGCGCGAAATAGGCATAGCGCAGGTCGCGCATGGGAATCCGCGCTGGGATGCCGTCGGCAGGCCCCGTATTGGCGGGGTTCGACACGAAGCGATAGGCTGTACCCAAACCCCGGTCGCCGCGCGTCAGACCGCCGCTCTCGGTGCGGCTGACGTGCAGAACGGCGTTGCCGCGGTCATAGTTGACTCCGGCTGTCAGGCCATAGGTCAGGGTGTCGTAGTCGCCGCCCTCGTCCGAACCGTACTGAACGTTGGCTTCGAAGCCGTCGAAATCATCCTTGAGGATCAGGTTGACCACGCCCGCCACGGCGTCAGCGCCGTAAACGGCCGAGGTGCCGCCCGTCTGAACCTCGACCCGCTTCACCAGGGCGGCGGGAATATTGCCCAGGTCAAAGGCCAGGAAGTTGGAGTCGTCCGGCGTGCCGGCCCTGCGGCGGCCGTTCACCATCGTCAGGGTGCGGCGGACGCCCAGGTTGCGCAGATTGACCTGGTTCAGACCGATGTTGCCGAAGCTGTAGCTGGTGTTGGCGTTCGATAGGCCCGTCGCCACCTGAGGCATCTCGTTGAGAATCTCGGCGATGTTGGTGATGCCCTTCGCCTCAATCGTCTCAGCTGTCATGGCCATGGTCGGCGTCGGCGCATCCAGCCCGCTGCGTTGCAGGCGCGACCCCGTGACCACGATCTCATCGACCTGCGCCGGCTCGTCGCCGACAGGCGCGGCGCTCTGCGCCAAGGCGGCCATCGGCGCGCCGATGGCGCCCAGGCTCACGCCCGCCGCCAAAACTCGTCTCCTCCAGCGCCCCGTGATGGCGCGTGGCGTCTTACTCGCATTCATGATTATTCCCTCCCCTGAGAGCTTCTCAAGAGAGAGAATAAGGTATACGATATACTGATGTTGTCCAGCGCGCCTGACGCAGGCCGCTTCGAACGCTCCCGCGCAAACGCAAAACGGCATGGCGGCGACAACCGTCGCCCGCCAACGTTCCACAAGAGCTCGCTTTATTTTCGGCCGCGCCGCCGCCCCATGACCCAAAGCGCCAAGGCGCTCAGGCCTGCCCCCGCCAGACCCGCCACGCCAAAAAACAGCACGCCCGGCCCCTGCGTCGCTGACGGTTCAGTTGAAGGTTTGGCCTCCGGGCTGTCGCCCTGCCCCTTTCAAGAGGCAGACACCAGGCCCGCGTCGGTCAACTGCAATCGACGCAGATCAACACCCATTTCGTTACGGAACCGCGCAACAGCCGCATCGCCCAGACGCCGCATCATCGCCTGATCACCCCGCTGCATCGCATCCACATAAGTCGCTTGCTGCACCAGGAAGTTCAGCATCAGCACCTCGGCCATCTCCTGACGCCCCGCATCGCCCAGTCGCGCCACGGCGGGCGACCCGCCGATGACCCCGCGCACCTGATCGCGTACGGCCAGCGCCTGCGTGCGATTGTTGTCGCCCTGATTGGCCATGATCCAATTGAGAATCCAATAGGCCGCCATGGCGTCGGCCAGATCACCAGTACGCAGGCCATCCTCGCGCACGATGCCCGCCCAACTGGCGATCGGGTCGCCGCTCTGAAAAGCTGAACGCGTCCGTTCAGCGGCTTCGCGCCCGGAAGTCCGCTCTATGAATTCCGCGAACTGCGCACGCACGCGCGTCGAGACGGCCGGCGAGGAACGATAAGTGGTCTGCACCCTCGTCCGACGCCCCTGCGCCGCCGCGCTTGCGGCCGCCCCGCCTCGCGACGGCGCGCGCGCCTGTGAGGACGACTCCATCATGTTGTCGCGCATGGCGGCGTGCATCTGGTTCATCGCGTCCGCCGTCGCGAAGCCCTGGAAGGCGTAATCCTGAGCCTGAGTCTGAGACGCACAGAGCAGAACCGCTGCGACCGCTCCCGCCAGAAACACCTGCTTGCTGCTCATCTCCGCCTCTCCATCACTCTGAAAAACGCTCATTCCTCAAAAGCACGACGGCGGGCGAAGGTTTCGCCCGCCGTCCCACAAATCAGCCCTTTCGGCCTTAGCCCTGCTTGCGAGCCAGGGTCGAAGCGGATTCGCCGATCGACTTCAGGGCGTTGTTCAGGGCTTGGGACACGAAGTCCAACTCCTTGCCGACAGCCGTCATTTCGGCGGACAGGCTGCCCATCTTGGGCTTCTTCTTCTGGCTTTCGGCGTCGATCTTCTCGCCGATCTCGGCCATGCGCTCCATCTTGGCGTCCAAGACGCTGCCCAGAGCCAGGGCCAGACGCAGCATGAAGCTCTTGCCGTTCAGACCGCCGGGAACGGCGTTGCCTTCTTCATCGCGGCCGCCGGTGCGGGCCTTCTCCAGGGTCTTGTCGACCAGATCCTGAACGATGTCGTTCATCTGACGCTCGATGCCGCCGGCTTCAAAGGCGCCGCCTCCGGTAGCCTGCGCCAGGCCCGCCGCGGATTCGCCGATGCTCTGGAAGGCGCCTGCTGAGTTGCCCGTCGCCGCCGCAAAGGCGCCGATCGACAGATCGATGACCGATTGCGGCAGGTTCAAAGCCTGACCGACCTGCTGCAAGACCTGCTGGCCGATCGACGAAATGACCTGGGTCAGAGCCGCCTGAATCAAGGCCGATGCGCCGCCGGTGACGGTCGCCAGAGCAGCTTGCGCTACTGTGCTGACCAGCGTGCTGAACAGGTTGCCGCCGCCGACGCTGCCAAGAAGTGACATAACCAAATCTCCAAGTTGTGCGTTTCCGGTTCGCCGGCCAGGCGCCTCGCCCGGAAACCCGACGACCTCACGAAACCACCCGCCCCCTATCCTCGGTAGTCAGGCCGTTCCCCAGCTAGGGACTTCCCTAGCCAGCGGCGCAGGCGCGGCGGGACGCGGGCGGCGACGGCCGCCGTCTGGACCCGCGCGGCCTCGGCGCGAGCGGCGTCCTCGGCGATTTCTTCGGGCGTGCGGGCGCGGCGGTCCAGAACGGCGATCCCGCCCGCCGTGACGCCCAGCAACAGCACCTCGTCGCGCCAGACCACCACCGTCGCCCGCTCGCGCGTTCCAAGCGGCAGCGAGCGGATGAAGCGGATTTCATCCCCGCTGGGGGCGCCGCTCTGAACCTTCTTCAACATGCGGATCGAGAAGAAGGCCAGGCCCAGCACAAGGGCCAGGGCGACCAGAACGGTCAGGAAGTCCATCAGCAAGGCGAGCGGCGTCATCGGGTCTCCGAGGCGGAAGCCACGCCGTCGTCCGGCATGGCGGGAAAGAGGGGCGCGCGGCGAAAAGCGTCCTCGGACCCGGCGGCGTCGCCCAGTCCTTCGCCTTCGTCCGACAGGTCGACCGGGGCGAGCGTCTCGCCGCGCGCCGCTTCGTCGCGCAGGCGGCGCGCCGTCAGGATCACTTCGGCGACGGCGGCGAACATGTCTTCGGGCACCACGGCCTCGACCGGCACCTGTTCGTGCAGGGCGCGGGCCAGGGGGACGTTGCGGATGATCGGCACCCCTTCGCGCTCTGCCATGCCGCGCATGGCGCGCGCGATCAGGCCGTCGCCCTTGCCCGCCACCACCGGCACCACGTGCTCGCCGGGATCATAGGCCAGGGACACGGCGATGTGGGTCGGATTGACCACCAGGGCGGCGGCACCGCGCACCGATCCGACGGCGCTGGACTGCGCCCACTCCTGAGCCAGTTCACGGCGTCGCGCCTTGACCGTGGGATCGCCCTCCATGTCCTTGGCTTCCTGGCGGATGTCGCGTCGGCTCATCCTCAGCCGCTTCATGAAGCTGAAGCGCTGATAGGCCGAATCCAGGATGGCGACGAAGACGAAGACCACCAGGGTCCAGCCCAGCAGGTGAAACCCCGCCGCGCCGAACGCGCCCAGCACCTCGCCCGGCTGGGCCGCCGGCAGGCGCAGGATGCGATCGAACTGGCCGAACAGGATCAGCCCCGCCAGCCCCAGCAGCAGAGCTGTCTTCACCAGCGATTTCGCCACCTCGAACAGGTTGTCGGTGTTGAACATCCGCTTCAACCCCTCGCCGGGGTTCAGGTGGTCCAGCTTGGGCGTCATCTTCTCCAGCGTGAAGACCGGCCCGGTCTGCAGGAACTCCATCAGCGACGCGAACAGGGCCACCGGCAACAGCAGCAGCGCCGTCAGATAGACAAACCGCCGCGCCGCCGACCAGGCGACCTGCTCGAAGGCGTCGCCGAACGGCTGATCCATCACGCGGAACACGTCGTCGAACAGGGCGGCGAAATTCTCGAACACCGCCCCCGCCAGCATCAGGCCGACCAGCAGCCAGGCCAGCAGCACGGCGGTAGAGCCGACGTCCTTGCTCTTGGCGACGTCGCCCTTCTTGCGCGCGTCCTGAAGCCGTTTCGGCGTCGGCCGCTCTGTCTTGTCGCCGCCGTCGTTCTTCTCCGCCACCTGCGCTCCGCCTCATCGAACAACTAGAAAAAACACCAGAAACAAGCCTTGCCGAATACAGAAACAGCACAGCTTATGGTCAAGCTTATCCTTTATCCGCACTCTGATCGCTTCAGATAAAAAGCAAGCTAGGGTTAACCCTACTGGCAAAAATTTTCATTACCGATCTCGTTGACAACATTCATGAGCAATAATATCGCTGTCACACAAGATCGAAATTCACATAGCTTCGGGCGAAATACGAAGTGAGACAATTTTGCTCGGTAACAGGCACAGTAATACTTATAATTACTGTATGGAATCATTCCGCAATTGCGGAAGACTGCAGCGCTACCTCGTCGCAGCTGGTCGCTTCAGCCGCTTCCGTCACCCAGTTTTCCCTGGCGCTGGGAAGCGGAGCGTTCGGATCAGAGCCTTGCTCGACACCCGCGCCGCGGGAGGCGCAGGCGGCCCAGCAACTGCTGATCTATGACAATCAGTCGCCGACCGAGGTGATCGGTTCCTCGGAAACCGCTGTTTTTTACACGCGCCGCTCCCCGACGATCAACGCGGGCGCGCATCGCAGCCGGACGCCGCACGGCGATCTGATCGTCGCGGCGGCGCGCGAGCACGACATTGACCCGGCCCTGCTGCAGGCGATCATCAGCGTCGAATCCGCCGACAATCCCAACGCCCGCTCACCCGTCGGCGCGCGCGGCCTGATGCAGGTGATGCCCGCCACCGGCCGCCGCTTCGGCGTCGCCGACGAGATGCGGCTGCACGAGCCGGAGACCAACATTCGCGCCGCCTCGCGCTACCTGAAGACGCTTCAGGGCCTGTTCGGCAACGACCTGCGCCTGGTGCTGGCCGCCTACAACGCGGGCGAAGGCGCCGTGCAGCGTTACGGCCGCAACATCCCGCCCTACCGCGAGACCCAGGACTACGTCCGCAAGGTCATGGCTCGCTACGACCAGCTCCTCACCGCCCGCCGTTCCTCCTTCCGATAGCTCTCAACGATCTCCGTTCGGCCTGATCCGCCGGCAGCCACAAGGCGCGTCCATGTCCCTCGCCAGCCCGCTGAAACTGCTGGGCCTGCGCCAAAACGGCGGAGGCGTCGGCCGCTATTCGGACCTGTTCCTGGTGGCGGGGGTGGCGGCGATCATCGCCATGATGATCATGCCCCTGCCGTCGCTGGCGATCGACGCCCTGGTGGCCATCAACATCAGCGCGGGCGTGGTGATGCTGCTGGTGTCGATCTACATCGCCTCGATCGTCGACATCTCGGTCTTCCCCAGCCTGCTGCTGATCACGACCCTGTTCCGGCTGGCGCTATCGATCGCGACGACGCGGATGATCCTGCTGGAAGGCCATGCCGGGGCGATCATCAACACCTTCGGCAACATGGTGGCGGGCGGCAATCTGGTCGTCGGCCTGGTGGTCTTCCTGATCATCACCGTCGTGCAGTTCATCGTCATCGCCAAGGGCGCCGAACGGGTGGCCGAGGTCGCCGCCCGCTTCAGCCTGGACGCCATGCCGGGCAAACAGCTGTCGATCGATTCCGACCTGCGCTCGGGCCTGATCGACAAGGACGAGGCCAAGCGCCGTCGCCGCCTGCTCGAGATGGAGAGCAAGCTGAACGGCAATCTCGACGGCGCGATGAAGTTCGTGAAGGGCGACGCCATCGCCGGGATCATCATCGTGGTGATCAACCTGCTGGGCGGCCTGGCCGTGGGCATGTTGCAGAACGGCATGGATTTCGGCGCGGCGGTCCAGAAATACTCCATCCTGACCATCGGCGACGGCATGGTGATGCAGATCCCGGCCCTGCTGGCGGCCATGTCGGCGGGCCTGCTGGTGACGCGCGGCGGCGATTCCGAGACCGACGCCCACCTGGGCGCCTCGATGCATCGTCAGTTGTCGGCCCAGCCCAAGGTCTTCCTGGTCGCGGGCGGGATGTGCTGGCTGCTGGCCCTGGTGCCGGGCTTTCCGACCGTGGTCTTCCTGCTGCTGGGCGCGGCGGCCATGACCGCCTCCATCATGATCGAGCCGCGCTGGCGCAAGTCGGCCGGGCGCAAGGTCAAGGCCCTGAGCGGCCGCGCCGCCGCCGAAGCCGACGGCCCGATCGCCTCGACCCAGACGCGCCCGACCGAGAGCGCCGCCATGACGCCTCTGCTGCTGGAGATCGACGGCCGCGCCCTGCGCGCGACCGATCCGGAGCGCCTGACCGCCGCCCTGGAGACCCTGCTGGACGAGTTCGAGGCGTCGCTGGGCGTGGCCCTGCCGCGCGTGACCGTGCGCTACGGCCCGGCCGAGGCGGCCGACCGCTGGCGGCTAATGGCGTTCGAGGCGCCTCTGGGCGCGGGCGATCCCGGCCCGGCCGAAGATGCGCTGGATGCGACTCTGGCCGGGGTGCGCGGCCTGCTGCGCCGCAACGCGGGGATGTTCATCGGCATTCAGGAGGCCTCGATCCTGCTGAACCGCGCGGGCGAGAGCTATCCCGAGGTGGTCAAGGAGGTCGCGCGCGCCCTGCCCTTGGCCCGCATCGCCGAAATCATGCGCCGTCTGGCCGAGGAAGAGGTGCCGCTGCGCAACCTGCGCGACATCCTGGAATCCCTGGCCGACGCCGGTCAGCGCGAGAAGGATCCGCTGGCCCTGACCGAGTTCGCCCGCGTGGCCCTGCGTCGCCAGATCAGCCACCGCTACGCCCCCGACGGCGTGCTGAAGGCCGCCGTGCTGGAGCCCGCGCTGGAGAAGCACCTGCGCGAATCCATCCGCGTCGGCGGCGCCGGACAACAGCTGGCGCTGGAGCCGGACATGGCCCGCCAGATCATCGAGGCCGTGCAGAAGACCGTGCGCGATACGGAGGCCGACGCCGTGCTGGCCGCCATCGACCTGCGCCGTCACATCCGCAAGCTGGTCGAGCCTGAACTGTTCGACACCCCCGCCCTGTCGTTCCACGAGTTGCTGCCCAGCCTGAAGCTCGAGATCGTCGGCCGGGTCGCCCTGCCCGACCTCGACGCGGCGACGCCGGCGGCTGTTCCCGCCCCCTCCGCTCCCCCCGCCTCCACGGCCGCTGCGGCCTGAAACGACGGACCCTGCATGACGATCAAGACGCCCACCGCTCGCCAGAGCTTCAAGACCGCCCTCCTGGCCATGGCTTCCTTGGCCACGCTGCTCGGCCTGTCCGCGCCCGCTGCGGCGGGCGACCCGCCGATCGGCAACCAGACGCTGCAGATCGCCCCGCGCGAGCAGCCGGTGGGTCAGTTCCTGCAGAGCTTCTTCGGCCAACTAGGCGTGCCGGTCATCATCAGCCCCAACCTGCGCGGCACGGTGAACGGCGCCTTCAGCGGCCCGGCTTCGACCATCTTCAGCCAGGTGGCCGACGCCTTCGACCTGGTGGCCTATTACGACGGCGGGGCGGTCTACATCTATCAGACCTCCGAACTGACCAGCCAGTCGATCCCCGCCTCGCCGCAGATGCTGCGCCGCGTGCGCGCCACAGCGCAGGAAATGGGCCTGCTGGACAGCCGCAACACCCTGCAGCCCGCCGGGCAGATGCTGGTCGCCAACGGCACGCGCCGCTTCATCCAGCAGATCGACGAGATCGCCCGCGCCGGTCCCGGCGCCCGCGCCGAAGCCGCCCAGCCGACCTACGAATACCGCGTCTTCACCCTGCGCTACGCCTGGGCTGACGACGTGACCTTCGAGACGGCCCAGAGCGAGGTCACCATTCCGGGCGTCGCCTCCATCCTGCGCGCCATGGTCAGCAACGACCCGAACGGCGCCGTCGCCCGGCGCATCGAGACCCGCCGCTCGCCGCGCGTCGGGGGCCTGCGCGGTCAGGGCCTGGCCTCGCAAGGCGCGGCGCAGAACGGCCTGATGGACGCCAGCTATGTCGACGGCGGCTTCACCCCCACGCCGGACACGCTGGGCCTGGCGCTGGCCGATGAACAGATGGCGGGCGGCGCGCCGGTCCAGCACGCGCGCATCCAGGCCGACACGCGCCTGAACGCCGTCATCGTGCGCGACACGGCCGACCGCATGGGGGCCTATGAGGCGCTGATCGCCGCCCTGGACAAGGAGCCGCAGCTTCTCGAGATCCAGGCCACCATCATCGACATCGACACGACCCGCGCACGCAAGCTGGGCATCAGCTGGCGTTTCGACGACGGGCGCGGCGGGATTCTGTTCGGCGACGGCACGCGCAACGACGAACGCCTGCGCCGGGGCCAGGACATCACCCCGCGCAACGACGGCCTGGCCATCTCAACCATCATCGGCAACGGCGACTACTTCGTCTCGCGCATCACGGCGATGGAGGACGAGGGCGTCGCCCGCATCGTCTCGCGGCCGCAGATCGTCACCCTGTCTAACGTCCAGGCCCTGTTCGAGAACACCCGCAGCTTCTACGTCGGCCTGGAGGGCGAACGGGACGTCGACCTCTACAACGTCACCGCCGGGACCACGCTGAAGGTCACGCCCCACGTCCTGCGCGACCAGAACCAGACCCGTATCCGGATGCAGATCCAGATCGAGGACGGCTCGCTGACCGACGCCGACGTCGACGACATCCCGGTCGTGCAGCGCGCGGCCCTGAACACCCAGGCCATGATCCTGGAAGGCCAGAGCCTGCTGCTGGGCGGCATGGTAGTGCAGCAGGACGTCAACGCCGTGACCAAGGTGCCGGTGCTGGGCGACATCCCGGCGGTGGGCCTGCTGTTCCGCCGTTCGGAGCGTTCGACGGGCCGGATCGAGCGCCTGTTCCTGATCACGCCGCGCCTGGCCTCCATCGGCGAGGAAGCGCCTGCGCCGCGTCTGGACTTCGGCGCCATTCCCGGCTCGCCCGAGACCCAGCCCCTGCCCGCCGCCCCGGCCCTGCCCAAGGGCGGATCGCGCATGGGCTTCAACCAGGGTTCGGCGCCGAACGACCCCCTGCCCGCCCCGGCCGCCACGCCCGCCGTCGCCGTGCGCGAAGCGCCGCCGCCCGGCTTCACCCCCTATGAACCGGCCGAGGACTGATCCGCCATGCCCGCCGACGCCGTCGCCGCACCCGAGATCGAAAGCCTGGTCCTTCGCGTCCTGGCCGGGCGCGTGCGCGGCGCCTCGGCGCCGTTGGAGCGCGGCCGCGTCATCGCCGTGGGCCATGACCTCGACGCCGACATCGTCCTGCGCGACGCCAGCGCCGAGGGGGTGCGGCTGACGTTGAAGGCGCGAGCGGACGCCGCCGACCTGGACCTGACGTCCGGCTCCGTGACCTTGCTGGGTCATGAGCTGACCGCTCCGGCCCAAGCCATCCTGCCCCTCTATCTGCCGCTGCTGATCGGCGACAACGCCGTCGCCATCGGCGAGGCCGAAAGCCCACGCTGGAGCGAGGCCGAGCGCATCCTGGCCGCCGCCCGCCCTTTGCCGGACGATGATGGCGATGAGGACGCGGCTCCGGCCGACGACGGCCGCAACTGGCAATATCTGCTGAACAACACCAACGCCCTGGTGTCGCGCTCGGCCAAGTTCGTTCCGGTTCTGCTGATCGCCGTCATCACCGTCTCGGCCCTGTTCGCCATCAGCACGGGCGTCCCCGCCTGGCCCAAGTCGCAGCCCAAGCCCGCCAAGGTCCAGGCCGTCCTGTCGGAGGAAGGCTTCGACAAGCTGATCGTCACCAAGACCGAGGCCGGCGATCTGCGCATCGAGGGGATGCTGGCCTCGGACGCCGAGCGCGTGCGCCTGCAACGTATCCTGGCCGCCCGCGAATGGCGCCCTCGCCTGGAGCTTCAGACCCACGACGGCATCGCCCGCCAGGTCGAGGAGCTCTACCTCGCCAACGGCGTGAAGGCGGCCGCGCGCTCGGTCGGCGCAGGCATGGTGCGGCTGGACGTCACCGGCAGCGACCCGGACGAGGCCGCCCGCCTGGAGCGGCTGGCCATGGGCGAGATCAAGGGCCTGCGCCGCATCGACGTCAGCATGCTGCCCGGCGCCGACGAGGGCGGCCGCTTCGAAGACATTCAGCAGGGCGGCGGCAAGCGGGTGGTGTCGGTGATCGGCGGCGAGCGCGGCCACGTCACCACCGCCGACGGCGCCCGCTACTTCCCCGGCGCCGTCCTGCCGACCGGCCACCGCATCGTCTCCATCGAGGACACCCGCGTCCTGGTCGAGCGCAACGGCTCCCGTTCCGAACTCAACTTCTGACCCCAGCCCAAAAGGAGAATACCCATGTCATCCCAAAGTCTGAACGGCCTCGGCATGCTGGCCGTCTCGCCCGGTCTGAACAGCGAGCGCGACAAGGCCCGCCCCGGCTCCTGGTTCGAGGCCATGGCCCATTCCTGGGGCCAGACCCTGGACGCCCAGGCCGGCCGCATCGTCGAACTGTCCGAGCAGATCGGACCGGGCGGCGAGGACAAGCCCTCGACCATGGCGATGCTGACCGCCGAGTCGATGCGCATGAACTTCATGGCCAACTCCTCCTCCACCTCGACCGACTCCGTCGGCAAGGCGCTGGAGACTATGGCTCGCAAGAACTGAGCCCTTCATTTCAACAGGAGGGGCCCATGTCCTTCGAAGCCTCGGCCGCCGCAGCGGCCATGCCGCCCGAAATGCTGCAACCCCAGACACAGCAGATCGACGTCGCCTACAACGCCACCCTCAGTCAGGCAGTGCAGTTCCAGAACCTGCTGCACGTCACGCCCCTGTCGGCTCCGGCCGCCCCGACTGAGCCCAACGGCGTCATGAAGACCATGATGGGCGCCCTGGAGCAGGTGAACGGCCAGGCCTCGGACCTCGCCGCCCTGGCCCAGGCGGCCGAGGGCAAGGCCGGCGGCATGACGCCGGGCGAAATGGTCATGATGACCGTCCGCGCGCACGAGTTCATGTTCAACTGCCAGCTCACCTCCAACATGGCCAACCGCACCTCGGACGGCCTGCAGCAGCTATTCCGGCAACAGTCCTGAGGGAGGCGGTCATGCGAATCCGATCGCTCGCCGCCCTCACGGGCGCAGCCCTCCTGCTCGCCGCCTGCGGCCAGCAGGAGCTTTACGGCGGCCTGACGGAACGCGACGCCAATGAGATGGTCGCCGTGCTCAAGGCTCAAGGGCTGGACGCCTCCAAGACCCGCGACGGCGACAACTGGGTGCTGAAGGCGGATCGCGGCGATTTCTCCCGCGCGGTGGCCCTGCTGCACGACCGGGGCTATCCGCGCCAGAACTTCGCCAGCATGGGCGAGGTCTTCCAGAAGGAGGGCTTCGTCTCCTCGCCGATGGAGCAGCGGATGCGCATGATGTACGCGCTGCAACAGGAGCTGGGCCAGACCATCTCCTCCATCGACGGAGTGGTGCAGGCCCGCGTCCACATCGCCGTGCCGGAAAGCGATCCTTTGGCTCAGGAGAAGCCGCCCTCCTCCGCCTCGGTCTTCATCAAGCATCGGCCCGACTACGACATCTCGGCCCAGACCGGCTCGATCAAGGCCCTGGTGGTCAACTCGATCGAGGGCCTGCCCTACGACAAGGTCACGGTCGTCGCCTTCCCGGCGTCCGAAGTCCTGACCCAACCGCAGGCGCCGGCCGTCACCCAGCTCAGTCTGCCGCTGGGCGTGCTGATCCTGGGCGCGGCGGGGCTGGGCATCTACGGCCTCTATCGGCGACCCAAGCCGCGCGCCAAGGCCGACGCCAAGCGAGGCGAGGCTTGACGCCGGGCGCCGCCAGGACCGAACGCGCCGCCCTGTGGCGCCGGGCCCGCGCCCTGGACGGCGCGGATGACGCCGCGCGCTCCCCGCGCGCCCGCATCCTGGCCCGCCGACTGACGCCGCCGCGCGCGCCGATGGACTACGCCGCCATCCTGAAGGCGCCCGCATGGTCGGCCCTGCCCCTGAACGAGCGCCGCCGCCTGGCCGCGACCTGCGGCGCCGTGCTGCTGGCCGAGCGGCTGGCGGCCAGCATCGACGGACGGATGCTCGGCGTCGTCGGGCGCAGCATCGGCGAGGGCGCGCTCGACGCTGTCCTGGCCCTGCCCTCCGCCCAGCGACCGGAGACGCCGCCGGTCGGCGCGCTGGACGCCGAGGCGCTGGAAGGTCTGGGCGCCGCCGCCCTTCTGGCCGGTCTGTCAGGCGAGACGGCCCGGCGGCTGGCCCACGGCATGGCCCCGCCCCTGCTCCGCCTCGACGCCGACCAGGCCCAGGCCGCGCGCCGCCTGGCCCTGCCAATCTGCGGGATCGCCGCCGCATGAGCTTTCACCTGATCGCCGCCGCGCCCGACGCGGCCCTGCTGACCGACCGCCCCGTCATTCGCCGCGAGGAACGCGCCGTCGTCGAAACGGCCGTCGACCTTCTGGCCCAGGCCCGGGCGCGGCTGGCCGAAGTCGAAGCCCATCGCGCCGCCGAGGGCGAGGCGGGTCGCGCCGACGGCTACGCCGCCGGCTATGAGGCCGGGCTGACCGCCGCCGCGCGCGACGTGGCCGAACGCGCCGCCCGCCTGCACCGCGAGATGGAGGCCGAACGCGAGCGCCTGCGCGAAACCGCCGGCCGTCTGGCGCTGGATGTGGTGCGCCGCATCACCGCCGAACTGGCGCCCGAGGCCGTGCTGGCGGCCCTGGCCGAGCGGGCGGTGAAGGACGTCCTGCCCGAGGCGCCGGTCGTGGTTCACGTCGCGCCCGACGGCGCCGGCGCCGTCTCGACCCGCCTGTGGCCCATCGGCGCGGCGATCGAGGTGCGCCCTGACGACGCCCTGGCCCCCGGCGACTGCGTCATCGAAACCGCCGCCGGACGCAGCCACGCCGGACTTGAAGTCCAGCTCGCCGCCCTGGAGCGCGCCTTTGAGCGGGGGCGCGCCGCATGAGCCACGACGCCGTCGAACTGCGCCTGCACGACGCCCTGCGCCGCGCCCGCACCCTAGACCGACGCGGGCGGGTCGTTCAGGCCTTCGGCACCACGGTCCGCGCCACCGGGCTGAACGCCCGCATCGGCCAGCAGGTCGAGATCCGCGACCCCGCCGGCGGCCCCGTGGTCAAGGCTGAGGTCGTGGGCCTGAGCGACGGCGCAGCCATACTGACGCCCCTGACCAGCCTGAACGGCCTCGGTCCCGAAGCCGAGGTCATCGCCGCCGACGACCGGACCGAAGTCCCCAGCGGCCCCGGCCTGCTGGGCCGGGTCATCGACGCCTTCGGCCGCCCGCTGGACGGCCTGGGCCCCATCGCGGGGCCGGTCGCCCTGCGCGACGTCTATGCCGACGCGCCCAATCCTCTGGCCCGGCCGCCGATCAGCGCCCTGTTCCCGACCGGCGTGCGCGCGGTCGATACGCTGTTGAGCGTCGGCGTGGGCCAGAGGGTCGGCGTCTTCGCCATGGCCGGAGGCGGCAAGTCGACCCTGATGGGGATGTTCGCCCGCCACTGCGCCGCCGACGTCAACGTCATCGCCCTGATCGGCGAGCGCGGGCGCGAGGTGCGCGAGTTTCTCGACGACAGCCTGGGGCCGGAAGGTCTGGCCCGCTCGGTCGTGGTGGTCGCCACCTCCGACCGCCCGGCGATGGAGCGCGTCCGCGCCGCCCACGCCGCCACCGCCATCGCCGAGGGCTTCCGCGCCCAGGGCCTGCGCGTCATGCTGCAGATGGACTCCGTCACCCGCTTCGCCCGCGCGCTGCGCGAGATCGGCCTGTCGGTCGGCGAACCGGCCGTGCGGCGCGGCTTCCCGCCGTCGGTCTTCGCCGAACTGCCCCGGCTGTTCGAACGGGCGGGCGCGATCGAGGGCGGCTCCATCACCGCCTTCTACACCGTACTGATCGAGGACGAGGAAGGCGGCGACCCCATCGGCGAGGAGGTCCGCTCCATCCTCGACGGCCACGTCTATCTGTCGCGCAAGCTGGCGCAGGCGAACCACTATCCGGCCATCGACCCGCTAACGAGCCTGAGCCGCGTCTTCCCGCGCGTGACCTCGCCCGAGCATCAGGCGGCGGCGGGCAAGGTGCGCGCCTGGCTGGCCAAATACGCCGAGATCGAGTTCCTGCTGCAGATCGGCGAGTACAAGCCCGGCGGCGATCCCCTGGCCGACGAAGCCGTGCAGCGGATGCCCGCCCTTCGCGCCCTGTTGCAGCAGGGCGCGCATGAAGGCGTCGCGGCCGAAGCGGCCCTGGCCCAGCTGGCCGAGGCGGCGTCATGAGCGGGCGCGACCGCATCACCCTGCTGCGGCGCCTGGCTCGGCTGCGGGCGCAAAGGGTCGAGGCCGCGCGCCGACTGGTCGCCGTCGCCCAGGACGCCCTGGCGCGGGCGCAAGCGGCGTTGCAGGCGCGCGAGGAATCCATCGCCGCCCTGGGCCGCCACATCGAGACCCTGGACGAATGGTTCGCCTCGGGCGCGGGCGGCGACGCGCGCCTGATCGAAGGCGCCCTGTCGCGACGCGGCCTGATCGTCGATCGTCGCGAGGCTGAGACAGAGGCGCGCCTTGAGGATCAGCGGGCGGTCGACGCCGCCCAGACCGAACGGGATCAGGCTCTGCGGGCCCTGATGCGCGCCACGGCTCGGCACGACGCCGTCGACGGCCAACTACGCCGCGCCGTGGCCCAGCGCGCCGGGCGTCGCGAGGATCAGGAACAGCTCGATTTCGAGGAACGGGGCCGCCCGCGCCTGCAACTGCTTATGGGAGGCCGCGCCTGATGGCCGACGCCGTGAACAACTCCGCCCTCGCCCGGCCCGCGCCTTCCGCGCGATCCGCCGGCCCCGCCCCCTCGGCCTGGAGCGGCGGCGCCTTCGAGGCCGCCCTGGATCAGGCCGCCGCGCGCCGCCATGCGCTCGAATCCGGCGAGCGCCAGCCGCGCTTCGCCCGCCGTGACGACGACGCCGAACCCGTCCGCGACCGCCCCGACGACGCGCGGCGCGAAGAGACCAAGGCCGACGACAAGGCGGACAAGGCCGAGGGACAGTTGAACGTCGCAGGCGCGACCGGCCTGAACGCCGTCCAGGGCGGCCCCGCCGCGGCGGCGGGGTTCACCGGCGACGTCGAAGCCATGGTGTCGATGATGGAGAAGGCCTGGCTGGCGGCCCAGGCCGACGCCGCCAAGGGCATGCAGGTGCAGTTCACCGACCGGACCCTCGCCCTGGCCGGGTTCGGGGTGATGCGGCTGGCCGACGGCGGCCTGACGCTGCAATTGGCCGCCCACCAGCGGCCCACGCCCGAGCTGGAACGCGCGTTGGAACTGATGCGTCGTCGGCTGGAGGCGCGCGGCGTGGCCGTGTCCGAGGTGCGCGTCGCCCCCGCAGATCCCGACAGCGAGCATCGCCCGCCGGACGGGGTGCGGTGAGCCATGATCTCAGCGCGGCGTGAAATCCCAGCGGCCCTGGTCGCGATCGGCACGGGCGGCGTCCAGCACGGCGCGCGCCGTCTCGGCCGGAGCGCGGCCCGCCGCCAGCCCCTCGGCGGTCAGCCGCACCAGGCGGCGGCTCTGGCGATTGTGCAGCCCCTCGGTCGGGCTGTCAGCGTCCGCCGCCAGCTTTCCGGCATAGAGGCGCGCCGCCTCGGGCGAGGTCTGGATCAGGGTCAGCACCAGGGCGGCCGCGCGCTCAAACCCCTCGTCCTCCAGCGGCTGACCCACCACGTCGCGGGTCAGCCAGACGCACAGGAACTCCAGCGGTCCCACGCTGCGGGCGTTGGTCATCAGCCCCCCGCCGGGGCCGGACAGACTCGAAAAGGCCGCTGCGCCCCAAGCCGGCAGGCGCGTGGCGGGCAGGCGATCGGTTGTCAGGGCGCGGGCCAGGGCGTCGGCGGCCAGCCTCCGCGCCTCCTCGTCGCCGAAGCGCGCTACGGCGGCCAGCAGCTTGACGAAGCCGGGATAGAGCGCCTCGCCCAGACCGTCGCAGACGCGCTGCAGCACGGTGACGCGCGCATCGGGCGTCGACTGGCCATGCAGCCCGTCGATCAGAGCCTGAGCCGCGGCGGCCCAGTCGGGTTCAGCCTTAAGAACGAGATCGGTCACGATGACCGAGGCATAACGTCAGCCGAAGCCGTTGTCGCGGGTTTCGGTCAGATGATCGGCGATGGCGCGGGCGGCCGCGTCCATATCCAGCCGATCCGACACCCGCACGCGCACATCGTCGCCCGCGAAGGCGGTGAAATCGCCGAAGGCCTGGCCGCCTCGACCGTGAGCCCGCGCCTCGGCGCCCAGCGGCGTCGAGGCCGACAGATCGCGCGACCAGACGCCGGACAGGGGCGCATTGTCGGTGCGGATCGTGGTCATGGCGGTCTCCTCGACGTGGAAGGGTCCACGCTAGGCCGCCAATCTAGGCGCATCGGCGCGCCCTCGCCATGCGGGACTTCCCTAGCCGCCCGCGCCCCGGAGGCGCGCCGATGACCGCCGCCCTTCGCCCGCTCGACGCGCCGCAATGGACCGACGCCGCCCTGTCGGCGCTGAACATCTGCGCCGCCGCCTTTGATGCGCGCGGCCTGACGTGGCGCTCCCCCGCCTTCGCCGCCGCCTTCCCCGAATGGCGCGAGGGCGAGGCCCTGACGGCCGTCGAATGTCGCCTGCCCGGCCTGACCGAGGCGATCGCGGCCGCGCGGCGCGAGGGCGCCTCGGACGCCCTGATCGTCCAGCCGGGCGGCCGCCGGGTGCATGACGCGCGCCTGGCCCTGTCCGACGGCCTGGTCTTCCTGGAGCTGTCCGACGCCGCCGAGCGTCAGGAGGCCCAACAACGCCACCTGGCCGACCGCGAGGAGCTGCTGACCACCTCGCGCGTGCTGTCGGTCGGCGAGATGGCCACGATGATCGCCCATGAGCTGAACCAGCCGATCGGCTCCATCGCCAACATCCTGCGCGGGCTGAAGGCGCGGCTGCAGCGCGGCGCCCTGACGCTTGAGACCGGCGCCGAGGCCCTGGACCGCGCGACCGAACAGGCCCTCTACGCCTCGGGCGTGATCCAGCGCGTCCGCACCTTCGTCGATCAGCGCCAGCCCCAGGTGCAGCGGCTGGACCTGGCCCGCCTGGCCCGCAACACCCTGGACCTGCTGGACTGGGAGATCACCCGCGACCGGGTGACGGCGCGCGCCGCCACGCCGCCGGACCTGCCCGCCGTCCTGGGCGACCCGGTCATGATCCAGCAGGTGCTGGTCAATCTGGCGCGCAACGCCCTGGACGCCATGCGCGGCGTCGACCTGCCCCGGCGCGAACTGACCATAGAGGCGCGTCACAGCCTGGACGCGCGCCAAATCGAGCTGACCC
Organism: Brevundimonas sp. UBA7507; assembly: GCF_002478355.1. Classification (NCBI taxonomy): domain Bacteria; kingdom Pseudomonadati; phylum Pseudomonadota; class Alphaproteobacteria; order Caulobacterales; family Caulobacteraceae; genus Brevundimonas; species Brevundimonas sp. UBA7507. Next base: position 29,110 of record NZ_DLNP01000004.1, on the reverse strand, counting down.
TGACCGACACCGGGCCGGGCGTGCCGGAAGAGGCGTCCGCCCGCGTCTTCTCGCCCTTCTTCAGCACCCGCAGCGGCGGCATGGGCGTCGGCCTGGGCATCTGCCGCTCGATCATCGAACTGCACCGCGGCCGCCTGTGGTTCACGCCCGGCGAGGCGGGCGGCAGCGTCTTTCACATCGCCCTGCCGCTGGCCGCGGCCGAAATCTCGACCGAGGAGGCCCGCTCATGAGCGCCGTCGCAACACCGGCCGACGGGCCGTCCGGCCGCATCTGCCTGGTCGACGACCACGCCGAGTTCCGCCAGTCCGCCGCCTGGTGGCTGGAAAGCCTGGGCTATGAGGTCGAGTGCTGGGAAGAGCCCGCCGCCTTTCTGGAGGCCATGACCGAGCGCCCGGCCGAACCCGCCTGCTTCCTGCTGGACGTGCGAATGCCGGGGATGTCGGGGCTGGAGCTGATGGAGGCGGCGCGCGAGCGCGGGCTGGATCAGCCGGTGATCTTCATGACCGGCCACGGCGACGTGCCCCTGGCGGTCGAGGCCATGCGGCGCGGCGCCGTCACCTTCCTGGAGAAGCCCTTTCAGGAGAAGGCGCTGGAAGAGGCCATCGCCCTGGCCTTCCGCACGACGCCATCAGAAACAGAAGACGAAACAACCGCTTCTCCGCTATCCCTCGCCTATCAGGAAAGGTTGTCTCGCCTGACCGCGCGCGAGCGCGAAGTCATGGATCTGGTCGTGGCCGGTTCCTACAACAAGGTCATCGCCTATGACCTGGGCATCAGCCCCAAGACGGTCGAACTGCACCGCGCCCGCATCATGACCAAGATGGAGGCGCCGACCCTGACCCATCTGGTCCGCATGGCGGTGTCCGGCCAAGTCGAGGAGGCGTGAGCGTGGCCCTGGACGCCCTGCCCTCCTCGCTCGCGCCCGCGCGCCCGCCCCGGCTGGACGAGCCGACCGCACGCGCACGCGCGGCCGTCGTCGCCGCCCTGGACGGTCTGGTTCTGGACGGACTGCGCGTCAGCGTCCTGATCCCTGATCAGGACGAGGCCTTCGTTGGCGAACAGGTCGTCTTCACCACGCCGCACGGCCCCGTCCGTGTCGCGCCCCTGACGATCGACGGCGCGGCCTTCGAGAATGGCGACCACGCCGCCTTGCTGGCCGCCGTCTCGACGCTGGAGCCGCTGCTGGCGGCGCTGGAAGACGCAGGCGCCGAGGCGCTGACGCCTGTCGGCGTGCGTTCCGACACGTTCGATGCGGCGCACGTCGAGGTCCGCCTCGGCGACGGCGAGCGCACGTTGCATGAGGCGCGCCTGTCCGTGCCGCCCGCGTTAGCCCTGCGCCTGCGCCGCACCGGAGACGCAACGTCGGGACTGAACCTGCCCCTGCCCGCCCGACTGCTGGTCGAAGGGCCGCGACTGTCTCCGGCTGATCTGTCGAGCCTGCGCGCGGGCGACCTGTTGCTAATCCCCGCTCTGGAGAGAGCCTGGTCCGCACGCCTGTCGATTCCCGGCGGGACGGTCGTCGGCCTGTTCGCCCCAGCGTCCCGAAACTTCACCCATCAACGCAAGGAAAGCCGCATGACCGAGGCCGCCGCCCCGCCTGCCAAAGACGAGCATGGACTGACGCCGGGGGCCGACACGCCGATCGCCTTGATCGTCGATCTGGGCGAGACCGTCGTACCGCTGAAGACGCTGACCGAACTGCGCCCCGGCGCCGTCCTGCCCCTGAACGGGCTGGACGCCGAGATGCGCGTCACCCTGCGCAGCGCCGGCCAGGCCTTCGCGCGCGGCCGCCTGGTGTCCCTGGGCGAGGCCTACGCCGTGCTGATCGACGCCGTCGCCGACCCGAAGGAGGCCGTCTGACATGGACCTGTCCCAGTTCTCGCCGGGATCGGCGCTCGTCACCGTCATCCTGCTGGCGCTCGCGCCCTTCGTGGCGGTGATGGTGACGTCCTTCACCAAGATCGTGGTGGTGCTGTCCCTGCTGCGCAACGCCCTGGGCCTGCAGCAGGTGCCGCCGAACATCGTGCTGAACGGCATGGCGCTGATCCTGACGCTCTACGTCATGTTCCCGGTCGGCCAGCGCATGGCCGAGGCCACCAACCACATGCCGCCCACCGCCGCCCTCAGCGACACCCAGCAATTGTTCGCCTATGCCGACAGCGCCAAGGAGCCGCTGCGCGACTTCCTGATCAAGCACTCGTCCGAGCGCGAGCGCGCCTTCTTCCTGCGCACCGCCCAGCGCATCTCCACCCCTGAAAAACGCGCCGAGATCACTGCGCGCGACTTCCTGGTCGTCGTGCCCGCTTTCACCGTGTCGGAGCTGGCGACGGCCTTCCAGATCGGCTTCCTGATCTTCCTGCCCTTCCTGATCATAGACCTGGTGGTGTCCAACATATTGCTGGCGATGGGGATGATGATGCTGTCGCCGACCACCGTCTCCCTGCCGTTCAAACTGTTGCTGTTCGTGCTGATCGACGGGTGGGTGAAGTTGTCCCACGGCCTTGTGCTCAGTTACGTCTAGGAGAACGCCCATGATGAACGCCCAGGCCATCGAGCTCGTCAATCAGGCGCTCTGGCTCGTCCTGTTCCTGTCGGCCCCGCCGATCATCGCCGCCTCCATCGTCGGCCTGATCGTGGCGGTGATCCAGTCGGCGACGCAGCTTCAGGAACAGACCCTGCAGTATACGGCCAAGTTCTTCGCCATCGTGCTGACCCTGTTCGCTACGGCGGCGCTGATCGGCGGATCGCTGTATCAGTTCAGCGACCGCATCTTCACCGAGTTTCCGGCCCTGGTGCGCCGCTAGGTGTTCGAAGGTCTGGACAGTCTGTTCGACAACGCCATCCTGGTGGCGGTGTCGACCACGCGGGTGGCGACGACCTTCCTGCTGATGCCGTTGCTGTCGCCGCAGACGGTTCCGGCGATGGTTCGCAACTCCATCTTCCTGGTGTTCGGCCTGGCGGTGCTGACCATGCAGCCGCAGGTGGCCCAGATGACCCTGCCGACGGTTCAGTGGATCCTGCTGTTCGGCAAGGAGGCTCTGGTCGGAGTGGTCATCGGCTTCTTCTTCGCCACCATGCTGTGGGCGTTCGAGGCCGCCGGCCAGATCATCGACACCAAGGTCGGCGCCACCATGGCCCAGGTGGTGGACCCGCTCAGCGGGCATCAGACGTCGCTGAACGGCGAGTTCCTGGGGCGGCTGGCCAACTTCGTCTTCATGTTCTCGGGCGGCCTGCTGCTGCTGGTCGGCACCATACTGGACAGTTTCGTCATCTGGCCCATCGGCAGCCTGACGCCGGTGCTGACCATGAGCAGCCTCAGCCTGTTCGAGGGCGAGTTCACACGGCTGATGACCCTGGCCGTGCTGTTCGCCTCGCCGGTTCTGGTGGTGCTGTTCGTCACCGACGGCGCCCTGGGCCTGGTCAACCGCTATGCGCCGCAGCTGAACGTCTTCTCCCTGTCGCTGTCGATCAAGGCGTGGCTCGCGACCCTGATCATCCTGATCATGATGACCGGCCTGGTGCAGACCCTGCTGAACGAGATCATGGGCCGCCACGACACGGTTCTGGAGGTGTTGAAGGCGATGGGACGACGCTCAAGCTAGGAAGCTAGGGTCGTCCCTGATGGGGACCGTCCCGACTGTGAAGCCCCGCCCCCGCGTGGTCCGATGTCGATCAGCACGATCAACTTGGGGCCGCACGCGATGACCAACATCAACACCGCCTTCTCCACCGCCGTCGGGACGCTCGCGCTCGGCGCGGTGGCCGACCGTATGGCCACGGCGGCCAACTTCGCCCAGATGGGCTTCCAGTTGGGCGTGATGCTCAACGGCGCCTTCCAGCCCGCCGCCCCCGCCTTCTCGGCCTCCATGCCGCAGGACGGCAAGGCCACGGTGGACCTGGGCGACGGCTATACGCTGGAGATCAACGAGGCCAACTCCGAGTTCGTGGTGCGCGACGCCGACGGCAACGTCACCCAGATCTGGGGCGATCCGCACTTCAACTACAACGGCCAGCACATCGGCGACTTCTGGGACACCATGAGCCTGGAGCTCGAGAACGGGACCAAGATCACCGTCAACACAGAGCCCTTCGGCAACAATCCCAACGCCACCGTCACCAGCCAGCTGGTCATCACGCGCGGCGACCAGGCCATGATCATCGACGGCGTCAGCCAGAACCAGCTGGGCGACCTGAACATCAGCATGAGCAACAACGGCTACGCCATCGACGCCGCCTATCGCGACGGCCTGACCATCCGCGAGGACGACGCCGCCGGATCGGGCTGGACCAGCGGCATCACCGGCGACGCCGTCAGCCAGGAAGACTTCAACCTGACCAAGATCGGCAACGCCGGCCTGCCCGAGGCGCTTCAGGCCTTCAGCGACGCCCTGCGCGGCGTCCTGGGCGCCTGGCTGCTGACCGGCGTGTTGAGCGGATTGGCCGAAGCCCTGGGCGGCGCCTCTGAAACCAGCGAGCCCGGCAGCCCGCGCGTCGCCCTCGGCCCAACGCCGACGCGCTGAACTTACCTGCGGTTCAGCGCGGAACCCCGCGGCCTTCGGTCCGCGGGGTTTTTCTTCGCCAGAACAGCTTTGAGCTCAGCGTCGGTTCAGGGCGTCGGTCGCAGCGTCCACCATGTGGGCGAACTGCTCGACGGCGCTGTCGCGGGCGGCGGCGGGGCCTTCCTCGCGCGCCAGGCCCGCCGCCAGGGCCCGCAGCATGGGCTCGACCACGGCGGGCGCGGTCAGGTGCGGCGTCGCGCGGGCGTGATCCTGAACTGCGCGCACGAAATCGGTCAGGGCGCGGTCGATGCGGCCCGTCTCGATCGGAGAGACGGCGCTCAGCCGCGCCGCGACCGCCTGGCCGGTCTGAGCGGCCAGCACGCGCATGTCGCCGCCGACCGCCGCCCCCCCCTGCTGGCCCTGCTCGGCCCAGACCTGAGACAGGGCCACGCCGCGATCCAGACTGTCCGCCGGATCGGGCAGGACCGCGCCGGCCAGTTCGGCCATGACCTGAACGGCGGCGCCGACGGCCAATGCGCGGCCCTCAGCAAACGACGCCCCGGCGGAAACCGCCGAGGCGCCGTTCGCGCCGGAGACGGCGCTGGATTCCGTCATGCGGTCAGCGGCCGTCCAGCATGTTCAGGGCGTCGCGGCGCTCGTCCTCGAACCGCTGAGCGACCCCCGCCTGCACATCGGCGCGCGAGCTGGAGAAGTAGGCCAGTTCGCCGTTGCCGTCGCGACGGCCGCGCTCGTCATAGACGGCGTTGATCAGCGCGCGATCATAGTCGGGACTGGAAGCGTCGATCCCTTGGCGCTCGACCGCCGCCATGGCGCGGGTGACGACCGCCGTGTTCGGACCGTGATGGACCGAGGTCGACCACACCACGTCCTGAAGCGCGTGCGAGCGGTTGGAGATGTCCAGGCCCGCATTCTCGATCCGGGCGGACTGCACGTCATAGTGGGTGCGTTCGATGAAGGCGTGCTGCGCCGCCTGGAAGGCTTCCGGCTCGCGCGCGGCGATGGCGCGCCAGGTGTCGGAGAAGGCGCGCGTGCCCGCCGCCGCCCCGCCGAACTCATCGGCCCAGCGCGCCCCGTCGGCGGCTAGGAACTCCTGCGGCCGGTTGCGGTTCACCGCCAGCTGGTAGGAGCCGTAGGACACGCCGCCCGGATCGCCCGAACCGGACGACACGGTGCCGGGCCCGCGCCCGCCGGTCTCATAGCGCGCCGACAGGGCGCCCAGGTTCGGATTGACGCCTTCCTGCGCCGTCGCGGGCGTCGCTTCGGCGGCGGGTTCGGAAACGGGCGTCGAATGGACCGGCGTCGCCGTCTCGGGCGCCGCACCGTTCAGACGGATCTGCTGGCCGACCTGAATCAGCGACGGATTGGCGATGCCGTTGTCCGCCGCCAGCTCGCGCCAGCTCATCCCGTATTGCTGGGCGATGCCCGACAAGGTGTCGCCGCCGCGCACCGTATGAAAGACCGTCGCCTCGGCCGACGTCGCGTCTCGCCCCTCCCCCGCGCCGACCGGCAGCGTCACGGTCTGGCCAGGATGGATCATGTTCGGATTGGTGATCTGGCGGTTCGCCGCCAGCAGATCGCCCACGCTGACGCCATAGCGTTCGGCGATCCCGGACAGGGTCTCGCCCGCCCGGACCGTGTGGGCGGGCGCGGCGTCGCGCGCCCCGGCGGCGGAGGACAGGCTGGTGGCGGAGGAAGCAGCGAGAGACATGGGTCGGCTCCAAAAGACGCGGTGATCCGTCAGACCATTCTGCTTTCTCCTCGCGCGTCTGAAATCTGGGGCTTTCCCTAGCGGCGCCGTTCGCGGCCCGCCGGACGTAGGGGATGTCCCTAGCTAAGGACGCCCCCAGCTTATGCCGCCTTCGCCCCGGCCATAGGCTCGCTCCAGTATTCGCCCGTATCGTGCAGGAGCCGGTCATGACCGTCATGCCCCTTTCGTCGTCCGTCGAAACCCGCGTCCTGGCCTCGCCCGTCAGCGGCCCCGCCGCGGGGTCGCCTTCGACCAGCCGGGTCGATCAGGCGCTGGACACGATCCGCGACCGCCTGGACGAAGGCTTCTTCAACGACGTCTCCCAGGGCGACCTTCGGGACATCAACGCCACGCTGAACGGCCTGACGGCGCAGGAGCGCAACGCCGTCGTCTCCGAACTGTCCAATGACGAGTTGAACAAGTGGACGGACGAACTCGACAACTCCGGCTTCCTCGGCATGGGCGGCGGGCTGAACGTGGACGAGCGCCGTGACCTGCACACGACGCTAGGCGGCTCGCTGGACGCGACCCAGCTGGAGCGCGTCTACAACGCCTATGACAACCGCGAGCAGAAGATCGAGCTGGCGCAGGGTGTCGCCGCCCACGCGACGTCCGACGTAAAGACCGGCTTCATCGCCGCCCTGGCGCCCCAGACGACCCAGGCCGACGGCATGGGCGGCGTGATGATCTCCGACATGGGCGACGCCGAGGGCCTGGCCGTCGCACATGTGCTGGGCAGCCTGGGCGGCAACGCCTCTGCGCTCAGCACCGCTTATGCCTCGTTGAGCGACACCCAGCTGTCGGCCGTCTTCGAGGCCGGAACCCAGCAGACCATGTACACGAACATGCAGGGCGGCGCGCCGACCTACAGCTATGACGCCGGACCGCTGGCCGCCGCCGTCGACGCCGCCGCCACCAGCCCCGACGCCGAGCTGAAGGCGCGTGTGTTCGAACTGGCGGGACGCCAGATGGCCAGCGTCTCGAGCGCCAACGACGTGCTGACGCCTTCGGTCGGGACCGGCGACGCCGCCGACGAAATCCGCGCCGGCATGGAGGGCCTGCTGAAATCCGACGTCAACGGCGTGGTCGAGGCGCTGGAGCAGGACTATCAGGCCGGCAAGGGCATGACCGCCTTCCTGCAGGAGACCCTGGGTCAGGACGGCGGCGCCGACACCATCCGCGGCCTGGTCGACCAGCTGGCGCGCGGCAATGATCTGAAGGGCGACATGCTGCAACGCTTCACCGCCCCGACGCAGCAGGACGGCGGCGTCTTCTATCCGGCCGCCGAGCGCATGGGCTACTTCTCCGGCGCCCTGCATGAAGCCTTCGAGGGCGTGAACAAGGGCGCGGCCGAGAACGTCGAGACTCTGAAGACCATCTTCGGCTTCGCCACCGGCAAACTGCCCGGACCGGGCGTCAGCGATGCGACCGGCTGGCTGAGCGACCAGGTCTTCGACACGGCCCTGAGCCAGTATCAGAGCGGCCAGGCGGACCTGTTCGAGAGCATCGTGGCTCTGACCACCCCGACCGGCGCGGACGGCCGCCGCCCCTATGACGGCCCGGCCGAAGTCAGCTACAACGAGGGTTGGGAGTCCGTGACGCGGATTCCGCTGAACTGATCCTCAGAGTCTGGCCGCGCCCGGACGGAAAGGACGCGGCCTTGCCTGCCCCCCATTGGCTCCCGATCCTGGCGACCCTGACCATGCTGACCGCCTGCGACTCCTCCCCCGAGACGCCCAAAACCACGCCCGCGGCCGTCGTCACAGCCGAGAGCTTCATCGCGGCCGCCGCCCGGATTGATGCGACATCCCTGTCCGCACTCGCCGCCGCCGTGGACGCCGACCCTGCAGGCGTAGCGAACCAGCTTCAAAGCGGTCTGGGCGGTCGCCGCGCCTTGCAGGCCTACGCCGCCGCCATGCTGGAGAACGGCGAAGGCGAGCGTCTGGGGCGGCAATGGGCGGCGCTGACAGCCGATGTCCCCGCCCTGTCCGCCTCCGAACAAAAGGACGGCGGCGTCTGGCGCCCTCGCGCCGAGGACGCAGGCTTCTTCACAGGCGGAATCGCCGCCGCGCTGTCGCAAAACCCCAAGGCCCTGCCCGACTTCGCTCAAGGCGCAGGCGTCGCCCCGCCCGCTCCCGGCCAGGACGTCTCCGAATGGCTGTCAGCACGGATCGACGCCTTGCCTCGCCCCGCCCGCACCGCCTTCGACCAGGCTCTGCACGCAGGCGCGGTGCGCTAAGGCCCCACAGTCTAGGGAAGACCCTAGCAGCGCGGTTCGGCGAGCAGCGATAGGGTGACTGCATAGGATCGGGAGGCGACCATGCAGATCGACCGGATCGGCGCGACATCGTTCCAACCTCAGACGGCGCCCGCGGCGGCGCGCTTCGACGATGATCCGCGCGTGGCCCTGGACTGGGCGCCGCCGCCCGCCATGCCGGTGCAGACCCAGGCCGTCGCCGCCCCCGCCCGTTCGGACAATGTCGTCGATCTGGACGCCGCGCGCACGCATCTGGCGCTGTCGGCCGATGTCTACAACGACACCCCCTCGCCGCCCGACGGCTGGCGCGTGGCGGGACCGGACGACCTGGACCGGCTGCGCCTGACGCCCGACCTGCTGGAGCGCGCCGATTCCGAGTTCCGCGCTCGCGTCTATGTCAGCGACGAGGGCGGCCAGACCCGCTACGTCGTCGCCTTCCGCGGCTCCCAGGCGGGCGAGGACTGGGTCAACAACGGCCAGCAGGCGCTCGGCCTGTTCTCAGAGCACTATGACAAGGCCCTGCGCATCGGCCAGCGACTGGCCGCCGTCGAGGCGGACGTCACCCTGACCGGCCATTCGCTGGGCGGCGGCATGGCCTCGGCCGCGTCCCTGGCGTCGGGCCACGACGCGGACACCTTCAACGCCTCCGGCCTGCACGCCTCGACGATCGAGGCCGCCCAGGCGGGCGGGCGCCCGACGCCCGACATCGACGCCTTCTACCTCAAGGGCGACCCGCTCAGCCTGCTGCAGGACGGCGGCGACCGCATTATCCTCGGCGGTCTGGGGACGGCTCTGCTCGGCCCGCTCGGCGGCGTGGTCGGCGGATGGGCGGGCGACGCGCCTGGGGCCGTAGGCGACCGCATCGCCGTATCCCCCACCCCGCCCGAGGACAAGTCCTGGTGGAACTGGACGCCCGGCGCCCTGCACGGCGTCGAATGGTTCCAGTCCAGCCTGGACGCCATGCGATAGGGAGGCGGAACGGCCTCGACCCGCAGGCCGTTCAACGCCAAGATGCGCCTCTTCACGCCAATCCTTCTCGCTGGAGTTCTGATGAGCGGTTGCGACGCCCGCGCCGACGGTTTCGTCGTCGGCACCGTCCTGCCCTCCCCGGCCAGCGTGGCCGCGTTGGGCCGGGACGGCCATTCCACCCGCGACATGGTCGAGGCGGTCCGCGACGGCGACCTGGCCAAGGCCCGCCGCCTGCTGGACGCCGATCCCGCCCTAGCCCGCATCGGCGACGGCCGGAATCTGGATCTTTTGACCCTGGCCGTCGCGCGCGACAACCGGGCCATGGTCAGCCTGCTGCTGGAAAAGGGCGCCCCGCCCGACGGCCCGAACGGCGAAACCCCGCTCAGCCTGGCCCTGCGCGCCCGCGAGCCCTGGCACGCCCAGGCCCTGCTTCAGGCAGGCGCTTCTCCTGACCCGGTCGCGCCTGACGCCTTCTGGCCGCTGGACGAGGCCATCGCCTTGAACTCGCTCGGCGCGGTGCGTCTGTTGCTGGATCACGGGGCCGACGTGAACCGGGCCGACCGCACCGGCGGCACGCCGCTGGAAACCGCCGTCGCCATGCGCAACTACCGCATCGCCGAACTTCTGCTGGAACGCGGCGCCGATCCCTGGACGGTCGGCGTTAACGGCGACACCATCGCCGCCGCTCTGAACGCTCCAGTCCGCCCTGCCGAGCCCGCCGAGGCTCAGGCGGAAACGCGCGTCAAAGCCCGCATGACCGCCGCCGGCTGGCGCTTCCCCCCGCCCTCGGCCCAGGTCGTGCGCGCCGAAGTCCTGGCCGGCCGCTGGCCTCCCGCCGACGCCCAGGGCGGCCGCCCGCCCTCGCCCGAACTGGTGCGGCGGATGCGAGAGTTGTGGCCGCAGTAGTAAGCCGCCCTCGCGGTCCGCTCAGCCCGAAAATCAATACCCCCAGGTCAATCATGCTGAGCCGAATCCCCCTCCAGCTTCTGGCGCATTGGCACTGATGACAACGCGCACTGATCAGGCGGCGCTCACAATCACGCCCCTTCGCTCGCCGCCCACGCCGCCCGACGCGACACGCGCCTGACGAAGGTTGCAGTGCACACCAAAAAACAGGTCATTTGTGCGCTGTAACGCAAATTATCTGACAATAATATTTCAAATTCATATTTTTCGAGAGCTAATAAGAAGAATTATTTTGCACCGCGAGCCAGTAGCCCGCTTAATACGCACATGCAAAAAGGCGGACGATCCAACCCTGGCGGTTTTCTGATCGAGCAGCGTCGGCTGGAGAAACAGCCCGCTGAGCTGCGCATACGCGCCTTCACCGAGATCACGCTCAAACCGACCTCCGCCAGCGGGACGGCCCAGGCGTCACGCTGCACCGACTGCGGCGTGCCCTTCTGCCAGAACGCCTGCCCGCTGCAGAACAACATCCCCGACTGGCTGGCCCTGTCCGCCGACGGCGACCTGCGCGAGGCCTGGCGCGTCGCCGCCTCCACCTCGACCATGCCGGAAATCTGCGGCCGCATCTGTCCGCAAGACCGCCTGTGCGAGGGCGCCTGCACCCTGCAACAATCCGGTTGGGACGGCGTCACCATCGGCTCGGTCGAGGCCTGGATCGCGGATACGGCCTTCGACAACGGCTGGGTCGAGCCCATCCGTCCCCTGGCCGAACGCGACCAGAGCGTCGCCGTCGTCGGCTCCGGCCCGGCCGGTCTGGCCGCCGCCGACCGCCTGCGCAGCGAAGGCTATCAGGTCACGGTCTATGACCGCCACGACCGCGCCGGCGGCCTGCTGACCTACGGCATCCCCGGCTTCAAGCTGGAGAAGCGCATCGTCCAGCGCCGCATCGACCGCCTGATCGAGGGCGGGGTTCAGTTCGTGCTGAACACCAATGTCGGCGTCGACGTGACGATGGACGAGCTGCGGTCGCGCCACGACGCCGTCCTGCTGGCCATGGGCGTCTATCAGGCCCGCACCCTGAGCGTGCCCGGTCGTGGTCCGAACGACACCGTCGCGGCGCTCGACTTCCTAATCGCCCAGAACCGCGTCGACTGCGGCGACGCCGCCGATACGTCCGCGCCCCACGCCGCCGGTCGCGACGTCGTCGTCGTCGGCGGCGGCGACACGGCGATGGACTGCGTCCGCACCGCCATCCGCCAGGGGGCCGCCAGCGTCGTCTGCCTCTATCGCCGCGACCGCGAAAACATGCCGGGCTCGGCCCGCGAGGTGCAGAACGCCGAGGAGGAAGGCGTCCGCTTCGAATGGCTGGGCGCGCCCAAGGCCCTGATGTCCAAGGGCGAGGCCGTCGTCGCCGTCCGCGCCCACCGCATGGCCTTGACCGAAGCCTCCGCAGGCGGGCGCCGCGACATCGCCCCGGTGCCCGGCTCGGACTTCGACCTGCCCGCCGATCTGGTGATCGAGGCCCTGGGCTTTGAGCCCGAGGCCTTCGCCGAGCAGCTCGACGCGGGGCTCGGCCTGACCAAATGGAACACCCTGCAGGTGGCGCGCGGCGGTTTCGCCACCACCCTGCCCGGCGTGTTCGCCGCCGGAGACGCCGTGCGCGGCGCCTCCCTGGTCGTCTGGGCCGTGCGCGACGGCCAGGACGCCGCGGCTGAAATCGACCGCTACCTGCGCGCGCGTACCGAGGAAGCCGCGGCATGACCGACGCATCGCAACAGAACTGGCTGGCCCAGTACGAAGAGAACCGCGCCCGCCTGATCGAGGGCGGCGCCTATGACCCGGCGTCGGAACGCGACGCCTGCGGCGTGGGTCTGGTCTGCGCCATCGACGGCAAGCCCCGGCGCGAGATCGTCGACATGGCCATCAGGTCGCTGAAGGCCGTGGCCCACCGCGGCGCGGTCGACGCCGACGGCCTGTCCGGCGACGGCGCCGGCGTCATGATCGAACTGCCCCAGGCCTTCTTCGCGGCCCAGGTGCGCGCCGTCGGCCAGACCCTGCGCCCGGGCCCCATCGCCGTGGGTCAGGTCTTCCTGCCACGCACCGATCTGGGCGCCCAGGACCACGCCCGCGCCATCGTCGAGGCCGAGGCCATCCGCTCGGGTTTCTACATCTACGGCTGGCGCCAAACGCCTCTGGACCTGTCGGTGGTGGGCGTCCGCGCCGACGCCACCCGGCCGGAAATCGAGCAGATCATGCTGGCCGCGCCGGAAGGCATGGAGATCGAGGAACTGGAGCGCGAGCTCTTCCTGTGTCGCCGCCGCATTGAAAAGGCGGTGCAGGCGAGCGGCCTGAACGGCTTCTACCTGTGCTCCCTGTCAGCCCGCTCCATCGTCTATAAGGGCATGATCCGCGCCGAACTGCTGGGTCAGTTGTATCACGACCTGAACGACCCCACGGTCGAGGCCGGCTACGCCGTCTTCCACCAGCGCTACTCGACCAACACCTTCCCCGAGTGGAAGCTGGCCCAGCCCTTCCGCATGCTGGCCCACAACGGCGAGATCAACACGCTTCAGGGCAATCTGAACTGGATGCGCGCCCACGAGATCCGCATGGCGGCCTCGGCCTTCGGCGACCGCGACCATGAGGTCAAGCCGGTGGTCCAGCCGGGCGGTTCGGACTCGGCGGCCCTGGACAATGTCTTCGAGGTTCTGGTCCGCGCCGGGCGGCCCGCCCCCCTGGCCAAGGCCCTGCTGGTCCCCGAGGCCTGGTCCTCGGACGACGTGGTGATGAAGCCCGAGCACCGCGCCCTCTACGCCTACTGCAACGCCGTGATGGAGCCGTGGGACGGCCCCGCCGCCTTGTGCGCCGTCGACGGTCGCTGGGTCGTGGCGGGCAAAGACCGCAACGGCCTGCGCCCCCTCCGCGCCGTCGAGACCGTGGACGGCCTGCTGCTGGCGGGCTCCGAAGCCGGTCTGGTCCCCCTGCCCGAGGGCCGTATCAAGCGCCGCCTGCACATCGGCCCCGGCAAGCTGATCGCCGTCGATCTGAAGCACGGCCGCCTCTATGACGAGCATGAGGCCGTCGACGCCCTGGCCGCCGCCCAGCCCTATGAGCAGTGGCTGGAGAACATGGTCGATCTGGAGCCCATTATCGGCCCCGGACCCGAGCCGCGCGCCGCCGTCGGCGAGGCCCTGATCCGCCGCCAGATCGCCGCCGGTTTCAGCCGCGAGGATCTGGACCTGCTGCTGGACGCCCTGGTCCGCGACGGCAAGGAGGCGGTCGGTTCCATGGGCGACGACGCCCCGCCCGCCGTCCTGTCCAGCCTGCCCCGCCCGCTGGCGCATTACTTCCGCCAGAACTTCAGCCAGGTCACCAACCCGCCCATCGACCCCCTGCGCGAAGCAGGGGCCATGAGCCTGAAGACCCGCTTCAAGAACCTGGGCAACATCCTGGCCCAGGACGAGGCCCAGACCGAGGTCTTCGTGCTGGACAGCCCGGTCCTGACCACCGGCATGTACCAGCGCCTGCTGGGCGTCGTCGCCGACGGCTCTACCACGGTGATCGACTGCACCTATCCGCTGCCCGCCGAAGATGACCGCCCTGGCGCGGGCCTGCGTCAGGCCTTGGACCGCATCCGCGACGAGGCCGAGGCCGCCGCCCGCGAAGGCGCCACCCTGATCGTCCTGACCGACGAGCACGCCTCGGCCGAGCGTCTGGCCGCGCCCATGATCCTGGCTGTCGCCGGGACACACGGCCGCCTGATCGAAGCTGGCCTGCGCACCTATTGCTCGCTGGTGGTGCGTTCGGCCGAGACCTTGGACCCCCACGCCTTCGCCGTTCTGGTCGGGGTGGGCGCCACCGCCGTCAACCCGTGGCTGGCGCAGGAGCTGTTCCAGGAGCGTCTGGATCGCGGCGCCTATCCGGGCCTAACGCTCCACGACGCCTGCCTGAACTACAAGCACGGCATAGAGGCCGGTCTGCTCAAGGTGCTGGCGCGCAAGGGCATCAGCATCATCTCGGCCTATCGCGGCGGCTGCGAGTTCGAGGTTCTGGGCCTGTCCCGCGCCCTGGCCGCCGAGTTCTTCCCCGGCGCCCCGTCGCGTATCTCCGGCATCGGTCTGGCCGGTCTGGAGCAGGCGGCGTTGAAGCGTCACGCCGCAGCCTTCGGCGCGGCGGTCCCGTCGCCGTCCATGGGCGGCTTCTTCCGTATCCGTGCGGGCGGCGAGGCCCACGCCCATGACGCGAAGACCATCCACCTCTTGCAGGACGCGGTGAACCGCGGCGACTACAAGCGCTTCAAGCAGTATTCCGAGGCTGTTCGCGAACAGCCGGACCTTTCCTTACGCGACCTGCTGGACTTCAAGGACGGCCTGACCCCGGTCCAGCTGCACGAGGTCGAGAGCGTCTCGGACATCCGCCGCCGCTTCCTGTCGCAGGCCATGTCCCTGGGCGCCCTGTCGCCTGAAGCGCATGAGACCCTGAACATCGCCATGAACCGGATGGGGGCGCGCGCCGTCTCCGGCGAGGGCGGCGAGGATCCGGCGCGCTACGTCCCGCGTCCAAATGGCGACAACGCCAACTCGGCGGTCAAACAGGTGGCCTCGGGCCGCTTCGGCGTCACCGCCGAATACCTGAACCAGTGCCGCGAGATCGAGATCAAGGTGGCCCAGGGCGCCAAGCCCGGCGAGGGCGGCCAACTGCCGGGTTTCAAGGTCACCGAGTTCATCGGCCGGATGCGCCACGCCGTGCCCGGCACGACCCTGATCAGCCCGCCGCCGCACCACGACATCTATTCGATCGAGGATCTGGCTCAGCTGATCTACGACCTGAAGGCGATCAATCCCGACGCCAAGGTCACGGTCAAACTGGTGTCGGCAACCGGCATCGGCGCCATTGCGTCCGGGGTGGCCAAGGCCAAGGCCGACGCCATCCTGATCGCCGGCCACAACGGCGGCACAGGCGCCTCGCCGCAGACCTCGGTCAAGCACGCCGGCATGCCGTGGGAGATCGGTCTGGCCGAAGCCCATCAGGTGCTCAGCCTGAACCACCTGCGCTCCTCGGTGTCCCTGCGCGCCGACGGCGGCATCCGCACCGGCCGCGACGTGGTTCTGGCCGCGCTGCTGGGGGCCGAGGAATACGGCATCGGCACCTCAGGCCTGATCGCCATGGGCTGTCTGATGGTGCGTCAGTGCCATTCCAACACCTGCCCGGTCGGCGTCTGCTCGCAGGACGAGCGCCTGCGCGCCAAGTTCACCGGCACGCCGGAGAAGGTGGTCAACCTCTTCACCTTCATCGCCGAGGAGGTCCGCGAAATCCTGGCCTCCATCGGCGCCCGCACCATTGATGAGATCGTCGGCCGCACCGACCTGCTGCGTCAGACGCGGCGCGGCGGTTCGCACCTGGACGACCTGGACCTCAATCCGCTGCTGATGAAGGTCGACGTCGACCGTCCGGGCCGCTGGGCCGATAAGGTCCGCCGCCCGGTGCCCGACAGCATCGACGCCCTGGTGCTGAAGGACGCCGCCGCCTTCCTTGAGCGCGGCCAGACGCTGGAACTGTCCTATCCGCTGAACAACACCCAGCGCACGGCGGGCGCTGGAGTCTCCTCGGCCATCGTTCGCAAGTTCGGCCCACAGGGTCCGCAAGGCCGCCTGAAGTTGAAGCTGGAAGGCATCGCCGGTCAGAGCTTCGGCGCCTTCGGGGCCAGGGGCCTGATCCTCGACGTCACCGGCGAGGTCAACGACTACGTCGGCAAGGGTCTGTCCGGCGCCGACATCCACGTCCGTCCCCATGAGTGGCGCGCCGACCAGCAGGTCTGTGGCAACACCACTCTCTATGGCGCCACCTCGGGCCGTCTGTTCGTGGCGGGCGCGGCGGGCGAACGCTTCGCCGTCCGCAACTC